>NZ_BSVC01000036.1 GCF_030269905.1 Pelosinus sp. IPA-1 | reverse complement strand
TAAAATACAACATTCGGTATTAGCACCACTTTCGCAGTGTTGTCCCCATCTAGAAGGTAGGTTGTCTACGCGTTACTCACCCGTTCGCCACTAAGATTCCATTGCTGAAATCTCCGTTCGACTTGCATGTGTTAGGCACGCCGCCAGCGTTCGTCCTGAGCCAGGATCAAACTCTCCAATAAATTATATTAGAGAACCTTGATGGCTCTTTAAAAAACTAGCTTTTGTTAATCTCACCGAAGTGGATCAACTTTGTTTTGTACTCAAACGAGTACCGCACATCTGGCTTATTTTAACCTTACTTACATTGTTTAGTTTTCAAGGAACACATGGCCGCTTTCGCAACCGGAATATTAGTATAACACAGTTTTATTCACCATGTCAACATAATTATTTTAGTACTTATTGCCAGCCCCGCTGACAACTTACTTAGTATAACATCAAGTCACACGTTATGTCAAGTACTATTTAGAGAAAATAATAGAGCACTCACAAAGAATGAGTGCTCTAACCGGCAACTACCTATCCTC
>NZ_BSVC01000035.1 GCF_030269905.1 Pelosinus sp. IPA-1 | reverse complement strand
CTATTTCTTGCCAACCTTTAGTTGGTGGTATATTCAAGGTTTAAAACAAGAATATACAATGTTTCAAAAAATCCTAACATGCTCGGTAATCACCCTAATATTGCTATTAGAATTATTACTTTGCTTTCTTCTGTGCAGTTTTCAAAGAACATAAATGGTGGAGAATAACGGGATCGAACCGTTGACCCCCTGCGTGCAAGGCAGGTGCTCTCCCAGCTGAGCTAATTCCCCATATTATAAGCAGCGAACCAAAATCTACGATTTTGTGTGAGTCGCTTAGTTAACATTGAATGTTAACTTCATTTGTTGATTTAAAAAAATCCGAGTTACCTCGAATCAAAACAACAAAATAATGGTGGGCCTAAATGGACTCGAACCATTGACCTCACGCTTATCAGGCGTGCGCTCTAACCAGCTGAGCTATAGGCCCATTTGAGGTATTCCCTCAAAACTAAGCAATGTAAGTAGGTTGTAATACTACAGCAAGCACATAAGCTCCGTCTAGTATATAATGCCAGATGTGTCGACCTTGGATTAGAACCATGTATTTCAATGATTCAAATCTCCATAGAAAGGAGGTGATCCAGCCGCACCTTCCGATACGGCTACCTTGTTAC
>NZ_BSVC01000034.1 GCF_030269905.1 Pelosinus sp. IPA-1 | reverse complement strand
GCACATCTGGCTTATTTTAACCTTACTTACATTGTTTAGTTTTCAAGGAACACATGGTCGCTTTCGCAACCGGAATATTAGTATAACATAGTTTTATTCACCATGTCAACATAATTCTTTTAGTACTTATTGCCAGCCCCGCTGACAACTTACTTAGTATAACATCAAGTCACACGTTATGTCAAGTACTATTTTATGAAGAACATTCAAATAGGATGTTCTAACTGGCAGCTACCTATCCTCCCAGCTCGTTTCCAAGCAAGTACTTTCGGCGTATAAGGGCTTAACTACTGTGTTCGATATGGGAACAGGTGGAACCCCTTAGCTATCGTCACCAGATCCATTTAAAATAGACTCACATTTTCTCAAATGCGTTATCTGTTTTTAGAGAAAATAATAGAGCACTCACAAAAAATGAGTGCTCTAACCGGCAACTACCTATCCTCCCAGGCCGTTTCCAACCAAGTACTTTCGGCGTATAAGGGCTTAACTACTGTGTTCGGTATGGGAACAGGTGGAACCCCTTAGCTATCGTCACCGGATTAAAGTTTTTAAAGAAGTACATATTTTCATATGTTCCTTCAAAACTTCACAGAAGAAAGACTACATGTTAGTCGTTAGTAGCTAGGCTACTA
>NZ_BSVC01000033.1 GCF_030269905.1 Pelosinus sp. IPA-1 | reverse complement strand
TGGATTTTTGGGCGGTAAAGTGGACGTAGCCATTGTAGAAGCGTGTGCGATTACCGAAGAAGGGCATATCATACCAACGACGTCCATGGGTAACTCTGCATCTTTTGTGCAAAGTGCTGACATTGTTATTGTTGAAATCAATACATCCCAGCCATTGGCTCTTGAAGGTATGCACGATGTGTACATTCCTCTTGATCCTCCTCATCGCCAACCCATTAACATTGTCAAAGCAGATGATCGTGTAGGAACTCCATATATTCCATGTGGTTTGGACAAGATAACTTATATTGTTCCTTGCGACATTCGTGATGATGTTCGTGATTTAGCGGCGATTGACGACGATGCTAAAGCCATGAGTGCTCATTTTATTGAATTTTTGAAAGCTGATATTAAAGCAGGACGTATGCCAAAAGGACTTTTACCGTTACAATCCGGTGTAGGATCGGTAGCCAATGCGGTTGTCAGTGGTTTTGCTGCATCCGATTTTACTGATTTAGAAGTGTATACCGAAGTCATCCAAGATGGAATGCTAGACTTAGCGGATGCTGGGAAGTTAAAGTTTGCCTCAGGTACTTCATTCTCACCATCACCTGCAGGTCTTGAAAGATTCTACAAAAATATTGATTCCTATCGCAAAATC
>NZ_BSVC01000032.1 GCF_030269905.1 Pelosinus sp. IPA-1 | reverse complement strand
GTAACACAATATACTTGTGTTACCTCTTTACAAATTTCCCATAATAAAACATATTACGTCATTTTTTCAAATTATCCTTTTTTTTACTGCATTTTTTTTATAGATTTAAATTAATATAAATATCGTCAAGTTCATCTTTGGTGATTCCAATATAAGCTAATGTTACACTAGGGGCTGAATGGTTAAGGAGCTTTTGAATTTTAGTTATATCTACACCTTTTTTATAGGCCCAATATCCAAAGGTTTTACGTAGTGTATGGGTGCCAATTGCGTCAGTAATGCCAGTTGTTCGTGCAGCTTGATTAATAATTCGATAAGCCTGTATTCGAGATATGGGTTTATCCCCTTTCTTACTTTTAAATAGGCAACCATTACTAAGCTGAATTGTATCTAGATATTCTTTAATCGCCTTTTTACATGTGTCCGAAAGGGGAAAATCTTTATTTTTACCTGTTTTTTTTTCTCTAAGTTGGATTCTATCTTTTTCCTTTACGTCATTTACAGTCAGTAATAATAAGTCAGATATTCTTAAACCACTATTGATGCCTAGAACAAAAAGTAAGTAATCGCGTAAATTTTTATTTTTTAAATAAGTTTTAATTTTACTTATTTGACCTTTACATCGTATTGGTTCTACATACTCTATTTTAATCACTTCCCATTTAATGGTTCTTATTGTTATATAGTATACAATATGTTACTTTAAAACTAAAGAAAAAATAGCAAAAAATGGATTACTATGCAGATTCATGTTTTATATTGGTAAGCAGCAAAAAGTAATGTAACACAAGTATATTGTGTTAC
>NZ_BSVC01000031.1 GCF_030269905.1 Pelosinus sp. IPA-1 | reverse complement strand
AAAAAAATTCCTAACCTATAAATGCCTAAAAAAAGTCATATCGGTAGCTTATAAGATGAAAACGGACAAGATTACTTGTCTGTTTTTTGTTTGCTGATGATGAAATAATAGCAATAAGAGCTATTACAAAATTGACAGCAAATGGTACCCAAATGAATATCACTTCATTTCCGAAGAATTGTTTAAACATTTGCTCGTACTCTCTTGTAACAACTAAAAGTATTCACTAATTTAGAAATAGCTACGGTACATACCGTAGCTATTTTATTTTAGAGCAGGCTTAAAGTATAGATTTGGGGTAATTTCCTATGTCACGTGAACTATGCCTATTTGTTTTTATATGAAGATGTACGGATAAAAATAAAGGGTTTAATTTAAGGAAAACCTTGAATGTAAATAAATAGATAGAACTATTGGGGGTAGGGCATGGATTTTCAGCGTGAAGTATTAGACCGCATGATTGTATTAGAAACTAAAATGGACGTAGTAATAAGTGGTTGTCCTACGTGCAAGGCCAAAGTGGATGCAAATGAAATAATACTTACAAAAGCGGTTGAAAGTACGAAGGCAGCTCATCACCGAATCGATGAGGTGTATAAAACGGCAGGGTACATTTCTGCAGGTATTGGGCTAATTCTACAGGTAATCGCTTTTGCTGTACAAAATTTTAAAGGGGTGCATTAAATGGCAATAACAAACGAATATCAAATAGCACTATGTGCCACTGGGATAATCCTAGTGGCTAATCTTTGGGCTATGGGGCTTTTTGTGTTGTATGCAAAATTGCCTGAGAGTAAAACGAAAGGGGCTATTCGGAATATCATTTTTGAGCTAGACAGATTCTCTGACGATATGGAGAATGCTGATAAACGAAGAGTGGCTATCCAGCAGATAAATGAGGTG
>NZ_BSVC01000030.1 GCF_030269905.1 Pelosinus sp. IPA-1 | reverse complement strand
AATGGCAAAGAAAAAGTTTGAAAGAAATAAACCACATATTAACATTGGAACAATTGGTCACGTCGATCATGGTAAGACATCTTTAACAGCTGCAATTACTATGACTCTTTCCAAACATGGTGGCGGAGAATTCATGGCTTATGACATGATTGATAAAGCTCCAGAAGAAAGAGAACGTGGTATCACAATTAATACAGCTCACGTTGAGTATGAAACTGAAAAACGTCACTATGCTCACGTTGACTGCCCAGGCCATGCTGACTATGTAAAAAACATGATCACTGGTGCTGCACAAATGGATGGAGCGATTCTAGTAGTAAGTGCTGCTGATGGCCCTATGCCACAAACACGTGAACATATTCTATTGTCTCGTCAAGTAGGCGTACCTTCTATGGTAGTGTTCTTGAACAAAGCTGACTTGGTTGATGATGAAGAATTGATCGAATTAGTTGAAATGGAAGTTCGTGAACTTCTTTCCAGCTATGATTTCCCTGGTGATGATATTCCTGTAGTTTGTGGTTCCGCTGTACAAGCACTTAACTGCGGTTGTGCAAGTCGCGAATGCAAATGGTGCGGAAAAATATTCGAATTAATGGATGCGGTAGATGAATACATCCCAACTCCTGTTCGTGCAACAGACAGACCTTTCTTGATGCCTGTAGAGGACGTGTTCACGATTACTGGTCGTGGAACAGTTGCTACTGGTCGTGTAGAACGTGGCGAAATCAAAGTTGGCGACAACATTGAAATCGTAGGTATGACTGAAAAACCTAGAACTGTAGTTGTAACAGGCGTAGAAATGTTCCGTAAATTGTTGGATTCAGCAGTAGCTGGTGATAACATTGGTGCATTATTACGTGGTGTTGAGCGTAAAGATATCGAGCGCGGTCAAGTATTGGCTAAGCCTGGTACAATTAAACCTCACACAAAATACAAAGC
>NZ_BSVC01000029.1 GCF_030269905.1 Pelosinus sp. IPA-1 | reverse complement strand
GTGCGGATACGATGATTGGCGGTCTGGGAAATGATACCTATGTAGTAGACAATATTGGTGATGCTGTTATAGAAAATGCAGGTGAAGGCATAGATACCGTATTATCAAGTATTGCCTACACGTTGGGTGCCAATGTGGAGAACTTGACATTGACTGGTACAGCTAATATTAATGGTGTCGGCAATGACTTGAATAATGTCATCACAGGTAACAGCGGCAATAATGTTCTGGCCGGCGGTTTGGGTGCGGATACTATGATTGGCGGTCAAGGGAATGATACCTATGTGGTAGACAATATAGGTGACGTGATCGTAGAAAATGCAGGTGAAGGAACGGATACGGTGTATTCGAATCTTGCCAGCTATACCTTGGGATCCAATCTTGAGAACCTAATTCTTTATGGTACTGGTAATATTAATGGTATTGGCAATGGCCTCAATAACGTCATCACGGGTAACAGTAGCAATAATGTTCTGAGTGGTGAGGCTGGTGATGATATACTAGACGGTGGTTTAGGTGCGGATACTATGATAGGCGGTCTGGGAAATGATACCTATGTAGTAGACAATATTGGTGATGCTGTTGTAGAAAATGCAGGTGAAGGCATAGATACCGTATTGTCAAGTATTGCCTACACGTTGGGGGCCAATGTGGAGAACTTGACATTAACCGGTACAGCCAACATTAATGGTGTCGGTAATGACCTCAATAACGTCATCACTGGTAATAGCGGCAATAACGTTCTGGCTGGTGGCTTGGGTGCAGATACGATGATTGGCGGTCAGGGAAATGATGCCTATGTGGTAGACGATGTAGGCGATGTGATCGTAGAAAATGCAGGTGAAGGAACGGACACGGTGTATTCCAATCTTACTACCTATACCTTAGGAGCCAATCTTGAGAACCTAATTCTTTATGGTACTGGTAATATTAACGGTACTGGTAATGAAGTTAATAATGTTCTAACAGGTAACAGTGGCAATAATACTCTAGACGGTGGCTTCGGTGCGGATACGATGATTGGCGGTCTGGGAAATGATACCTATGTAGTAGACAATATTGGTGATGCTGTTATAGAAAATGCAGGTGAAGGCATAGATACCGTATTATCAAGTATTGCCTACACGTTGGGTGCCAATGTGGAGAACTTGACATTG
>NZ_BSVC01000027.1 GCF_030269905.1 Pelosinus sp. IPA-1 | reverse complement strand
AATTTATTCCACATAGCTAAGTTCATCAAAAGTACTTCAGGAACACGCTGATGTCCATCTAAAATATAATTTTTCGCAACTGTATAGTGGTTTGCAGATTCAAATGAAGGCGCATTATTTTCTGCAGCATCAATTGTACCAGTTTGTAATGCTCCGAATACATCACCATATGGCATTACAATAGGATTTGCACCTAGAGCAGTAACCATCTCAAGGGTAATTGCACTTTGTTGTACGCGTATTTTTTGACCTTTCAAGTCGGCAAGTTTGGTAAGAGGCTTGCTGGAATAGAAGCTTCTAGCGCCAGACTCATAGTAAGCCAATCCCATCATATTAGATGATTGAAGGTCTTTTAGCAGTTTCTGCCCTTTTTCGCTATCCAAAAATGCCCATTCTTGTTTTGAGTCTGTAAATAAATATGGAAGAGCAAACAATCCCATTTGGGGGTTGAAGGAGGTAAGTGTAGCACTGCTCACTCTTGTCATATCAACTGTACCACCTGATTGCACCTGACTTACAACTGAGTTTTCGTCACCTAATGTTCCGCCAGGATAAACTTCAACATTAATTCTGCCGTTTGAGGCTTGTTTAACAAGTTCTGCAAATTTCTTGTCACCTAATGTTGTAGGATAGTCCGCTGGGTGAGCTTCAGCCAGCCTGATAGTCACTTTTGCTCCTTCACCCGATTTGTCCGCGGTTTTTGAACCTCCTGAGCTACAACCAGTCAATAAAGCAGCACACAGCAGCGATACGGTTAGAAAGGACAAACTTTTCTTCATTTTCTAAGCTCCTTTTTTAATTTATTATTTTTAAATACTAAATGTATTTAACGCAAGAAATGTGGTAAGTATAGAGACAATTGGGGAACGTAGATAATTACCATCAAACAAACAAACAGGATAGCATAGAATGGGGTCATATGCCTTACGGCTCTCCCTATCGGTGTATCTGTCAAGGCACACCCGATAAACAAAACAGCTCCATGAGGTGGAATCGTCAAGCCAATTCCTAGGCTGAGCATCATAATAATTCCGAAATGAAGAGGGTCTATATGCATGTTAAGTATAACTGGCTTTAAGATTGGTGTCATAATCATAATCAATGGTGCCATATCCATCGGTGCGCTTAGCAAAATCAACAGGCAAGCTATGATAAACAATACGATGAGTGGGTTATTGGATATTCCTAATAGAAGTGCAGTAACCATATCTGGTATACGCAAGATTGTTAGAACATAACTAAATGCTGCAGAAGCTGCCATTAAGAAAAACACAAGAGAGCAGATTCTTAATGTTTTTAATATAATGGGCCAAAACTCTGTAATGGGAATATCTCGATAAAAGAAGAAGGTAATAATGAAAGCGTACAAGCAAGCAATAGCTCCCGCTTCAGTGGCTGTAAACCAACCTGTAAAAATACCCCCTAGAATGATAACGCAAGGCATAATAGAAAATATTCCGTCAAAAATAACTTTCCCGCGTTCTTCCTGCGGTATTATTTCCTGCACTGTGTAACCATTTCTAATAGCTAGAAATCGACCAGCAATCATTAAGATTGCACATATAACGAAACCAGGAAAAACACCTGCTAAGAAAAGAGCATTGATAGACGGAGCAGATGCGCCATAAGCAAGTGCATACAAAATCAAATTATGACTTGGTGGAACAACAACACCTTGTATAGAAGCAGAAATAGTAAGGCTTGTAGCAAATTCCTTGCTATATCCTTTTTTTACCATTTGCGGGATCATAACCGTGCCCACAGAAGCCATATCGGCAGCAGCTGAGCCGGAAATGTTACCAAACAATAGGCAAGCAAGGCAGTTTACCATAGCGAGACCACCCTTAAATCGGCCAAAACCTAGCAATGCGAACTTTATTAATCGTTTCGCTAGCCCGCCTTCCCCCATAATTTGACCAGCCAAAATAAAGAAAGGAATGGTAAGTAACGCATAGTTATTAAGGCCATCGATCATTTTGTGAGAAATTAACTCAAGGCCAAAATCCTCCATTAAAAAAACAACGAGCGTAGAGGAGACAATGCACAACGAAATTGGCACTCGTATCAGCATTAATCCAATAAATGTTACTGTAAGTACAATAATTTCAAGAGTAGTATGATCCATCAATGCCCACCACCTAATCCTTTATGTCTTTTCAAATCAACACCAAAAAATTGAAATAT
>NZ_BSVC01000026.1 GCF_030269905.1 Pelosinus sp. IPA-1 | reverse complement strand
AAAGTAATAATTCTAATAGCAATATTAGGGTGATTACCGAGCATGTTAGGATTTTTTAAAAAACGTATGATCCTTTTAGGATTATACACCACTAATGATTGTTCATTTATGAGCAGTCGATTAGCAAGACAATAAGTCAAGCTAATAAGGGCATACGGTGGATGCCTTGGCGCCAAGAGCCGATGAAGGACGCGGTAAGCTGCGAAAAGTCATGGGGAGTCGCAAGCAGGCTTTGATCCATGAATCTCCGAATGGGGAAACCCAGCGATGGTAATGCATCGTTACCCATACCTGAGAGTATGAGGAGGGCACCTGGGGAACTGAAACATCTAAGTACCCAGAGGAAAAGTAATCAAGTGAGATTCCCTAAGTAGCGGCGAGCGAACGGGGAAGAGCCCAAACCGAGTCAGTTTACTGATTCGGGGTTGAGGACCGGCATAATTCGAGTCAGGCTTAGTCGAACTACCTGGAAAGGTAGACCATAGGGGGTAACAGTCCCGTAGACGAAAAGCAGAGCAAGATGGCCGAGTTCCAGAGTACCACGAGACACGTGAAACCTTGTGGGAAGCAGGGGGGACCACCCTCCAAGGCAAAATACTCCTTGGCGACCGATAGCGTATAGTACCGTGAGGGAAAGGTGAAAAGCACCCCGGGAGGGGAGTGAAAAAGAACCTGAAACCGTATGTCTACAAGCAGTTGAAGACCCTTATGTGGTCAACAGCGTGCCTATTGAAGAATGAACCGGCGAGTTACAGTAACTAGCGAGGTTAAGCAGAAAATGTGGAGCCGCAGCGAAAGCGAGTCTTAATAGGGCGAATAGTTAGTTGTTGTAGACCCGAAACCGCAGTGATCTATCCATGGCCAGGTTGAAGCGCAGGTAAAATTGCGTGGAGGACCGAACTCGTGAACGTTGAAAAGTTTTGAGATGAGTTGTGGATAGGGGTGAAATGCCAATCGAACGCGGAGATAGCTGGTTCTCCCCGAAATAGCTTTAGGGCTAGCCTCAAGAAATAAGTACAGACGGTAGAGCTCTGATTGGGCTAGGGGCCTTATAGGTTACCGAACTCTGTCAAACTGCGAATGGCTGTACTCGGACCTTGGGAGTCAGACTGCGAGTGATAAGACCCGTAGTCAAGAGGGAAACAGCCCAGACCATCAGCTAAGGTCCCAAATGCCGTACTAAGTGGCAAAGGATGTGGAACTTCAGAAACAACCAGGATGTTGGCTTAGAAGCAGCCACCATTTAAAGAGTGCGTAATAGCTCACTGGTCGAGAGGTTTTGCGCCGAAGATGTCCGGGGCTAAAGTACGGAACCGAAGCTATGGATTTGTAACTTTGTTACAAGTGGTAGGGGAGCGTTCTATACGCATCGAAGCAGTACCGTAAGGAGCTGTGGAGTATATAGAAGTGAGAATGCCGGTATGAGTAGCGAAAAGACAAGTGAGAATCTTGTCCACCGAAAGCCTAAGGTTTCCTGAGCAACGCTCGTCGTCTCAGGGTAAGTCGGGGCCTAAGCCGAGGCGTAAATGCGTAGGCGATGGACAACTGGCAAACATTCCAGTACCACCCACATCCGTTTGAGTGATGGAGTGACACAGAAGGGTAAGTAATCGCATGAATGGAAGAAATGCGTCTAAGCTTGTAGGGTGTTTAGTAGGCAAATCCGCTAAACGAATAGCCTGAGGAGTGACGGGGAGTTGCTAGCGATAGCGACGAACTTACTGATCCCACACTGTCAAGAAAAGCTTCTAGCGAGGCTGTGGGTGCCCGTACCGCAAACCGACACAGGTAGGCGGGGAGAGAATCCTAAGGTGCGCGGGAAAACCCTCGTTAAGGAACTCGGCAAAATGTCCCCGTAACTTCGGGAGAAGGGGAGCCCTTTTAGGTGATTACCCTTGCGGTATGAGCTAAAGAGGGTCGCAGAAAAGAGGCCCAAGCGACTGTTTACCACAAACACAGGTGCCTGCTAAAGCGAAAGCTGACGTATAGGTGCTGACACCTGCCCGGTGCTGGAAGGTTAAGGGGAGTGCTTAGAAGCAATTCGAAGGTGTGAACTGAAGCCCCAGTAAACGGCGGCCGTAACTATAACGGTCCTAAGGTAGCGAAATTCCTTGTCGGGTAAGTTCCGACCCGCACGAAAGGTGTAACGACTTGGGCACTGTCTCAACGAGGGACCCGGTGAAATTGAAATACCTGTGAAGATGCAGGTTACCCGCGACTGGACAGAAAGACCCCATGGAGCTTTACTGTAGCCTGACATTGAATTTTGGTAAATGATGTACAGGATAGGTGGGAGACTGCGAGACATGTACGCTAGTATGTGTGGAGTCATTGTTGGGATACCACCCTTTATTTACTGGAATTCTAACTTTAATAGTAACGACATTAAGGACAGTGTCAGGTGGGCAGTTTGACTGGGGCGGTCGCCTCCGAAAATGTAACGGAGGCGCTCAAAGGTTCCCTCAGCGCGGCCAGAAATCGCGCGAAGAGTGCAAAGGCAGAAGGGAGCTTGACTGCGAGACGTACAGGTCGAGCAGGGACGAAAGTCGGACTTAGTGATCCGGTGGTACCGCGTGGAAGGGCCATCGCTCAACGGATAAAAGCTACCCTGGGGATAACAGGCTAATCTCTCCCAAGAGTCCATATCGACGGGGAGGTTTGGCACCTCGATGTCGGCTCATCACATCCTGGGGCTGTAGTAGGTCCCAAGGGTTGGGCTGTTCGCCCATTAAAGTGGTACGTGAGCTGGGTTCAGAACGTCGTGAGACAGTTCGGTCCCTATCCATCGCGGGCGCAAGAGACTTGAAGGGAACTGCTCCTAGTACGAGAGGACCGGAGTGGACGAACCAATGGTGTACCAGTTATCCCGCCAGGGGTACAGCTGGGTAGCTACGTTCGGAAAGGATAAACGCTGAAAGCATCTAAGCGTGAAACCAGCCTTAAGATGAGGTCTCTCATAGCGTAAGCTAGTAAGTCCCCTTGTAGATGACAAGGTTGATAGGCCAGGTGTGTAAGTCCAGCAATGGATTCAGCTGACTGGTACTAATAGGACGAGGGCTTGACTTAA
>NZ_BSVC01000025.1 GCF_030269905.1 Pelosinus sp. IPA-1 | reverse complement strand
TTCTCACCATCACCTGCAGGTCTTGAAAGATTCTACAAAAATATTGATTCCTATCGCAAAATCATGATGCTGCGTCCGCAAGAAATTGCCAATAGCCCTGAAGTAGCTAGACGCATTGGTGTTATTGCCATGAATACTGCGATAGAACTTGACATATATGGGAATGTAAATTCCACACACATTATGGGAAGCAAAATGATGAATGGGATAGGCGGCTCAGGAGACTTTGCTCGTAATGCCTATTTGACCTGCTTCTTTAGTACCTCCACCGCCAAAAATGGCGCCATATCCTCCATTGTGCCTATGGTATCTCATGCAGACCATAGCGAACATGACGTGGATATCTTTGTCACAGAATTGGGTGTAGCCGACGTCCGTGGACTTAGTCCAAGAGAACGGGCGCGGGTAATTATAGAAAATTGTGCTCATCCTGACTATAAGCCAATGCTTATGGACTATTTGGAAAGAGCCGAGGCAGCTACCAAATGTGCCCATACACCACATATTTTATCAGAAGCCCTTTCATGGCATACCCGTTTCTTAGAAACTGGTAGCATGAAAAAGTAAGTGAAGGAGGATTTTTAGTATGGATAAAGAAAGTTTGAAAGCAAAAGTGGCGGAGTATACTGCCAAAGTAGAAAAAGCAAGTGCAAAATTCCCAGAACGCAAAAACCTGGAGTATAACAGACTCTATACTCCATTAGACCTTGAGGGACAAGATTATGAACGTGATCTAGGATTACCAGGTTCTTATCCTTTCACTCGTGGTGTACAACCTACTATGTATCGCGGTCGTTTCTGGACCATGCGTATGTATGCCGGTTTCTCCACAGCAGAAGAATCCAACAAAAGATATCGTTACCTGTTAGAATCAGGCAGCACAGGCCTTTCTTGCGCCTTCGACTTACCAACCCAAATTGGTTATGATTCGGATGATATCATCTCCGAAGGCGAAGTCGGTAAAGTTGGGGTAGCGATTGACTCCTTGGCAGATATGGAAATTTTGTTTGATCAAATCGATTTAGGCAAAGTATCCACCTCCATGACAATTAATGCTCCTGCATCCGTATTACTTGCGATGTACATTGCCGTAGCTGAAAAGAATGGTATTGGAGCTGACAAATTAAACGGTACCATTCAAAATGATATTTTGAAAGAATATGCAGCACGTGGTACCTACATTTTCCCTCCCAAACCTTCGATGCGCTTAATCACGAACATCTTTGAATATTGCTCCAAGAATGTACCAAACTGGAACACGATTTCCATTTCCGGTTACCATATCCGTGAAGCCGGCTCCACTGCTGCCCAAGAAATCGCTTTCACCATTGCTGATGGTATTGCGTATTGTGAAGCAGCGATTAAAGCAGGCCTTGACGTTGATGCCTTTGCTGGTCGCTTATCCTTCTTCTGGAACGCACACAACAACGTATTAGAAGAAGTAGCGAAATTCCGTGCATCCCGTCGTGTATGGGCAAAAGTCATGAAAGAACGTTTTGGCGCAAAAAATCCAAAATCTTGGATGCTTCGCGTACATACACAAACAGCAGGTTCCATGCTAACCGCACAACAACCTGAAAACAACATCGTTCGTGTTGCACTGCAAACAGCAGCAGCTGTAATGGGTGGAACGCAATCCTTACACACCAACTCCAAAGATGAAGCGTTGGCATTGCCAACAGAAGATTCCGTACGTGTAGCACTTCGTACCCAACAAATCGTTGCTTACGAAAGTGGACTTGCTGACGTTGTCGATCCATTGGCCGGTTCTTACTATGTAGAAGCGATGACCAATGAAATCGAAGCAGCTGCTTGGGAATATATTAAGAAAATTGATGATATCGGTGGTGCAGTAGTTGCCATTGAAGAAGGTTATATCCAAAGAGAAATCCAAGACAGTGCTTACAAATGGCAAAAAGAAGTGGAAAACAATGATCGCGTAATCGTTGGTGTCAACAAATTCCAAATCGAAGAAAAACCAATAGAAGGCCTCTTACGAGTTGATGCTTCTGTAGGCGAATTGCAAAAGAAAAAATTGGCTGATCTAAGAGCCAAACGTGATAACGCTGCCGTAACTGCTGCTTTGGCTAAACTAGAAGCTGCATGTAAGGATGAGAGCGTAAACCTAATGCCAATTATTTTAGAAGCAGTTAAGACCTATGCAACACTAGGCGAAATTTGTGGCGTAATGCGTAAAGTCTTTGGTGAATACCAAGCGCATGCAACACTGTAAGAGGATAGGAGGGGTAACAATGGAAAAACGTGTTAGAGTATTAGTAGCAAAACCTGGTTTAGATGGACATGATCGCGGAGCGAAAGTAGTAGCTCGTGCGCTCAGAGACGCTGGATTTGAGGTTATCTATACAGGATTACGTCAAACCCCAGAGCAAATAGCAGAAGCGGCTTTGCAAGAGGATGTAAACGTAATTGCACTTAGCTTATTATCAGGAGCTCACAATCACTTGTTCCCACGTATTGTTGAATTAATTCGTGGAAAAGGTATGACCGATGTACTCATGATTGGCGGCGGCGTTATTCCTGATGCCGATATCCCAACGCTAAAAGCAGCTGGTATCGCAGAAGTATTTACACCAGGCACACCCACTACGACCATCATTGATTACATCAATGCAAACGTAAAGTAAATAGCTGTATGTTGCACTATGCCCCCTGTCTTGGGAGTGTATAGTAACATGAGGTGGTGTAACCAATGAACATTGCAGAAGAATTATTAAAAGGCTCTCGCTTAGCCTTGTCAAGGGCGATAACAGCGGTGGAAAACGAATATGATGATGCAGTAAACATTATGCAGCAACTATATCCTCATACCGGTAATGCTCATATAATAGGCATTACCGGTCCACCGGGAGCAGGCAAGAGCACCTTGACCGATAAATTGGCAAAAGAATATCGTCGGCAGGGAAAAACAGTAGGTATCATCGCGATTGATCCCACAAGCCCATTTTCGGGTGGGGCTATTTTAGGTGACCGGATACGTATGAATGAATTGACATTGGATGAAGGCGTTTTTATCCGCAGCATGGGTACGCGAGGCAGTTTAGGCGGTTTATCCCGTAAGACAGCCGAAGCTGTGAAAATCCTAGATGCATCGGGTAAAGACGTAATTCTAGTGGAAACCGTAGGCGTTGGTCAATCGGAAGTAGACATAGTCAAAACCGCGGATACAACCTTAGTCGTACTTGTACCTGGCTTAGGTGACGACATTCAAGCCATTAAAGCAGGTATATTAGAAATTGGTGATGTATTTGCCATTAACAAAGCAGACCATGATGGTGTAGACCGTCTACATACGGAACTAGAAATGATGTTAGACCTAAATCAAAAAATGACCGATTGGCGTCCGCCAATTAAACGTGTCATTGCAAATCGGGGAGATGGCATAACCGATTTGTTAGCCTCCATAGAAGAACAGATTGCTCAATCGAGACAATCCGGTCAATTCGTCGAGCGGCGTACAGCTCGCACCAAAAGCGAGCTCTTGGTAATGCTTGATGAACAAGTTGGCCGGTATGTAAGAAAGCAGCTAGAGAACTATGGAAAATTTGATGAACTAGTAGCCAGTGTAGAAAGTCGTGAAAAGAATCCATATGGTGTTGTCAATGATATAATGGCCACTATTTTGCAAAAGTAGGTTAGGAGGGAT
>NZ_BSVC01000024.1 GCF_030269905.1 Pelosinus sp. IPA-1 | reverse complement strand
ACGCATCCGAAGGACAAAAAAATTTAAGGATACCCTTGATGAAATGAACGATTGCGGTATAATCTGAGCACCAAAAATGCCGTCTCTCTCGGCAAGGAAATCCAACTGTATAAAATCATTGACATTAAGGGCAGACTGACTATATTGTAAAGAGAAAAAGATAAGGCAGGGGGATTGTCTTATCGCAGTGAATCCCTATATGTAAGTTCTTTGCAGAGAACTTATTTGAATGTTATATCAAACTTGATATGCTTCACAACTTTAGAAACAATAACACAAGCTGATGCTATAGCACTACCTATAGCGAAAATATTAGTAGCATCTGTCGGCACTAGGCTGTCACCTCCTACTGATAAAATATCTATATTGAATCCCCCATAAATTGAACGGTTGGAATTTCCAGCCGTTTTTGATTTACATCTATAATGATTTTTTTTTTACTTTATACAACCATTATATCTAAACAAATTCGCAATTACTTTATTTTACGCATTTGGTCGGTACCTTTAAACTGTCTTAAACTATTTTTCACATTATAACCTAACTTCAAATCAAAATTTATTTTCTACTCAAACTATTATAAGACTAACTTTGTAATAACGACATAACATTCTATCTCCTTTCTGTGCCTTTTTTGGTCCCTTTTCGTGCCCTTTTTATATCTTTTTAAGCCAATATAAAAAGCAAACTACGTTTCCCTGTATAAGGGGCACATTGTTTGCTTTTTTGTATTTATTAAATTGGACATATTATAGCAGGATTTCATTTTACAAATTTAACATGGATTCTAGATACTTTAGTACCGTGTTAAAGTAATTTTGCATAAAGCCGAAAATACCCCTCTATTATATATGTGCAAAAACGTTGCTTTTGGCTACAGGCGCTCCACGACACCGCGTATTATCTATGTTTCTAAGTTGATATAATAAAAGTGAAAAAAAGCAACTATTTTAAAATTCTCCCTGTCAGAGACGGCTTGTTTTATTTCATTCCCAAAACTTCCACCGGCTTTTTTTTGCCTTTCGTTCGGCTCGGCTCTCGGATATAAAAGTATCTATTTTTAGATTTAGATCAATTGACCTACTTAAATTTGAAGAATCAATTTTATTTAGTTGTTCTTTTAAAGCAAGTATTTCTTTTTTTTGTGCTTCTATAGTGTTGTGTAATGGTTCTATAGCATTATGTACGGCTTTTTCCATGGCGTTTGATAGTTGATCTATTATGGCAGGTGAAAGTTGTGGTAATGGTACTATTTGAGCTTCCTGCGTAGTTAATTCACTAACAGGAATACTATATTGATCGCCCCTCGGTCCTGGTAATAATTGCGCTTTAATAGAACCTTTCCTAATTCTTCTCCGAACTGTTTCGGGATTAACATTTAATCGATTGGCGAACTCTTCAACCGTTAAAAATAAATCATCATTCATACTAAACCACCTTCTACAACATGTTGTAACTAGATTCTACTACACCTTCTACACAGGGTGTAGTAGTTCCTACTACAGTACCTACTACACCCTGTAGTAGGTTTGATTTATATGGCTTCATCCATCATCATTCCTATTTTCCAAACTTGATTCTTTATGAAAAACAGGGGCATTTAGAATTGAACCATGCTTTTCAAAATACTGGGCTAGTCCCTCGAATCCATAATTTACTGCAAGCCATTGAACATAGGCGCGATCTTTATTTTTAAGTACGATATACCATTGCTCATTAGTAAATAAAGCTAGTAAGTCACTTTCACTAGATTCTTCAAGTGCTAATTCTTCATCTGTTTTATCTTTGATACCAACTTTTTCTTTCAAGCCTTTCGACCAAACTAATTGGCGTTTGCCTTTCATCTTCAAGGCGTATTCTAAATATAAGTTTTGAAATTCCTCATTTTCATCTGATTGATCTAAAATCTGAAAAGGTGATAATCCTGTCATTCTGCCTTTTTTGGTTGAAGCAGATGCCATTTCCTTATCAGCTCCCCAGGCTCGATCTTCATTATTGAGTTTAGCCAGGTAATCGGAATCTTTAGCATGAAATATGATATGTACGGCTTTTTTGCGGAAATCAGCAATACTGCCATGTTTAAGCAGCCCTGCTTTTTTACAAGCCATTTCCCATTGATTCAAGATAAACTTGCTAATTCTCTTTTCTTCTTTTTGATCAATATCATAATTTATAATTTGCAATTCATGAGTATGTGGATGCCATCCGTTAATTTGTCCCCAAGTAATTTCCTGGGCTTTAATCATGCCTTGATATCCGATACTTTTTTTAAACTTATCGTAATTTGCACCTTTTCTAAAATAAACCATAGCTATTTTAAGTTTCTCCATCATCTCGCCCAAATCATCAGCAATTCCATGTGGAAAGGTGAGAGTGACCATCATCATTTGAAACTGCTTGTCCCTATATGCCCATTTAAAAGCCTCCTGGATTTCAATTGCCCTACGATTTTGAATTTTACTAGCACACAACGGACACGCCCAAGGACTTCCACAAACCATAACACCAGTATAATGAGCTTTTTTATGTTTATGATCTACGCGAATCCCTACATTGTCAGAGTTACGAGTTTTGACACGTAAACACTTTATAGTCGAATGAGAATTCATAGCTTTATAGTGACGTTCTAATTCGGTCAAATGTGAGTATTGAGGATCAGTATCTAAGATCAATCTTTCAAAAGCATAGAGAATTTTTCGGGATTTATTTTGTCTCATATATTTGTTATGAAGATTTTTATGTGAGTCATCGGATTCTTTCATTTTTGACAAGGATAAATTCGAATCAAAATGTGATTTTAAATTTCTAGGTTTTTCTACACCTTCAAACCCTTCTGTGGTATAGGTTAAAGAGGCTTTTTCGCCACTTAAAAAAGGGGAGGATTTCTTTTCCTTTACCAAGAGGATTTCGACGGATTTTTCTTTAAAAATGTTGCTAAGTTCGGTTTTATTGGGTATACTAGAACTAACCAATTGAATAGAATTCAAGCAGAGAACCCCCTTTTATGTTTTAGATTTGACTTAAGCACTTAAATCTTACCATAAATGGGGTTTTTTTGCGACTATTTTTATTTCAAATTCTAGCGAAAAACAGAGATAATTCACGAAAACGCGATATATTTCGGTTTTGTTAACTATAGTTATGTTTTTATGGTTTTAAATGTGATATATTACTTATAAATAGGGAAATTCCCCTTACTAAGTAGCTGGCTCACTTATCGCAAATGCTTTCGACGGTCTTATGCGATTGGTGGGCTTTTCTGTTTTTTAAAAATTCATATTGAAAATTAAGAAGAGTAGGCATCGTACGCCTACTCTTCTTCAGTAAATCTCTAGTTTCCGGTAACTATAATTCTGAATACTTATTATTAAATACTTTCCTTGGTGATCACTCCTCTAGATAGTTAAGGACCACTAACAATTGGGTTCTCTAAACTAAATATCTCCTAATTCATGTTACTCCTTACTTGGGTTTGTTGCCACAAGTTGGATCTCCAAACCTAATGATTTTGATAATCTTGCGAATGTGTCGATGCGAGGAATAGCATTATATTTCTCAAGTCTAGCAATTGAGGCTTGTTGTAAGCCTGATCTTATAGATAATTGTCTTTGCGATATGCCTAATTCCTCACGTCTTGTAATAAGTTGACCAACTAACTTAGCAGATAATTTGATTTCATCTTTTTCTTCTTGACTAATTGATTTTATTTTTCCTCTAACATCGTTCCACGTTCTCATATTCGCACCTCCTTTTAAATTTAATGATTCGTTCGTTCTCTTTCGAGCTAAATGCGCTTCTCTAATTCTTCGTCATCATTTTCCCTTTTCAGGGAGGGGGATTATCCCCCTCTACTTCCCATGTCTACTTACCCAGTCTTGGATTTCTCTTTCAGCTCGCTCGATTTGTCTTCTTGGTGTCTCATTTGTTGTTTTGCGGAATGAATGTAAAAGGACGATTTTGTTATTCTTCCAGCCGAATAACAAAATTCGATTGTCACCCGGTCGGAGTTCCCATATGTCATTACGAATGTATTTTACATATTCGCTAGAACAACGAGTTCCGACGTTTTCAAGGACATCGATTTGGTACATGATTTGCTTTAGCTGGATTCGAGCATCTTTGTTATTTTTTTCCGCTTTTTGGTCGAGCTTGCTGATGAGTTCGTCAACTGGGGAATTTCCATGGGCGTCTTCGTAGAAAATGATTTCGTACATTAGACAGCCCTCCTATATTTATGATGACTTTTAAGTCATCAATCTATACATTATGATAACGAAAAAGTCATCACATGTCAATAGTTGGCATTATATTTTCTTTATAGTTTTAATATGCTACCGCTATTGTTAGTTTTTACTTATAAGTTAAGCTTCCACGAGGATTTTTTTAGTCAAAGGTCAAAGGTTATTTTCCGTTTCCTTCTCTCCTTTTGATTGATGCTTTTCTTCATCGTTCAATATCTCATAGAGGACACCGCCCTGAGGGGCTAACATCGACTGCGGTCGATAGGCTAGAACGTTCCCTTCTACGCTCCTAGAGCGTGTTAGTGACTCAAAGGAGTTGTTTCCTATAACAAACTATGAACGAGAACAAAAACAAACAACTAAGGGCCGAGCGAAGGCGGATAGAAATTTGATCTTTGATTGAAACCTTCTACATAACCGAAGGTTCGAAAAGTGGCATGGCCCGAAGGGTACATTAACCAGGAAATTGCCTTACCCAAAGTAAGGCATTAAGCACGCATAACTTTAGTTATGCCTAAGTGCGCCTTACGGAATTTTTACATCTTAATATATAATCCCTTGTTCCTTCATATGTGACAATACGACAACCTTCACTCCTCAATATAGTGGACAATAAAAATTTAATTATTTATCTTTTGTATTTTAAATTGATGCTTATAAAAATAAGGAATCAATCATTTTTTTTATAATGTAAGTAATTATCATTTTTATAAATTTTTTCATTTTTTCCACCTCCAACAATTATATAAATTAACTTTCAGAGAAAATAATAGGGATTCTAAATATTTTTTGAAATAAAAAAAAGCTCGCAAAAAATTGCGAGATTTTAAAAGCCCTATATAATATTGTTCAATAAAAAATGTCAGAAAGATGACATTTTCATGACATTTTTATGCGACTTGTTATTTTATAAAACAAAGGCCGCTAGTCTTAATCAAGACTTACGACCTTTTGACGTTATATTAAATTTGGTACTGGACAGACCCCTATAGCTCGATTTTACGCCTTTGTCAAATCATTGTCAACGAGTTTTCATCATTTTTTTTGTTGTATCTGTTGGCTCGGGAATTTCGTCACCATCTTGCAAAGCAATATCAATCCATGCTCTTTTAGCATCTTCAATCATTTTTAAAGATTCTTCTTTTGTCTCTCCTTGGCTTAAACAACCAGGTAATTCTTTTATTTCGCTAACAAAGCCACCTTCTGGTGATGAATAAATCATTACGGTATAAGGCAATGACATATAGTATTCAAAGGTTTTATTCATTTTAAGTACTCACTCCTTTTAAAAAACTCCACCATCTTTTATTAGGTACTTGACGTTGGGATCGAGGTTATTCCTTTGCAAAAGATTCCGGACTTTCAATTTTCCAACGTGCTATTTTTTCGTAAGTATTTTTTCTGATATCATCCGAAGATATTTCGCCTTTAGCATATCTATCAAAAAGAGCTAACTCTTCTTCCGTAAAAACAAAGCCCTCCATTTTTAAAGATGCAATAGCTTCTTCAACCGCTTTTTTTCTATCCATGCTTATTGTTCCTTACCATCTTAATAATTTGACTTTCATCTGCAATGTACCTAATCTCTAATTTTCTCATAATCTATATCTCTCCCTCTTAATTTCAAATTGTGGCAGCGTTACAATGTAAAATGACATTTATCAATTAGTGACGTACCTGGGCAGGCTTTTTTTTGCTGATGCTCAACCCCTGCAATAAGAGAATGGAATCAAAGGGAGGTTTCATTAATTTTTTTTGGTGAA
>NZ_BSVC01000023.1 GCF_030269905.1 Pelosinus sp. IPA-1 | reverse complement strand
TTCTCTGACGATATGGAGAATGCTGATAAACGAAGAGTGGCTATCCAGCAGATAAATGAGGTGTTAGGATGGCGAAAGCTAATTATTCCAAGCGCATTGATAGGTTGGATCATTGATACGGAAGTAGGTGCCATACGCAAAATGCAAAAGTCTACAAATACACCAAGTTTACATGAGGAGGAGTAAATAACATGATGAAAGGGATAGACGTATCTGAAAATAATGGCGTAGTCGATTGGCAAGCCGTAGCTGATGCAGGAATTGAATTTGTAATGGTTAGAAGCTCATATGGCTTATATTCAAAAGATAGTATGTTTGTAGAAAACGTAAATGCAGCACACGCAGCAGGGTTAAAAGTAGGAGCATATCATTACAGCTATGCATTGAATAACGACGATACTTTACAAGAAGCAATTAATTGCCGAGAAGCTATTGATAGTGCTGGTGTATTACTAGAATTACCTGTATTTTTCGACATGGAAGATGCTGATGGATATAAAACTCGTCGTGGAATGCCTCGCGATATAACAGAAATATGTCGTACTTTTATTGATAATATTGGGCTGGATTGTGGTGTGTATGCATCTTATTCTTGGCTTACAAATAAAATTGATTGGCAGTCGCTTGGTTGCGCTGTATGGAATGCACAATGGGGCCAGAGCGACGACATTAAAGGCTATATGTGGCAGTATACTGATAAGCTGGAAATTGGCGGGAGGTTATTTGATGGAAATGTTAAATGGTAATAAAATGTCATTTGTAAAAAATAATTGGAAGTTTCTCTTAGGGTTAGCACTATTACTGGCCCTATTTTATTTTGGGAATGTTGAATATAAAGAATGGAAGCAGCACATTATTGATCAAGCGCAGAAAACCAATACACAAACTGTTGTCACGTTACCACCACAGGTCATAAATACTAAAACCGAGACAATCAGAGAAGTAGCTGTACAAGCCCCAAGCCAAGAAGGAGCTATCCTGCAATTCGTAGAACGTCAAGGAAAAGTTATTGCCATTGTAAATGGTCAAGAGGTTGAAGTGCCTAATGTATCGGGACAGCCTGACGTTAAAATAGGTGAGAATGGAGAACTTAGATTTTCTACATCGTCTACTACTAAAATAGATGTAACTGATATGGCAAATGCACAAGCTAGATTGATAGCTAATCAGGAATTAGAGAAACAGGCCAAAGTGCACAAACAGGAAATGGACAAAGAAAAGGCCTCGCGGAAGAAGGAACGTATTGGATGGATAATTGGCACTGTTGCAGGAGGATATTTGCTCACACGTTAAAGATTATAGCGTCTACTTTGTAAAAAATGATAATTTGTATAATTGTAATTTACTGCATCATTAAATTATGGCTTTTATAAAATATAATTGAAAAATAAATTACACTCCGTAGTTGAATTTATAGTTACTACGGAATGTGTATTAGTGAAAGCAATAAAAAGATTTGGTTCGCGATGTTTTTGTTGGTTAGCAAAAATGAAAATTATTGGAGGTAATAAAAAATGGCAACAATAGGACAAGTATTAACAGCTCCTGAAAATGGGTGGAAAAGAATTGAAGACAGTGACGTAAATATAACTTATGAAGGTTCCACATGGCAGGTGTTTTCCGACACTTCAAGTAGCGGAGGTAATTATCGCCGATGCTCCCAGAGTAACGATACCATTAAATTTAACTTTATTGGAACAAAATTAAGAGTTATTGGAGCTACGAATAAGTGGGGAAGTGAGAAGGTAAATGTAATTGTAGATGGTGCGACCACAGTATGTTCATTTTTAGGCTCTTTAGCTTATCAAGTTGTTATATTTGAAGTTGTCAACCTTCCCAAAGGCGAGCATAGTGTAAAAATAGAAAATTTAGAGAATGATTATTATCTTTGGTTTGATGCGTTGGATATTGATGATATAGGCGAGCTTAAACCCTATATGCCAGTAGTAAGAATAGGTTCACCTGTAAATTTAGAGGCAAAAGCAGATAATAAAGTCACTCTTACGTGGAATGCAGTTACTGGAGCAACTGGCTATAATGTAAAACGCTCCACAACAGCAGGCGGCCCATATACTACTATTGCGACCAAGGTAACGGATACAAGGTATGTAGATAATACAGTAACCAATGGTACTACTTATTACTATGTAGTTACTGCAGTTGATGCAAGTGGAAATGAAAGTACTAATTCCAATGAAGCTTCTGCGACTTCTGTGGCATCCAGCAAAGCAATATTGCAAGTAACTATGATTGATTCAAGCGAGCGGGAATATCGCGTATCTACTGAGGTAATCGATGGCTTTATTAATTGGTATACTCGTACTATTGGTACAGGTATTTCATGCTATGCAATCGATGATATTGTAGATGATAGTAAGGAATATTTATCATTTGAGAAGATTATTAGTTTTAAGGTGATACCGCTAACTAAGTAGTATTGCCGCCGTCTTGCTCAAATTAAGTAAGACGGCTTTTGTTATATGTATACTATCTAAAATTCAGCTTATATGTACGGATAAAGAATGAAAAACACATTTGCATTTGGTAGTTTAATTTATAGTTACTACGGAATGTGTATTAGTGAAAGCCGATATACAGGAAACACACATTTTTAATAAAGTTCCTTGGCTATGTTGGTTTTAAAAATAAAAAATAAGTAGAGGTAATAATTATGTATGAAGTTGATCAGTACACAGTATCGCTGTTGCATTTCGATGATGGATTGAAGGATGAGTGTGGAAAGGTTTGGACTCCTCAAGGGGGAGCCGTGGTGACCACTGACCAAAAGATGATAGGGACATCTAGTTTATGGTTAGATAAAACTAAAAATTCCTATATGACGACACCAGACAATGCGGATTTTGACTTTGCAAGCAGTGATTTTACAGTTGATTTTAACGTAATGTTTAATAGTTTGCCGTCTTCTGTGGCGGTGTTTATCTCTAAACGTATTCATTATAGTTATAGTCATTCATTTACTATGGGGTATTCGAGTAGTCATATACAATGTGCTTTTAATGACAATGACATAACACACAGTATTGATTGGATACCAGAGATGCATAAATGGTATCATATAGCTATGGTACGTAGCCAAAACAAAATGCTTTATTTTATTAACGGTATTTTAGTTAAGTCTTTTGATTTCAATGTTAGAATTAAATCTACACCAGGGGTCGATCTTGCATTGGGCACTAGCAGATCAAGTGGTATATATGATAATGGTTATTTACTAGATGGCTATCTAGATGAATTTCGTATATCCAATATTGCCCGTTGGACTGAAGACTTTACAATTCCTACTGCACCTTCAGTAAATGCGCCTACTAGTTTAATGGCAGCCGCAGGCGATTCTCAAGTGACTCTTTCCTGGAATGCAGTTACTGGAGCAACTGGCTATAATGTAAAACGCTCCACAACAGCAGGTGGCTCATATACTACTATTGCTACAAATGTAGCAGGTACGAGCTATGTTGATAATGCAGTAACAAATGGCACTACCTACTACTATGTAGTTACTGCAGTTAATGTAAGCGGGAATGAAAGTGCTAATTCAAATGAGGCTTCTGCAACTCCGCAGGCTCCAAGTGGACACGGATTGTTACGGATTACTATGAACGATTCTAGCGAAAGAGAATATAGATTGTCTACAGTCGAGATTGAAAAATTTATTAAGTGGTATGATCGTACTGTTTGTACAGGCAATACTTGCTATGCATTTGATGATATTGTAGATGATAGTAAGGAATATCTATCATTTGAGAGGATTATTAGTTTTAAAGTGATACCGCTAGCTAAGTAGAACAATCATCGTCTTACCTTAATTGGTAGGGCGGTGATTTTGTTTAGTACCTATCTAAAACTACGCTAATTTGTACGGATAAAGAATGAGAAATAATAATGCATTCAATAGTTTAATTTATTGTTACTTTGGAATGTGTATTAGTAAAAGCCGATATACAGGAAACACACAAATTTAATAAAGTTCCGTGGCTATATTGGTTCAAAGTAAAAATAAACGGAGGTAATAATTATGTATGAAGTTGATCAATACACAGTATCGTTATTGCATTTCGATGATGGATTGAAAGATGAGTGTGGAGTTATTTGGGAACCTAGTAATGGTGCTACGGTTACCAGTAGTAAGAAGGAATTTGGTGCAAGTTCGTTATTATTAAATGGGAATAAGCAATTCATTCAGACAAACAATAATTTTAACA
Source organism: Pelosinus sp. IPA-1 (assembly GCF_030269905.1). NCBI lineage: Bacteria > Bacillati > Bacillota > Negativicutes > Selenomonadales > Sporomusaceae > Pelosinus > Pelosinus sp. IPA-1. The sequence goes on along the minus strand of NZ_BSVC01000023.1, from coordinate 4,104 downwards.
TTGGAGCAGATGATTTTACTATTGATTTTTGGATGTTGATTAATGATTTCAATGGCTCGACGACTACGGATGGTCAAGGTATTTGTTCTTGGGTAACGACACCGAATTATATTGGAACGGCAATTGCTCTCAATAAAAAAGATAAATCTATTTATCTTGCTGGCGGAAATGCGCCTACATTTAAAAGCCCAAAAGTATTACAGACTAATTTAATGTATCATATAGCATTCGTTAGACATCTAGGAAAATGTGCGATAGCAATTAATGGAGAGTTTAGTGATTGGAGTACGCTTGACAGTATTACAAGTATAAATAACCTGGTTTTGGGAAGATTTTATACAAATTATGATGATTACTATTCAAATGTTTGTATTGATGAATTTCGAATTTCTAATATCGCTCGTTGGACTTCTGATTTTGACCCAAATCCGCAAGTAGGCAAAGCCCTTCTAGTCGTAACAATGTCAGATCAAATCCAAAAGGAATATGAGCTTTCAAAGGCTCAAATTGACGACTTTATCACATGGTATGACAATCGATCCACCGGAACGGGTTTGCCACACTATACGTTCAATAAAGATTTTAACTTAGGACCATTTCAGAGCCGTAAAGACTATCTAGTTTTTGACAAGATTCAAAACTTTGAAGTAATGGAATATGCGAAGTAGAGATATTAGCTTTGAAGCTATGGAACTTACTAAAAAAGACTGTTGCCGTCTGCCTTTCGAGGTGAGGCGGTTGGTTTAAAATTTTAATCATCTGCTACTTGATTTACAGGTGTTTAAATTTTATAATTACAACCAACATATGTTCTGAATGGGGAGTTGAATGTAGTCCTAGGAATTCGAGTATATGCAGTTTATAAGTATTTTTGTAAAATAAACCATAGTTAGCAGGAAATGCATAACTTTTGAAGAAACAGTAAAATATAATATACTATCAATTAATGTAAAATAAAAAGGAGGGATAAATATGGTTGAGATTATTCTAGTTATAGAGTATTTTTTAGCTAAGAGTATCCCTAAAACCCAAAGGGCGATTACAAATTTAAAATTGCAAAAACTTCTTTATTATGCACAAGGTTTCTTTATGGCTTCAAATAACAATGATATGCTTTTTAGAGATGAATTGCAGGCATGGGTACATGGTCCTGTTTGTCACGAAGTTTATACAAGATATAAAGAATATGGATTTAACGAAATACCAAAATCGAACGACGAGGTTATACTTCCAGAGGAAGTAACTAAAGTATTAGATAGAGTATGGAATGTTTTCGGTTCTTATAATGGTTCCCAACTTGAATATTTAACTCATAGAGAATCGCCATGGATTAAGGCAAGAAATGGATTAAAACCTTGGGAAATTTCTAATAATCCAATAGATCCAGAAGAGATAAGACATTATTTTCAAAGTAAATTAGGTGGAGGCAATTAATATTGCCTCCGTATTTTATTTTTACCTAGGTGGTGTTGAACGGTGGAATTCATAGACAGCCGTTTTATTACTGAGATTATTTGGAACTGCCTGCTAATACCCATATTCACAATGTTGTTATATCCTGTTGTAAAAAGTTATTGTGGTGAGAAATTTCAATCTTTCTTTGCAGTAATAGATAAATGGGTATCGTTGGGCCTATTTCATATAAGTAATAAACAAGCCTATATGTTAGTTGTATTTTTGTTTTTTTATATTTTACAGATATATAATCTGAATATATCAATTGTGGAGTTCATAGACAACTATGTTATTCCGAAGATTATTATAATAAAAGTCATAGTGCTAGAAATGCTAGCACTCATATTCATATTGATGTTGATATATTTTACTGTAAAAAACTGTTGTGGTAAGAAATTTCAATCTTTCTTTGCAATAATAGATGAAGAGATATTGCTGGGTCTAGTCTATATAAGTGATAAACGGGCTATGTCCTTATTTTTTATATTACTGCTTTCGTACATTATTTTACAAGTGCATAATCCTTATTTACTAAGTCCTGATGAAAGTCAGATAAAGAATGTCTTCACATGGTTTAGTTATCGCGGGATATCCGATAAACTTATTTACTCTGTATTAGATTCGCTAAGTAAGCTAATGGGGTTGGCTGTTCCGACGAGTCTGACCTTTTATGTTTTTACATACAGAGAACAGAAGCAAACTGGAGAATCTACTGTAAATAAAAATAGCACAGTGTTCATTCTTCCTTTTTTTATAGGTGTAACTATTTTTACTAGTATCTATTCGTTACATTTGACAACCAGTTTATATACAAACTTACAAGAGAATTCACTTGTTTTTGTTACACATAATTGGGATAATTTTCTCATATTATTGATACTTACGTTTATGGATATTTATCTCGGTTTTGTTATGGTGCGTAACTTATTTAAAAATATAAATTTACGCTGGCTATTAGAAGATACTATTAAAGACGCAAGTATAGCCTTGAGAAATCTGGATAATATGAAAGACCTTAATCCTAAGTTTCAAGAAAATATATATTTAAGGCTGTGTTATTTGGTTGAGAGTATATATCAGATGCTTATTTCCACAGTTGAGAAAAATATGAATGATGTTTATTATCAAGTATATAAGATGTGGAGTGATTTGTTAAAGGAGTTTCACAATGTTGATAATCCCAAATATATTCAATTGCTTGATAAAAACCCTTCTAAATATATAGCTTTATATAAATCCATTCTAAAAAATCATGTAATCTTGGTTACTACTTTATACAATAAAAATAAAATTCAAGAGTGCCATAAGTGCGTGGAAGATTTTCTTGGCATGATTCCCCAAACAGATTTGGGAAATTATACAAGTTTAGAAAATTCATATCGGGAATTAGGAACGGTATATTATGCAGTTTTATATGAATTATCAATATTACTCCAAAAAAACGAGCATATAGGACTATATCCTCTCTTAAAAAGAATTGAGGAACTTGCTCAAAGCTCTATTGATAAGAAGAATATAATAGTAATTTACCGAGCACTAATTATAAAGGCTGTAGAAAAAGCAGATGTGAAGGTGCTTTCAACTTTGATTTATTCGCTTTTTCGGATTATTGATATTAATGATAATTGTGGTGTTGTTAATTATGACAATTGTAAAGTAGAGTATAGTCTTGAATGTTTAATAGGAGAAGAATCTGAAGACTTATTATATAATACAGAAGAACGAGAAATTAGTATCATGGTTCTTCTACAAGCTGCACTTAAGTCTATTGAGATTTCTCATTATGGATGCACAGGATTTTTGGTGAAATATATTGCAAATTTCGATAGTAGTATATGGGTTAAAGTGTATAGTGAGTTTTGCCAAGTAAATGGACTTTATAAAGGGGAGGAAGAAGAGTTACCTTTGTTTAAGGAGGTAAATGTTGATTTTTCAATAAACCCAAATACATCATCTTATTGTTTGCAGAAATTGACAATTCTATTTTATGGGCAACAGAATTACATTTTTAAATCTAACATATTGCTATCATGTGTACCGATTATTCTTGTAAGTCTATCTAAAGTTAAATATAATCAACTTTTCTATTTGTTGAAGAAACTCCAAGGAGCTAAGGATAAATACGGGTTACATTTCCTGAAAGATGAAAAATTCATGAAAAAATTGATGTGGCGAACCTTTAGAACTGGAAAACGGATTAAATGTGTTTTTAAGTAATTTTGGTGAATCTGTCAATCTGTCAATTTGATGATATATTGACAGATCCAACATAACATAAGTTGCATATAGGCCTCAGTATATTGCGTATGATTAAGACATAATTAACGCAATATGTGGGGATAGTATGGGGATACTTTATGAAATTTTATATTATTTTTATTGATGATTAATTATGTTAAAATACTTATAAATAAAGGCTTCTGATGATATTAAATTTTTATAAATTAAGCCTTATACTCATTCGTAATGAGTAGGTCTGCAGTTCGAATCTGCATATCGGCTCCAGTTGAAATTCAAAGCTCCTGAGAATTAACTCAGGAGCTTTTTTATGTCTAGTGTCAAGTTGAATTTAAGATTTAAATCATTAAAAAAATTCCTAACCTATAAATGCCTAAAAAAAGTCATATCGGTAGCTTATAAGATGAAAAC
>NZ_BSVC01000022.1 GCF_030269905.1 Pelosinus sp. IPA-1 | reverse complement strand
GAGTACCGCACATCTGGCTTATTTTAACCTTACTTACATTGTTTAGTTTTCAAGGAACACATTACCATTTATTGGCGTTAACAGAATATTAACACATCTTTCAAATTCCGTCAACATTCTTTTACATTTTTCGTCACCGTCATCGGCAACTTCCTTATGTTATCACAACCTCATTACTATAGTCAATATCTTTTTAACAAAGATCGTCTAAACATTTAGTTTAGACGATCTGATTTATAGCAATGAAGTCTATTCTTTACTTTCAATATATCTATTCAACTATTCTTTTATATTTTTATGTTTTTAAATGCTTCTGCTTGTTGTTTTATGCCAACCTCTGTGGCAAATCTTTCAATACTTGATGCTCCAAAGAAGCCTGCTACTCCTTTTGTTTTAGAAAGTACATATTGAGCATCATTAGGTTCAGCAATAGGACCTCCATGACAAATGATTAGTATATCAGGGTTTACAGATTTCCCTGCGTCGCATATAGCTTGCACTTTCCTTACACAATCATCTAACGTTAAAGCCGTTTTTGCTCCTATCGTCCCCTTCGTAGTTAAACCCATGTGGGCAACTAAAATATCCGCTCCTGCTTTTGCCATTTTTATTGCTTGATCTTCATCAAAAACATAAGGAGTCGTGAGCAAATCAAGCTCATGGGCTTGCCTAATCATGTCTACCTCTAAGTCATATCCCATGCCAGTTTCCTCAAGATTAGCTCGAAAAACTCCATCGATTAATCCTACTGTTGGGAAATTTTGAACGCCTACAAACCCAAAATCTTTTAATTGCTTTAAAAAAACATTCATTAATCGAAAGGGATCCGTTCCACAAACCCCAGCAAGTACAGGAGTATCTTTGACAACAGGCAACACTTCTGAACCCATATCTACAACGATTTGGTTTGCATCACCATAGGAAAGTAAGCCTGCAAGAGAACCACGACCAGCCATTCTATAGCGGCCAGAGTTATAAATGATAATCAAATCTACTCCGCCAGCTTCGCCGCTTTTTGCAGAAATCCCTGTCCCGGCCCCTGCTCCTAAAATAATTTTACCACTTTGAATCTGTGCCTTAAGTCTCGTTAATACCTCACTACGAGTTAACGCCATTTTGATTTCCTCCTTGCTGTTTCTTATTCATAAGTTCTATTAATTTCTTTGCTGCTGCAATTGCGAAGCTCTGCTCATTAATATTAGAGTCTATTTCAATTAGCTCTACCACATCTCTATCGATATGTTCTCTTATTGTAGAAAATAGCATTTGATCTTCCTCCATGCCATAAAAAGGTTGTCCTTTTACATCAATCATAGAAACACCTTTAAGCGGCAACATAAGAGCTGTCGGAGATTTTGCCTGATTCAGTTTTTCAGATAAAATTAAACCGAGCTGCCGATTTTCTTCTATATTTGTACGCATTAATGTAACTGTTGGGTTATGTTTGTATAGATTTCTTCCTTGAAATTCTTTAGGAACGGAATCAATGGAAGCGAAGTTAACCATATCTAATGCTCCCGTTGATACAACTTGGGGAATATTAAAACGACCTGCCGCTTCAAGCCGATGTGGACCAGCATTTAAAACACCACCAACTAATTCATCACACCATTCCGTCGTTGTAAGATCTAATACACCATCAAAGAAACCAGCTGCTATCAAATCTTCCATTGTTTTTCCACCAGTACCAGTTGCATGAAAAATGACAACTTCGAAGCCTTCTTTCTCTAAATATTCTCTTGCATAATTGACACATGGAGTAGTTACACCAAACATAGTTGCTGCAATTAATGGTTTTTTCACAAATTTATGAGTGTAATCAAATTTCACCATACCTACTATTGCAAAGGCCGCATTGGTAAAAATCTTCATTGAAATTGAATTAATACCAGCAACATCAACAATCGAAGGGTACATGATAACGTCACTTGTTCCAACATATTGTGAAGTATTACCTGAAGCTACGGTAGAGACCATTATTTTTGGAACACCGATAGGTAATCCACGCATTGCCGGGGTAACAATCGCCGTACCACCGCTTCCACCAAAAGAAATGATGCCATCAAATTTCCCCTCATCATACAACCTAGGAATTAGCTTTTCCATACCTTTTGTAAGTATCTCTGTAGCTAATGCTCGATCCATCTTTGCGGCAATTTCATAAATGTCAAAACCTGCAGCCTTAGCAACTTCTTCATTAGAGATATCCGGGACAAACATCGGCTCAAATACACCACAATGAATAGTAACGGTATTTACACCTAATCCTTGAATAATGTTTCTCACATAGGCATATTCAGTTCCCTTGGAATCAAAAGTACCTACAATTGCAATTGTCTTCAAAGTAATAGCCTCCCACTACAGCATAAAGAAAAATATTCAAAATAAGCAATATTTTTCTTCTCACTGAAAGAATACTGTTTATTTCGAATATTGTAAATGTATCTAAATATGATGTTTATGTACTTTTGTATAGTATACGTATTCACTAGGTGAACTTCCAGTTTGTTTTTTAAAAGCTTTGCTAAAATGAGCATAATCATTATACCCAACCAGAAATGCAATCTCAGATAAAGCTATTTTTTTATTATTAATAATTTCGATGGATTTATTGATTCTATATCGAGTTAAATATTCTGGAAAGGTACAACCAACTTCTTTCTTAAATAAAACACTTAAATAATTCCTAGAGATATGGGCTTCTATTGCTAAATCGGCAAAAGAAATTTTATTCATATAGTGTTGAGAAACATATTCTTTCACAAAAGCAATATAATCATAATACTGTATTTTTCCTACCAGCATTTTATGGAGCAAATCGTCATTTTCAAACTGACCAGTTACTTTAAATTCATGAGTAATTTGAGTTATAGCAATTTCAGAAGGTATACGCTCAAAGGAAGACCCTCCCAAATAGCCCATTGCGTCTGTATTATCGTATATATACTTGACATCCAAGGGAGAATTTATAGGTCCACCGTAGATCATTTTTATTACCTTTGACTGCATATCATCGCATACATGAAAGATACTTCTCGCAACTTTTGTAGCCGCTTCAAGGGAAAGAGATTTTTTTGCGCCTAGTACTCCCCCTTTGGTCACTCCTAAGTGAGCACAAATAACATCAGCACCAGCATCAATCATTTTCTTCGCTTGCACTTCATCGAATACGAAGGCAATAGTAAATATATTTTTTCGATTTGCAATTCTAATAGCTTCTACCTCGCGATCATAGGATAAGCCTTCCTCTTCTATTGCTTCTCTAAATAGCCCATCGATCATACCGATAGAGGGATAGTTATTAATTCCGGAAAAACCTTTTGCATGTATTTCCTCAATATATTTATCTAAATCAATCGTTGGGTCAGTAGCACAAAGTCCAAAGAAAACAGGAATTTCCTTTACAGCTGGAATGATTTCTCTAGACCCAAATTCCATAACAAGTTGGTTACAATTTGCGAAGGGTAAAAGGCCTGCAATAGAACCTAATCCCATTTGTCTGAATCGGCCAGAGTTGAGCGCTAATATAAGATCAGCTCCTCCCTTAGCAGCATATTTAGCAGAAATCCCCGCACCAGTCGCAACACCAATGATATATTGCTTCTTTGTAATTTGGGCATTTAATCGATCTAATATTAGTTCTCTTTCGAAAACCATAATGGACACTTCCTTCCCCCTTAGCTTTTACTGCGCTTCATACTGCGGATTAAATCCTTTGCTTCTTTATCTACACGATAAGATTCCGTGATCTTTTGAAGTGCCTTATTGTAAGTAAAATCATCTAGGGTATTATCATAAAGGTATTCCATGGTTGGCTTTGGTAGTTTTACATAACAAATTGAAACTGCCCAAGCAACTGCCATTTTCGCATAATACCCGTTGTGCTTGACATTATCTAAACGTATTAGCACTTCCTTTATATATCTATCTTCAATGTAAAAATTAATTAGCATTACCACACCAAATCGTATTTCATATTCTTGTGTTGAATTCAAGTAAGACTGTAAAAAATGCCATACACGCTCCTTGTTATCCTGTGTGAATTTCAACCCTATGCAGAAGCTATCACACACTGACCAATTATCAATTAGAGGGACAAAATCGGCAACATAAGAAAGTATATCTTCAATATCCCCTTCCACATAGCCAAGTACCATGCCTTGAAGCATTACTTCCTCAAAGTATTCTAATTCTGCCATTTCCATAAACTTCTGCCAATCGCCCTTCGCTATTTCTTTGGCAAGCTTCCGGAGCAGGGGCAAACGAACACCTAAAACATTGTCTATATTAGGTAGCAGTGCAGCTGAGAATTTTTGATACTCTTCTTCTACCAACTCAAGAATTTTTTTTCTAATTGACCTATCCATAGCACCACTTCCCTGCTTTAATTCTTATTTTTCTTATTGATTTTCTCTTAACCTTGTTAATTCAGCACCTTTGCCAGAATAAGTAAAGGTATAGCTACACTTTTCCCGCTCACTCCCCGACCGTCCTTGATACGTTTTAAGCAAATTAAACGTTGCCTGCTTATAAATTTGGGCTTTTGCAAATAAACTTGCGCTTACTGCTCCAGTACCAAAACTTCTGCTCTTAGGGTTTTCTTTCGAATTTGACAATTTAACCATTCCACCTGACCTGCAGCATCAGCGACTTTCTCGTAAGCTGTTATATAATTGTCAATACCGGCTTTGTCCTCGTCATAACTATATTCTTTCTTAATGGCAGCAGCTACATTGTCCATCTCCGCTTTCCATGCCTGCATATACTTTTCCGCTACATAATTCATCTCAACCGTATTTACCGCTCCATTTATATCTGTAGCAAAGGCTTTATCGATCGGATTATCATCACCTTCCATTGCTAATGCCGTACTAGTAAAGCATACGGTTAACAAAAAGAGCATTATGATTACTAATTTATGATTCATTATCTCACCTACTCTACTTATTTTACCTTTTGCAACTAAATTACCTAATAAAATCCTCTAATACTTTACTGTTTTTTAGTTCATCTTGAGTTTTATTCATAGCCACCAATAATGGCATTGTGTCAATGTTATTGTCCTTATATCCTTGCCTTATTATCTCAAAATAATGTTCCTTAGGTATTGAAGGCATACTCTCATATTGTTTCGTCATAATGTAAATCATGGCTTCTTGTTCACCAGTCAAAGTGCTAACTTTTACTACCACCTTGTCATAAAGTTGGGGAAAACCTTCATACCGATCTAGCGCCCTTTCACACTCTTCTGTAATTTGCCATAATACAATAGGTACTCTACCATCTTTGCTTTCCTCAACATTAGCTACCCCAAAGTTTCTTCCTCGAAAGGTAAGTTTGTAACCTAGAAGTTCTCCTTTACCAATTACCTTTGCGTTTGGACAGCGTTTCTTCATTTGCTTGAGATTCATATTGCTACCATACGCAGAATAGATTCTGTCGTTCATTATTTTCTCCCTTTCGTTTTTATTAGATGAAACCCTAACATCATGCTAATATGTATTTCAATTGTACTAGTTGTATCATTTTTTAATGGCTCCACCTCAATCTGCCGAAAGATGCTATTACCGTTTCTTCTTCAAACATCGTCTTAGTCCCTGCTTATCTGTGCCAGAATGATTAAGGAGAAATAAATATTTGCATTTTAGACGATCAAGAAATAGAGCATTTAAGAATCAACAAGTAGACATATCGCTCATTAAAATTAGTCGTGTTAATTAAGCGCAATATAACAAAACTGTCCACCAATAAGGTGAAATAGTCAATAGATAGTAGACAGAAAAAGCCGGATTAAGCCACTCTTTCTTTTCTAAAGAGAACGGGTGGCTTTCCAGCTTTTGTGTCTACTATCTTTATATCACTTCACCAATAAAGTAGACGGTTTTGTTCTTCTTAACGGTATAATATATAGTAACTTGACATCGCAACACTAAGTCGTTCCTTTTCTTCCAAAGCATTTAAGTCTATGCTAGGATCTTCTAAGCATCGAAAACCTGCTTTATCGTGTGCTTCCTCTATCTCTTTAAATTGCTCCTCCATTTCCAACCTCCTCCTATTTATGTTCTAGTTATATTATGCTTTTTAAACTTAATGTTTATTAATGTCATTAGAGTATTTGATAATAAAAAGGCTGCCTTACCAAATTAAAGGTAGGCAGTTTAGATTACAGATTATATATTTCCAATGATTTTGTTTGCAAATTGGTTAACCGTCTCATTTTTACCTTTCAGAGCCTCAGCCGCCAAATAAAATTAAAGTGTCACTGCTTTATGTCAAAAATCATACCTTATATAAGATGAGGTAATCAAATAATAAGGGGTGACATAAAAATGCCTTACATTCCGGTAGATAAAGGCGTCCAGATCTTCTTTGACGATATCAATCCTTCCGGCAGACCAGTATTATTTATTCATGGCTGGCCGGTAAACCGCAAGATGTTTGAGTATCAGTTCAACCAGCTTCCTAAATACGGATTTAGATGCATTTCAATGGATCTAAGGGGGTTTGGGCAATCTAGTAAGCCATGGGAAGGATATTCTTATAACACCTTAGCAGACGATGTGCACTGCGTTATTGATGCACTTGGTCTTGACAATGCAGCCCTCGTAGGATTTTCTATGGGGGGAGCGATAGCTACTAGATATATGGCCCGTTATGAAGGTTACGGTATATCAAAGCTCGCCCTTATTTCTGCTGCTGTTCCCAAGTTTACTCAAGGTCCCAATTACCCTTATGGTCTTCCTGTCTCCGAGGTAAACAATCTTATCCACCAAACCTATATTGATCGCCCTAAAATGATAAGTGACTTTGGAACTAAATTTTTTGCAAGTAGCGTGAGTGGAGAATTTAGGAGCTGGTTTAATGGGCTTGGTCTGGAAGCATCTGGCCATGCAGTTGCCAGGACTGCTATCTCGCTTCGCGATGAAGATTTAAGGAGAGACGCACAGCAGATTTGCGTTCCAACAGCTATATTTGCCGGTGTACAAGACCAGATAGTTCCCTTCCCTAACGCTGAACAAATGCATCGCTATGTTGCAGATTCTGTCCTCATACCTTTCAAATATAGCGGTCATGGGCTGTTCTATGATGAGCTGGAAAAATTCAATCACTGTCTTACACAATTTTTATCTATGTAATATTTTATCGGTCTATTGAGAAATAAGTGGACAATTGAATTTTTTTCATTTCTTACTTATTAATTTTTTTAAATTAGTACCATCCATCTGTTGGTCTAAGAGCTAGTGTTTGTCTATAGCATATCCTAATCACTCAGCAATTTCCTTAGAGATAAATTCTGCCGAAAAAGCAACGGCGCTCTTTGTTATACTTTCACAAATATGAGGCGGATTGTCAGGGCTAAACCCCTGTAACCTTAATTCTTTGCATAGTACACTACCGAATGTATCTTGAAATGCACTGGAAAACTTCTGGCATAACATAGCAATATTTTGAGATGCGATCCCTTTTTCATGTCCATAAGCCCCAATGAACAGCAATGCCCCTTCCACCAAGCCGCACTGCGAGCCAATTCTACCTGCATTAAGACCATAGGCAGCCTCGATAACTTGGGAATGAAGCTTATAATGAAATATTTCAGACAAAATCTTCAGGGTGGTAATTATACAACTAATGTCTTCGTCCCAATAATAGGTATGAACTCTAGTATCAATTAATACTCTAATAAAAATTTTAGCAGCGACACCTGCCATAACTTCATAGCCGGCATTATTGGGATGTATACCGTCGCAATGAAGCCCCGCCTTTATACTTAAACCACTGTCGTCGACTATCGCTTTATGAAAATCAATGATTTCGATGTTATTTGCTCTTGCAAATTGACGCATTGCTTCACGATACTGCCCCAGTAACTTCTCTTCTATTAATTCATTGCAAGGTATTGGCAACGCAATAATCGGTAAAATGGCATTTTTAAAGGCAAGATGTACCATCTTCTGAATGTTATAAATGACTTGATCAACTGCAACCCCAGCATACGCATCATTCGTACCACCTAAAATAATCACATGAGACGGTTTATTCCGTAGAATATCACTTTCAAAGCGACTTAGCATACCATCAGTAGTATCTCCGTTAATGCCCCGGTTAATATAATCAAGATTAAGCCGCTCGGCAGCAAGGTTGAACCAAGACGCTGTTGGCTCATAAGGATAACCGTAAATTATAGAGTCACCGATAGCGGCTATTTTAATAGCATTTGATTTCATAACTTTTTCCCTCCTAAAACTAACGGAAATTATTAAACTAGATATAAATATGTTGGAGAAGAGTCTGACCACTACCGCAAGTCCACCTCTTTAATTATTCATAAGCCTTCACTTGATTCAATTCCGATATAAAATTAAGAAAACTAATTTTACCTATTGAGTACTAGCTTACGTTGGTAACTAAATGACGGTATTTTCGATAACATATGTTCACAAACAAAATAGCATATTACTATCGTCGAAACTGAGACAAAAAGATATTTAACGAAAACATTGAGTTGATACCCACGAACAGCCAGGATTAACATCATTAAAATCGGCTGGTGGATAAAATAAATAGCATAGGAATTACCCGCCAACTTGCTTAACATTTTGGATGTGTAATTCATCCAACGATAAAACAGGGCCACCAAGGCAAATACTGCCGTAAGGCAAAAAAAGGAATATAACAAATCGTTGCCGACCATTACTATTAGAAGCTCCCTTTTAGCCCAAAACATGATTCTAAATTGAGTGTAGATGCTACCAAGTACTATGGCGGCTGGTCCCCAAAAGCTTATTTTAGGCATATACCCGTAAGTTGTAAACCACTGCTTACTGTGGGCGTAAATGCCTAAAACAAAATAAAAACCATATAACACACATCGCGTAGGTTGAAACATGATCACATGCTTTACCATTACCCATGTGTAATCATCAAAAAGCTGTTTTACACAAAAGTAAGCGATACTTGTAATCAAACCGAATCCAATAATAAATTTCATTGACGGTAAAACTGGTTTTCTTTCAACACTTCTAAGGGGTTTATAGAAATGATAGGCAAGGGATAACACCAGAAAAAACAGTGTCAAAACACCTAAAAACCAAAGATGGGCATGCTGACGCGCTAAACCAAAGAAAATGTTACTCCAGTAGTCTAAATAAGCTGGAGGTGTATCAAATCGACTTAAAAAGTAAATGTAGTTAATAGCTGGAGCCAAAAATATGATCCCAGCAAAATAGGGCATAACAATCCTTACTATTTTATCTTGCCAAAAAAATAATTGTCTCTTCTGCGATAAAGAACGGATCGCGAAGAATCCGGCAAGTAAAAACATAACCGGCATGACAAATACATCGCTGAATATAACAATTATATTGAAGAAAAAATTGTTTTGAGTATCAACTACATAATACCACTGTGGACCACGTATCATATATGCGATAGCAGCATGATAAACTACTACCAATAGAATAATAAATGACCGTAAGTTATCTAAAAAGTACATTCGATTGGTAAGATTATCTTGTCTAGTGGAGCTTTGTTTTGCTATAGTAGCCAACATATCTATCCTCCTTTTCTATAAATTTCTTGATAACTATATTCGCATTTGTTCAACACATTTTGGTGATAACTATTATTCTGCATCATAACTGTCATGGAAGAGTATATGTAATAGTCGCATTTTGGAATGAAGTGAGCTTTGTGTCATCCTCTACAGATTTTAACTGTTTACCACTAAAAGCAGATACACCTTTTATACCTTCGAAACGTCCGGTTCCTTTTATAATGGTTCCTTGTCCCTGATTCAAAGGAAGTCCATCTTGAGTCCTGATTATTTCTGCGGTCCAAGAAAATACGATTAAAGATCCATCATCAAAAGTAAATTTAGAATATCCTTGGGCCGTCCCGCCTTTACTGCGGCGGGAATCAAAGGTGGAAACCGTCGAGTACTTAGCTGTTTCTCCATTACTGAATACAGCTTCTCCTTCTCGTTGTTGCATACCAATTGCGTGTCCTGCCTCGTCCCCAGCTGGTAGCCACTGTGAAGAAACAATATAACTTGTAGCCTCCACCTGCAGGGAATGTTCTGTTTCTGCCGATACTGTAACAACTGGGGCACAAATCCATATGATTCCAATCAGAACAGTGATTAATTTAGCGAACTTATTTTTCTTCATTTTCTTTACCTCCCATTTATTCTTATTCTGGTTCATTTTTACTTTATGTAATATTTAGACTTATTTACCATTAACTATAAAACTCCTGCTGAAAACTCTTGTTAACGCAATTATATAATTAGTTGTGAAAAAGAGAAAAATCGCTATGGAATACAACTCCATAGCGGCCAATGGCTTATTACATGAAGTCTCGGTTATAATAGGTATGTCGACAGAGCGAAACACCTGTTTTGAGCTAGTGATACTTTGCTGACAAAGTAAATCAATAATATTAGGAGTGTGAGAAAAATGACGGAGAAAATGAATCCGGTAATTTGGTTCGAGATTCCTGTGGTAGATATGTTAAGAGGCAAAGCATTCTATGAAGCGGTTTTCAGTCAAAAACTGGTTGCTAATGACATGGGACTAAGGCAAATGGCTATGTTTTCCATGGAAATGGGCATTCCCGGAATAGGCGGGGCGCTGGTGAAGGATGAGGGGTTTGTGCCGTCCCATCTTGGGACGCTAGTATATTTTTCAGTAACCGACATCAACTTGACTCTGGACAAGGTTATTGCGAACAAGGGAAAAATGCTGGTCCCAAAAACAGAGATCGGAGAGTACGGTTTCTTCGCTCATTTTGAAGACAGCGAAGGTAATCGAATCGGGTTGCACACAATGTAATAATCCTAGCATTAAATGAAAGTCTAGTTGTAGAATACTTCATTTATCCATTTGGGGAAGCAGTTACAAAAAACAGATCCTGGGATTCTACCCCAGGATCTTTCTCTTTAAATAAGGGAAACTATTCTTAAGAGCTTTTACAATATTATCCTCTCGATTTCAAATATTCTTCGATTTGGAAAAAATACTCAAAGGGCACATATTTTGCAGTCTCTGTCTGCAATAGCGTGATTAATGTCCCCTTTGCAAAGGTAGTGTCAGCCAGCAGCGCAGCGCTTACATCTGGTCCCCCATCACCAGCATAATAGACTTTTTTATACTTCTGTTTTAGGCTCTGTACTACCTTGGCTTTATCTATACCGTACCGTTGTGAATAAAAAGGATGTTGTTTATCCGGAGGAATTAATGTAATACCTTTGTTTTCATATTTGCCATCATTTGCGATAATTTCCACACCATGCAACCCTTCAAAATCAAGTAACCGCTTTATATAATATTGGGTTCCGGCGCTCAGAACAAGAAAATCGCCACCATTATTGTTAATATATTTTATAAATGTAGCAATAGATTTATCCAACTTTATACTTAAGATATCTTTATAGATTTCCTTTTCTGTTCGATTTATAGATTTAAATACTGTTGTGAGAAATTCAACATCCATCATCTCATTCCGCTTCCAGCTTGCGTACAGTTCTCTGCCCCACTCCCCAAGATATTTGTCCATAATAATATGATAAAAATCTTTTGCAGTCATGGTTCCATCAAAATCCGAGACAAATATAAATTCTTTCAAAATGCATTCCTCCACTTACATTATTTATGACATTTTGGGTACATCTCTATTTTGTCCATCTGTTATAAAATAGTTCAAATCCTTTTGCATTATCCTTTTTTAGAATATAAGTGGTTCATCTATTATGCGGAACAGATGAACACCGTAGCTATCGTCACCGAATTTTAATTTTTGATTATTAAATGAAATAATTACCTAATTAAAAGCTTCTACATAACCATAAATAAAAACACCATTCACAAAAGTGAATGGTGTTTTATTAAAATGGCTCCTGAAGTAGGACTCGAACCTACGACCGATCGGTTAACAGCCGATTGCTCTACC
>NZ_BSVC01000021.1 GCF_030269905.1 Pelosinus sp. IPA-1 | reverse complement strand
ACGTCTTTACTGCCATTGGCAAAGTGGCCGCTTCCCAATGAAAAGCCAACTACTCCTGGACGTATTCCCTCGGTAACTTTTACTTTACCAGATATCACCTTCGTACCTTGCAATCCTAGATTCCAAACTCCATCTGGACAAGTAGCCGATGTTACTTTTACAACATCACCATTACTTAAACCAAGTTTATCAGCATCTAACTTGCTAACCAACAAACTATTTTCTTCTTCAAGAGCAAGTAGCCAGTAGTCAGCAGCTGTGCGAGTCTTAGTGTGCTGAATGGTTTTATAGGTAATCAGTGTTAGATCGTAACCATCTTTCTCATCTGTCAGGGGCTTACCTATTGAGTCTTGGATCTCGGGAATGTAAGTAGCCATCCCAGTGAAATGCTTCCCGGTCATGGAGTTTTTGGTTTGGGCCGTTTTCTCTACATACATATTTACCAGCGTACCATATTTATTCTTGACTTTCTCTCCATCCCAAGCGGCGTTATACTCTTCAAATCTTCCCCCACGATTTAATACATAAACAACTTTACGCCAGCTCGACTCGCCACAAGCCGCCTTCCATCTCTCCGGATTAAATACACTTTTAGGTAAGTGCCTGCGAGCTTCCATAAATATTTTTATTTCTTCCTCTGTAGCATCAGGCACCGCCTTGCCATCAGTGGCCACATTAGCTACTTGTTTCAAATACAGCTGATCAAAATGAGATAATGGAAGATTGGCTCCAAATCCATTAGGACCGAACCCAGGCATATTCATTTTTTCTGCTAAACCTAGAAGGAAGGATTCAAGGCCTAGAGGCATATCTTCACCAAATACGGTAACGGTTTCCGTAAGAGGAGCTGCTGCTGGTTGACGAATAGGCATCGTTTTATAAGGTATACTTGGATGTCCGCCATGCATTTCCCAACGCTCAAGATAGGTCAGATCGGGGATAATATAGTCCGCATAAACCGAAGTTTCACCAATGGTCGTATCAAAGGTAACAAATAGTGGTATCTTGTTCACATCGGATAAGGTATCTAAAACAGCTTGGGCGGCCGGCAAGGAGTATACGGGTGAACCCATATATAAAAATAGTGATTTCACTTGATATGGATACATATCCATGGCGGATGGGACAACTTCCTGATAAATATCACTAATCAGCGGGAACCAAGGGCGTTTAGCCGGATACCCGGAGAATAGTGTACTTTCCTCATATTTAACGCCAGTACGAATAATAGGTGTGCCAAAAGGAGCAATCTTTTTTGGATGATTTCCGATGCTGAAAGGTTGACCAGGTTTGCCACCTGCTGTTCCGTACTCAGATTTGGCAATGAAACCGCCGCGATAGTCATAGTTGCCATTAAGTAAATTCAATGTATTCCAGGCTAACACATTGTAGAAACCGTTAGTATGCTGGGATACACCACGATGAATATCCACCACAGCTTTTTTACCATGACTAGTAAATTCTTTGGCTAATTGCTCGATTACAGCTGCTTCTGTACCAGCTTCCACAGCCCATTCATCAATACTATGAGCTTTCGCTTCTTCATATAATAGCTGCATGACTGATTTCAGTTTAATACCATTGATCTCCGTGTCAACAAAAAGATCACCATACACGGCTGCCTTTTCATCATTAGGATCAACTTCTACTGCTTCTCCGTTATTAAACACCACAAATTTTTCATTGACATAAGTCTTGCCCTCTTTGGTAATCATTTCTTTTTCGAAACCGATTTCATGGCTCCTCAAGAATAAAGTAGGCTTGCCGTCGACCATTTTGATTAAACAAGGAGCATTACTCCACGTTGGTTCGCCTGTCGCCTTTGCCGCTGCCTTATTGGCGTTCATTAGATATTTTTGGTCATAACGTTTGTTCTCGATGATCCAGCGCATCATACCCATGGCAATGGCTGTATCTTTGCCTGGAATAGACGGAACCCATTTCCACGCATGAGTTGCGGCTTTACTATAGCGGGGATCAATAACAACATACTTCATTCGCCCTGAACTAATACCTTCTGTAATATGGCGAGTACGAAGGGGTGGACCATAATTAGCCTCAAATACATTAGCGCCGACGAAAATCACAAATTCAGCTTCCTCAAGCTCAGCCTGCCAGTAAAATTTCTTCCCGTCCATCCATGACATGGCATTTTTCTTGGCATCATACTTCCATTGCTCACTCATGGCCTTGCCAGTAAAATACAGGGACCCTTGACAAACTGTCGTGTGTCCATGTGCGTTGTTCGAAGCAAATGAGTCAAGGGTAAAACGCTTGATTAAATCTCCCCGTCCATCCTTCAAACGGCCCCACCAAAAGACAAACTGATTGTTTTTCGGTCCGAGATCTGGATGATTAGGATCAATCATTCCTTCCAAATGGTCTTTAAATTTGACTTGAAACTCTTGAACAAGAGCTCCTTTCTTCCCTTTATCTTTTTCGCCTAAAATCTTACCAACGAAATCGCCCATCTCTTTCGCAATTTTAGGATCGCGCACGGCCCACAATGTATCCATACCTTCCACTACTCTATCCTGTTCACCTGGAACGTTAGCAAACAGCTTGCCACCACTGGCAATTTCATTAATAGCTTGGTCAAAAGGAATACTTTCCCATTTGTTCTCACCACGCTTACCCACACGTTTCAATACCTTTCGAATACGGTAGGGATCATAGTATGTTTGAATGCCAGCCTGCCCCTTCGGACACAGTGCACTATCGATGGTTTCCACATCACGAGTTTTACTATCATAAGATAGATGAGGGCTCATTGTCCAAGGAGAATACGGATTGCCATCAATCTTTACTAATACTCCATCCAAGAATTTAGTTTTTATTGAACAACCAGTATTACATTGCAAACAAGTGGTATAGATGATATTTTCCGCCTGATTCAGCATATATTCATCTTCCGGAGTCAATGTTCCAGCCTTAGCTTTCTCATATAAACTCATAAGTTTGCTATCACTACCTAAAAATGCAGCACAACCCATTGCCACAGTACCCGCGATAAAGCCTCGGCGGCTGAATTTATTATTTAACACTTTTTCTACTATATTCTTAGTCATGATTTTTCTCTCCTTATCCCCATTACTCTAAGTTATTACTTCGACTGGTGGAGTCTGCTTCTTGTCTTTCATCGCGAAAAACTTAGTGACCACAAAATTTGCCACCAAGAGCAGTCCCGATAAGAAGCCAATTGCAACGATCCACTCCACGCTAGACGGAGTATAGGTCAAGGACAATCTAGCATGTTGAAAAGCATTGGATATTCCCGGAATAGTCTCTTGACTAAATCCGTAGCGTACAAAGCTATACTTGTAGGCTGCTAAGCCAAACAGAACGAGGAATGGAGGCACAAGATTCACCTTATCAGATTTCTTAAACAGCATGGTAAGAGGAGCTATTACTCCAACGATCAAGAACATTCCCCAAAAAGGCACCGCTGTCCACATGGTTTTGGTTAAAATAACCTTTTCTGCTCCACCAGCTAGACCACTAGCTAAATGTATTCCTTCAACAACAACGTGAGTTATCACTGCAAAAATCAATGTTCTTCTTAGAAAAGCCCCTTGCGCGACTATGATATTTCTACTACTGATGAGTCCAACAGCATAAACCATACCGCATCCAGCGGCTACGGCAGAGGTAAAAAACGAAAGAGGTGTTAGCCAAGTATGCCATAACGTCCGCGCAACCATACCACCAAAAAACAAACCTTCAGCAAGGACAAATCCGGCTGCTGCTACACCAGCAAGAATCATAAACACCCTTTTGGCTTGTGTCAGAAAATAACCAGCAAGACATCCGAAGAATAGGGTATAAATCCAGGAGGCCCAAGTCAACTTAGAGCTAAACGAAGGACTTAAGAATATAGAACTACCTTTCAGCGGTTTACCAAGGTCAATACCAATAAACGCCAAACCGAATGCCAAACTAACGCCAGCTACAATTAAGCTAAGGTTGGTTAATTGATTCGGTTCTCCATGGTTACGATAAGCAGCGTAAATTCCCGTCCAAGCCGCTCCAGCGGCTAAACCAACCAAAAAAATATATAATCCTACCCACAATCCCCATGTGGTATAGGAACCATAATTGGTTACACTTTCACCCCAAACAAATACTTTACCTAGTGCGAGCACCGCACCAATAGCAAATAACGCCAGCAAAATTATGTTACTCTTTTTACTCACGAGCCGCACCTCCTAAATATAATATACTTGCGGGTTATTACCCGTTTCTTCTTTAAGACGATAGGTTTTATTTGCCGATATCACTTGGCTAATAAGAGTTTGATCATCATTTAGATCACCAAAATACGTGGCACGACCTATGCAGGTTGATACACATATAGGAAGCAATGCTTTAGCAATGCGACTGGTACAAAAATGGCACTTTCTTGCGCTACTAATCACATCACCATGCTTACTATCTCTGTGCCATACTTTTTCATATTCATAAAATCCAGCCTTTTCGTATGGCTGAACGGCGGGAGTCCCTTCCGTATAATAGGCTCCTGTATCAAAAGTCCTGGCACCATAGGGGCAGTTTGAAATACAGGCTCGGCAACCGATGCATTTCTTATAGTCGATAGAAACAATCCCATCGGCTTCTTTCTTCGTGGCAGCCACAGGGCATACAGATACGCAAGATGGCTTTTCGCACTGAAAACAAGGACGAGGCAGAAATTTTCTTTTTGTATTCGGAAATTGTCCACTCTCATAATCCATTACAGGCCGGTATACTACTCCAGGTGGCAGTTTATACTCTGACACGCAACCAATCGTACAGGCATGGCAACCGACACATTTCCGAGTGTCGATGAGCATCCCCCAGTGACGCTTTTCTGGCGGTTTTTGAAGTGTTCTTGTCAAATCACTTTGCATGGTGAGCAAAATATCTTTTCTCTCCATAAAGCCTTCCTCCCTACTCTTCTCTCCTTCGCCAAATATGGGCAGGCACTGTACGAGTACCCTATCGGCTGTTTATCACAGCTCGGAGATCTGTATAGTTTCGTACAAATACATTATCTCATTTTTCAAAAAATACGGGTATAAGTAAAACCCACATACTTTTGTAAGGGAAAACACTTACATGAAACTATGTAAGTGTTTTCAGTAGCCTTTAATAAAGCAATGGAGACTTTTGACTATTGTCTTATGCAGGGATAAGTGGTCAAAGTAGAGAAATCTTTATCTAAATGACGTCTTATGACCGAAGATTGGACTATCAATCTTTCTTATATGGAGGCTTACATGAGAAAATTATTTATGACTATATTGGTACTATTGATGGGTGTATATCTAAGTGGCTGTTCTTCGTCTCCAACTAAAATTGTGCATCTCAACAATATAGATTCACAAGTCCTTGTAAAAGATAAAATGCCTGATCCGGTTCCTTTACGAGTTGCTGTATCGTCTATTTTATCTCCAAAGGAAACGTTGACTGTCTATCAACCCTTGATTGATTACCTTGAGATGAAACTTGGGTATCCAGTGATACTTCTTCAACGCAAGTCCTATAAAGAAGTTAATGATTTGCTGCAGGTAGGTAGTGCTGATGTCGCATTTGTCTGTAGCGGCGGCTATGCAGCCGGTAGTGAGAGTTTCGGTATGGAACTTTTGGCTATTCCTACCGTAAAGAATGAACACGTATACCAGTCTTATATCATTACCAATCAGAACACGAAAGGTGACTCTATTTTAGATTTACGTGGACGCTCCTTTGCCTTTACCGACCCCATGTCATTTTCCGGACGCATTGCACCAGTTTATATGCTAGAATCTCATGGTATTGACAGTGCTACCTACTTTGGACGTACTTTTTATACGTATAGCCATGATAATGCAATAAGAGCTGTGGCTGATGGAATCGCCGACGCCGCTGCAGTAGACAGTATCGTATTTGATCATACTTTAAAGCGAGAGCCAAACCTTGCTACAAAGATCAAGGTGATTGATAAATCAATCCATGTAGGTATTCCCCCTGTTGTTGTCAATCCATCCCTCGATGCGACGCTAAAACAACGAGTGCAAGCACTACTTCTTGCTATGAATGAAGATGAAGAGGGGCAAAAGGCATTACGAGCTTTAGAATATGATAAATTCGTTACTCCTGATTACCAGGATTATGCCCACTTAAAGTCAATATGGTTGTCTACAAAGGAGAAACTATGACATGAAAATACTATCACAAAGTTTCTTCATCAAAATTGTGGCGATCTTATTGTTTATTTTACTGTTATTAGCAGGAACTAATATGTTCCAAACTAGACTTGTAATGGAAAAATTATTTACTGAACAACAAGAAAAACGCGGGCTTTCTATTGCCAATATGTTAGCAACACAAGCATCGAATCTTATTTTGATTAATAATTATTATGATTTACATGAATTAGTCAAGAATACGCAGCAGTCTAACGATGATGTGCGATACGCTTTTGTTGTGGGGGTTAATGGTGAATTATTAGCGCACTCCTTTCAGAATCATTTCCCGGCTGAATTATTATCAGCCAATATTCCCGAAGTACCGTCACATTATCAGGTTACTGAGTTATCTACAGAAGAGGGCGTTATTCGCGATATCGTTGTTCCGATTTTTGAAGGGCGATTGGGAACAGTGCATATTGGTTTGAGTAATAAAAGTCTACAGGCAGTACTCAATAGTACTACCAAAAAGATGTTGTTTTATACGTTGGCTGCCGTCTTGGTTGGAATTATGCTTACCATGTATTTGACCAATCGCTTAACCAAGCCTATACGTGAATTGGTCAGGGTAACAAGCGCAATAACAGCAGGTGACTTTACCCAACGGGCTGTTGTTCATTCTGGGGATGAATTAGGTAAACTCGGATTAGCCTTTAATTCAATGACTGAATCCCTTCAAAAACTTGTGGCAGAACTTAACCAGAAAGAAGAAGCAATGGTTCATCTGTTACAAAAAGTTATTGTGGCTCAAGAAGAAGAGCGTAAACGTATTGCCAGAGAACTCCATGATGAAACAGGTCAAACCTTGACTTCACTTATGATGGGTCTTAAATGTCTAGCTGACAATTGTAC
This sequence comes from Pelosinus sp. IPA-1, assembly GCF_030269905.1. Lineage (NCBI taxonomy): Bacteria > Bacillati > Bacillota > Negativicutes > Selenomonadales > Sporomusaceae > Pelosinus > Pelosinus sp. IPA-1. The sequence continues at coordinate 5,617 of NZ_BSVC01000021.1, read as the reverse complement.
TGGAAATAGTAGTGAATGCCAGATAGAAGACATGCGCAGGGTAGTCAAAGATACCTTAGGCAGAATTCATAGCCTAGCTGTAGAATTGCGACCAAGTATTTTAGATGATATGGGCTTGATTGCAGCCCTTGAAAAATACATTGCCGACTATCGCCAAACACACCAAATCGATATTGACTTTCACGTAGTACAGGAAATCAGCGAACGTATTCTGCGCGAAATTGAAATTCCAGTGTATCGCATTGTACAGGAAGCACTCACAAATATAGCAAAATACTCGCAGGCTCAAAACGTGAGTGTAATCATTACTCGTAAAAGTAATGTGCTGGAACTCATCATTGAGGATGATGGAATCGGTTTTGAAGTAGATGTCTTAATGAATGGTAATGCCAGCAATAATAAATTAGGATTATATGGTATGCGGGAACGGGCAATTTTAGTTGGCGGAACATTCACCATTGAGTCATCTCCAGGGCTAGGTACAACCATTTATGTACGAATACCACTTGTTGAAAGGTAGGGCACTATGAGCGAAATTAAAATAATAATCGTGGATGACCACGCTTTAATGCGTGCCGGATTAAAGTCTTTGTTAGCGAATCAATCGGATATCCTAGTTATTGGCGAAGCAGAAAGCGGCGATGCCGCTTTACTTCTTATAGAAACGGCCAAACCTGATATTGTATTATTGGATATCTCCATGCATGGGATGAATGGATTGGAATGCCTTACGAGCATTAAGCAACGTTCACCCGATATAAAAGTCATTTTACTTACTATGCACGAAGACATTAGCTATTTACGGCAAGGCTTTGCAGCGGGAGCGATGGGCTATGTATTAAAGAAAGCAGCGGATGATGTGTTGTATCATGCAATTCGTACGGTATTTGCTGGCGAGGTATATATTCAATCCAGTATGGCTCAATCATTGCTTACAGAGTGTAAAGAACCTCAGCCGCCAATTGCCTCACCAAATACGAAACCCTTAAGCGCACAAGAAAATAAAGTTCTTACACTAATCGCGCTTGGTTATTCCAATGCCGAAATAGCCCAGCAGCTTATGGTAAGCGCCCGTACCATTGAAACATATAAGTATCGAATTATGGAAAAGCTCCAAGCAAAAAAACGCTCTGATTTGGTAAAGTATGCAATAGAGCAGGGTATCATCGTAAAATAAAAAATGGCAGGAATGTAAGGCACAAGCCCTCATTCTTGCCATTTCTATTTAAATCGTTATATCTTTTTTTCCTCGTTTTGTAATAAATCTTTATCTTTAGCAGGTTCTTCTTTTTCGCGCTCTAACGTAGTTGCCCGCTTAAATTCCTGAATACCTCTTCCTAGCGCCTTTCCCACTTCCGGTAATTTCCCTGGACCAAAAACAACTAAGGCAATCACTAAAATTACTGATAATTCAGCCATACTAAAACTAAACATATTTCAATCCTCCAATCATTTATAGTACTACGTTTCCATCCAATTAAATTAACCTCCCGTTTGGAACATACCTCGCTGAAATACCTCTTTGCCATCTAAACCATGTTGAGCAGACTTTTGCCATATACAAAGCCTTAATCGATTCTCAATGTCAAAATCCGTAGCCCCTGCACGCATCTTTCTTTTAATATCAATTTCGAAGTTAGATAATAAACATGGCTTAAGCCGCCCATCTGCAGTAAGACGAATTCGATTGCATTGATTACAAAAGTGTTCAGTGGTAGCGGATATAAACCCAATGCTACCTTGAGATCCCGGGAATCGAAACACAGTAGCCGGACCATCGCTACCAGGTTGTTCTACTAGAGTACCCCATCCTGCTTGGTTAAGAGTTGCCTTGATTTGCTTGGTTGGAACAAGTAGATTTCTACTATCAGAATTAAATTGCATATATTCAATGAAGCGGATTTCATATGATTTCTCGAATGACAGTCGGGCAAAATCGATTAATTCATCCGTATTGATGCCATTCATAACCACTACATTTAACTTGATGGGCGTAAATCCAGCCTGCTCCGCACTTTTTATCCCCATGAGAACTTGGCGAAACATAGAACGCTCCGTTATTTTATTAAAACGATCTTCGCGTAAAGTATCCAGGCTGATATTTACTCGATCTAGTCCTGCTTTTTTCAACTGCAGCGCATACTGGCTTAGTAAACTCCCATTAGTTGTCATAGATAAGTCTTGAATTCCTGGAATTTTTCTAATCTCTGCAATAAAAGGAATGAGATCCTTCCTTACTAAAGGCTCCCCGCCCGTAATACGTATTTTGGTAATACCCGCTTTCACCGCTATACGGATCATACGCAACAGCTCATCATAGCTGAGTATCTCTCTTTCGGGGAACCATTTTGTATTTCCTGCAGGCATACAGTAGGAACAACGAAAGTTGCATTTATCAGTAACAGAAACTCGTAGATACCGAATGTTTCTCCCATAGGAATCTATAATTCCCAACTATATCAGCTCCTTTCACCACTCCCTAGAGAGCACGAAGACAAATAGTTATTTCCTCATTTTCTCAGTACATATTTTACAATCATAATGCTGATCTCATAGAGTATGAGCATGGGAAGCGCTACCATCGTTTGAGAGAGAACATCTGGTGTGGGTGACAAAACCGCACCCATTACAAATGCCAATACCAAGAAGATTTTACGTTTGCTTATTAAAAACATAGAGCTGATGATACCTAAATTGGCCAGCAGCATAATCAACAAGGGCAATTCGAAAATAAAGCCAAAAGGGAGTAAAAATGAAATAACCAGAGATAAATACTCACTCAATGAAAACATGGGCTGCAGATTCTCAGTGGCAAACCCCATAAAAAATATAATGCCTGCTGGCAATACCAAATAATAAGAAAATGCCAGACCAGCGAAAAATAATATTACTGACGATGGTACGACAATTGCCAATGCCGTGCACTCTTTCCTTTTTAGTGCTGAGATGATAAAGGCCCAAGCCTGATATAATACCACGGGTAAAGCTAATAAAAAACCTGCAAAAAATGAGATCTTTAGATAAGAAAAAAAGGCTTCTGCCGGATTCATATAATATAAATGTCCCGCAGGAACAGTAATCCATTGCAGTATTTCTGCAGCATAGAAATAACTGATACCACTACCAACTGCTACTGCTACTATTATTTTAATTAAACGAATTCGTACTTCTTGCAATTGATCAAGCATCGAAATCAGCAAAGCCGTAATCTCTTGCATTGGTTCCGTATCACTCTTCTGATTATCTAGCTCTAACATAAAACCATTCTCCACCAACCTCTCCATCTATTTGCAAAAAGAACAATTAGGATAACGACAACCATCTGGGCAAGTTTGGCATAAGCCACCATGCCCTAAAGAAGTAATGTACTGACGAGTTATTTTCTCACCAATCAATACCTTGGGTAAGACGACATCCAATACCGTGACCTTGCTAAACATTCCGCAAGCTGGAATACCTAAAATAGGAGTCTCCCCCAGATAGGCAACTAAGAACATGGCACCCGGTAGAACAGGTGTACCATATATGATAGTTCTCGCTCCCGCCTTACGAACAGCTACTGGAGTAATATCATCTGGGTCAACTGACATACCTCCCGTAACAAATACCAAATCATTTTGGGCTGCAAGAGTTTGAATTGCAGCCGTTATTTTCTTTACATCATCCGGCACAAACATAGTTTGTGTTAACTGACTTCCTAACGCTTCTATCTTCTTTTTAATGACTCCCTCAAACTTATCCTCAATACGTCCATAATAAACTTCACTACCAGTAACCACTAATCCAGCCTTTTGTGGAGTGAATGGCTGAACTCGAATGATTTCCTTTCCTGCCCTCAGCTTTTTCACTTTTTCTAACAAGACCCGTGGTAAGGTAAGAGGAATAATCTTAGCGCTGGCCACTAGCTGCCCTTTTTTTACTACAGTATCTGTGTGCAGGGTGGAAAGAGCGACCCCTTTCATTCCGTTAATTTTCCTTAGAATACTTACATCAATTTTTAATAACCCTGCATTAGCTGCTCTTATATTTACTTTTCCTTCGCCTGGCTCATCCAATATCAAATTTGCACCAGCTGCTACTTCAGCTAATCCTTGGGCCGCTTCGTTTTCGTGTATATTCTTGGTGCCTATTTCCATTACATAAACATGATCTTTTCCCATACTTAACATGATAGGAATATCCTCGGGCTTAATAACATGGCCTTTCTTAAAGGCTACGCCCTTAAATTTCCCTGGTTCTATTTTTGTTAAGTCATGTCCGAGAATCATACCGATAGCTTCCGTCACATGTATTACTTTCATCAAATTCCCCCTGAAAATGGATTAGGATAACAGTAGTATTGCTTCAAGCTCGACACCATCCTCTAAGGCAACACTCCCCTCGGGGATATCTAGCAGAACATTTGCTTTTAACATAGATCTTAGCATACCATTACCCTGATAATGAAGAGGCTCAGCAAAGAGCATTCCCTGTTTTTCCCAACAATGCGCCCAGACAAATCTCCTAGTGTCAGAAGCTTTTTTTATTTCACCATGTAACTTTACTTTCACCCTAGGCCTGTGCCATTTTTGAACTCCCGTCATTTTAAGGAGCAAGGGCCGAACTAGAACCTCGAAGGAAACACTGCCTGCGGCTGGATTTCCCGACAATGCGATAAATAGTGAATCCTTCCATTGTCCTGCTAAAACAGGCATTCCTGGTTTGATGGCCACTCTGTTGAAAAGCATGGGAATTTGCAATCTTGCAAATAATTTTTCCATTAAATCATAATCACCAATGGAGGCTCCCCCAGTTGTAATATAAACAGATAAGCCTGGATTGGTATAAAATTTTTCTGCAATAGCCTCAATATCATCTTCTACTTGCCCTAATAGGATCGGTTCACCACCCGCTAGAAGTACCTTGGCAAGCAGCATATAACTATTCGTATCACGTATTTTCCCTGGGCTCAATGCTTCAGCGGCAGAAATCAGTTCACTGCCAGTAGCCAAAATACCAACTTTAGGTTTTTCGTAAACCAACGGGGTAACATGGCCCAGCATGGCTAGCATGCTTAACTCTCCCTCCTTTAAACATGTCCCTTGTACCAAAACGACTTCTCCACTACGGATTTCCTCTCCTTGGAAACAAATATTTTTACCCATTTGTTCTGAATAATGTTTAATTTCTACGTATTCTCCATCCATGATGGTATCTTCCAATCGGATCACTGCATCGGCGCCTTCTGGAATCTTAGCACCTGTCATGATTCTCGTTGCTTCACCAGCTTCCACTTTCTTAGTAGGCCATGTTCCTGCAGGCACGTAATCAACCTGTTTTAAAAGCACTGGTTTTTGTGGACTGGCCTTTTGCACATCCTTTAGGCGAAAGGCATAACCATCTAACGGTGAACGATCAAAGGGCGGAAAGTCCATATCGGATATGATATCTTCTGCCAAAATACGATCCAAGCATTTTTCTAAAGGCAACCGCATACTACAGCTAGGTTGTACTAATGGAAGTAGTGTTCGTAGTGCGTCTTCTAATAAAACTGTCAAAATGCATTCCTCCCATTCTTTATTCGAAAATGCTGTACTAAAAAATCACATAGCCTGACTTCATCTTCAAATCCAAAAAA
>NZ_BSVC01000020.1 GCF_030269905.1 Pelosinus sp. IPA-1 | reverse complement strand
AGCCCTTATACGTCGAAAGTACTTGGTTGGAAACGGCCTGGGAGGATAGATAGTTGCTGGTTAAAGAAAAAACGCTCACTTTATTGTGAGTGTTTTTTTGTTGTCAAATAGATATTGTACTAGGGATAGCTTTTTCTTATTTCGTCGTGCCTGAGATTGGTGAGAATGCTTCAGATGCTAGACGCGACGAGCACACGAACTGAGCAGTACATCAGTACGCGAAGTGAGCGCGCGCAGGAGCAACGAGGCAGATGAGGTATTATCGCCACTCGAAGTACCGAACACAGTAATTAAGCCAATACGCCGAAAGTACTTGATTGGAAACGGCCTGGGAGGATAGGTAGTTGCTGGTTAGCAAAAAGCACTCATTAGATGAGTGCTTTTTGCTTTATCCAGTTGATAGGTTTCAAGTGGGTCCTTGTGGGTGTAGATTGTGCCAGATATATTATTAACACTTTACCATTAGCATTTAACCTCGCATATAATAACATCAACTTTAGACGCTATTATATTAAGAGAACGATGTGATAAACAGGTGCAACATTTATCGACGGAATAAATTTCATGTAATATTCACAAATTTCTCTGCAGATAATACGTAATGGATTTGACATGAAAAATCACAGAGGAGTGTTAAACATGGGTTTATTTTATGTACTATTATTGGCAACTGGTGTTAGTATAGATGCTTTGGCAGCAGGTACGGCTTATGGTTTGAAAAGCATTCGAGTACCATTACTGTCTTTAACCGTTATAGGAACGATTACTGGAATATTTACACTCGGAGCAATGATAAGTGCGCAATTTTTGGAGGAAGTTATAAACCCATCTGTGGTTACTGGGATCGGAGCACTTCTACTGCTTGCACTCGGATTTTGGAATATTATAATAGAATATTTATCACGTATTACGAATAAGCATAATAGCCAATCCGAGAAAATAACTCCTTCTCTTGGAGAGATGATTATTGAGGTAATGGTTCAACCAGAAATGGCGGATAGTGATAAATCCTGTTCTATTAGTTACATAGAGGCAATATCCCTTGGAATAGCGTTAGGAATGGATAATATGATAGCGACTTTTGCAGCTTGTATGTTAGGAGACTTGCCTGTATATACTCCGTTGATTATGGCAGGTGTTCAAATGATGCTTATCGTTCTTGGGATTCAAGTGGCAACTTTTTGCGTTCCCGATCATCTAAAAAATGGCTTACCCTATATGTCAGGAGTAGTATTAATAATTATTGGGCTGACAAGATTAATTTAAGAGTAATAGATATATAATTAGAACAATTAAAAGATTCCTCCCTCTTATGAGTCTATCTCGCACAAGGAGCTGCTATTTATCTAGGAAACACTATAGGGATGGAAGAGTAAATGCTTAGAGAGTTATACAAAAGGACATGTTAGCGTTTTTCAAAGCTACTAAAAAATGGGGCAGTGGGAAAACTTCACGATAAGTTATCCACTACCCCATTTTTGTAATATCAGAATTTATAAATTTTTTAGAGTGAAAATGCTGTCTTTTTCCTTTAGTTCTCCTGGTCCGAGCGGTAAATTGTTAAGCATTTTACAGTAGAGGACGCAGAGAAATTTTAAAAAAGCTTAGAAAGCGTTTTATCTGAGAATAGAGGGAAAGATAAAAATATAGCGAAAAGTAGAAAAAAGACTATTTCAGGAGATGTGATTGATGGTTTATGATAAAGTCTCTGATAACAAATACCAACGAGTAGCAATTTTAGGCCATGTGAGTAAAGATGATCTAGGAGAGGTTAAAGTTAGTTATGGTTGCTAATAACTATAAAGCTACATGTATTTTAGGAGTCGTATCCTTGGGGTTTCTTATTAGCTATCCATTACAACATACTTTTATCGGCGGGCTTTTCACTGGTGGATTTGGGGCGGCAATGATCGGTGGGTTGGCAGACTGGTTTGCTGTATCGGCACTATTTCGTAGGCCTTTAGGGATACCCTTTCGCACCGCTATCATTCCCCGTAACCGGGAGCGAATATTCAAGGCACTCGTCGAGATGGTTGAAAATGAAATCTTAATGAAAGAAAATATTAAAACACAACTGGAGAATTATAATGTATCGGGTATACTGATTCATTTCATGGTTGAGCATAGAGGTAAAAGTTATCTAAAAAAAATACTGTATCGATTTTTGCAAGATATGCTTGCTCAAATTAAGCCAGAAGAAATAGCAGCTATTATTGACAATGTAGTGCCTTATAATAGTAAGGAAAAAGTAAAAATTTCTCCATATATGATTGATATTTTAGAATGGCTTATTAAAAATGGGTACCATGAAAAAATGATAGATATGATGATAGATGAATTTATAACAGTTGCAAGAAACAAACAGTTGAAACATTTATTAAGTGAAGTTTTTGTTGATATTAGAGAAAATTACGAACGGGGTATGAACAGAAGGAAAATCTTTAATCGGTTGATGAACTTGTCACCTAAACAAGTGGCTAGCGAGGCGCAACAGGCACTAGAAGTTATCTTGTCTGAAATGAAAGATACTGATCATTCTATGCGGAAACAAATTAACGCCTGGCTGAATGATTTTATTATAAAACTAAAGACCAATGAGAGGTTTCAACAAAGCATTGAGGATTGGGTACAGGAGAGAATTTTAAGTAAGCTTAATTTGGGGAATTATGTAGCTCGGGAGATGTTTACTCTATATGGTAAAGAGGTTGTTGATCATAAGCAGATGATTCGATGGTTGGCATTAATAACTGATCAAATCGATAAATTAATTGCGGATTTTGAGAAGGATACGGAAAGACGGGCTAAGCTTGATCTGTATATTAAGACGATACTGAGTGGGTGGATAGACACTCATCATGGTAAAATTGGCATGATTGTAAAAGATAGCCTAAATGAGTTTACTAATGATCGATTAGTGAATTTTATTGAAAATAAAGTAGGTAATGATTTGCAGATGATCCGTATTAATGGCTCAGTAGTTGGTGGGTTAGTGGGAATGGTCATCTATTTATTGACGTTCTGGTTTTGAATGAGGGTGGATAACAATGAATTATAGAAATATGGCGAACAAAATATTGGCATTTGTATTTTGTTTGTTTCTCCTATCAATATGGCTGAGGTATGTATATAGAGATGTATTGTTTATAGAAATGTTTTATACCGTAATGGAAGCGGCTTTCGTAGGAGGCGTTGCTGATTGGTTTGCTATAACAGCAATTTTTAAAAAACCTTTGGGATTTCCATGGCACACAGAGTTAATCCCTCGTCATCGTGACAGAGTGATATTGTCTATTGGGGATATGATAGAACAAGATTTGCTTAGTATTAAGTCTATTAAACAGCAAGTCGATAAGGTCTGTTTTGTGAAGCTTATGATTGATTGGATAGAGCATAGTGGTGGTAGGCAGTTATTGCGAAATTTATTAGATAAGCACAGTAAGGGTCTGATTATGAATATCGATCCTCGCGTTTTGGCAGGATATTTAGAGACTTTTATTAAAACTAGAATCAGAGAAATGAAGATCATCCCTCAGTTTAAAATTGTAACGAAGTGGGGATTAGAGCAAGAGAAAGACAAATATTTGATTATATTCATACTTAATGAATTAACCAATCGAATTCAACGTCCTGATACTAAAAAGACTATTTATCAATATATGGAAGATATAAAACAGGCAAAATCCAAGTCATTGCTAGAAAAAACGGTAATTTGGATTGGAGAGCAGACGAATAGCGTGAATGTTTCTGATGCAACTGATGTGTTGTATCAGGAATTATTGAATAATCTTCAGGAAATGAAAAATCCAGAGCATATACTACATGAGTGGATACATGCAAGGTTAATAGAAATAGTCAATCGGCCAGACAATGAAATTCCTTGGGCAGATGAAATGGAGCATTGGAAAGAAACAGTAGCTGAGCGTATAGAGTTAACTGAGGTGGCAATTTTCCTAACTGAGAATTTTATTGAAAAAATAAGCACATCAACTCATGCTCATTTATTGGAGTTACTATACAGTCAAGCGGAACAGCATTGGGAGCGCTTTAAAAGTGATCCTGAGATGCAACATTGGTTAGAAATTCGTATTAAGAAAGCAATATTTGAACTGGTGGAAAAGGAGCACTATCTCATTGGTACTGTTGTCGAAGAAGTTTTAAGTACTTTTAGTGATGAGGATTTTAATCGATTTATTGAAGATAAAGCTGGTGACGATCTTCAATGGATTCGTATTAATGGCTGTGTTGTAGGCGCAATTGTTGGATTCATCATGTTTATATTTTTGCATTATTTTTATGATCAGAATGTAGTTCCAATAGTGCAGTCGTGGCTTTATGGGAGATAGAGATGAGGAAACGGCTGTTAGTGACGGTAATTATTATAATGGTAGCTATATTAGAAATCGTGGATGCAGTAACAAGACTAATCTATAATAAATTTTGGAACAAATAAAAAGAACCTCTTTGCACAGAATAAATGCAGGAGGTGATGGATTTGCATTGGTTGATTAGACCGGCGATTGGCTGGGGAGCGTGGGTATTGTTGCATAGTGTGGCCATTCCATTTGTCTATGGTCTTGGGAAAAAAGGATGCAGCATGAAAAAACAGCAACAGTCTAGTTATGAGCAGGAGTAATAAATGGAGCTAGTAATGAAAGGGGAGCAGTTCGCTCCCCTTTCATTTATTTGTGCGCACCAACATGGACGCTAGCTAGTCGGCGCAAGTCCAATACGGATAATCCATTAAGAAGGTTCTTCACATTCATTTCAAATATCGAATTTAACAAGATTTTAATAATAGCATAACACTAACTATTTCATAATGATTTATAATAATACTGTAAAATGAATTCAAGTGTAATCTGCTAAAGAAAGGATGAGCAGCCATGGAAACTATGAGTGCACTTATCAGACAAGAGGATCTTTCGTTTTCATCAAAAACCAAGATAATAAATGTAAAAAGCATTGATTCCATGGCTGTGGATATAGTAGATATACGTAAAATGCATAGAAACAACAAAGAAATGCGGATGGTATCACTAGAACGTAAGCGAGCTAAAAAGGAAGCAGAAGTAGTTACTATAGTAGAAAACTATTTAAATTTAATTACCAAAAATCTAAAAGATCTATTTGAGAAGAATAAGATTAATATTACTTCTTATGCAGCGGAAATTGTTAATAGAAAAAAGAAAGTGGATCATAAAGAAATTTTTCAACAAGTCCTTCCCATAACAGAACTAGAACAGCTGCAAATGGATATAAAGCATGAAATTCAGCAGGAAATCCATACTTTATTTGGTGTTAAATCCTTAGAGATCGCTAGTATTAAGTCGAATGTAGATAAGCTAATCCCTCATCAACATAAGAAAGATATTGATATATTACTTTCTGAATATCGTAGGGCAGTATTTGTTGCAGAACACATGACCACAGTTGCCAACAAATTATGGGATCAATGCTTAGACACATTCAAATTACCACCTATGGCTACAAAAGTAGCAAAGAAGTTTGAATTAGGTAGTATTTTTATGAAGACTGTAAACTGTCGGCCAAAAGATCAATTACGATCCTGCCAGCGAGAAATAGAGAAACAGTTAACTGGTGTAATGATCAATATAGAGAATCGAATCAATCAGGATATGAGAAACACTACGACTAAGGTTTTTTATGAATTATATGAACAGACGATTGCTCCTTGTTTTGAAAAACGATTGGCTTTACTGGTAACTAAAGACAATAGTAAAGCGGTAGTCATAAGAGAAAAAACACCGTTACATTTATTAAAGCAAGCTAACGTATCATTATGATATGAAAGCTTGCTTTTTTAGTTGTTCTTTTTTGAATTGTTTCCTGACGGGGGAGTATAGAATTGGATAATTTTAGAGATAATATTCCAGTATGATAAAAGAATAAAGGTTTGAAGGGAAGGACAAAATATTGGTTATAGAAGGACAAAGAAGTACTCCTAGAGAGGAGAGGGAAGCTCTTTTAGAAACTCGAGAACAGGGGGTGCGTGGACGGAATCGGCGAAAACAAGTTATGGAAACTATGAATGAAGAGTCAATCGTAGCCCTTGATGAGGTTTTTACAGCTAAGCTAGCAGCTGTGCGGGCTTCTGAGCAGCGAATGGCTAATATTTCTGATCCTTATGCTCGCAAAGCCTTGCAGAGAATGATTCAAGAAGAACGTAGTCAATTGATGAATCTTGCTGAATTGATTGAGATGGTCGAGCAAAATCCAGAGAGTGGGTCATTTGCCAGAGCACGGCGTCAAATGTCCCATAGGCTAAAAAACCCGAGCAATAAGAACTTTGTCTATGGTGTCGGTGTAGCTTTATTGGGTGCTTTATTATTTCCCACGCTTAAGGAGTCATTACATCCTGTTGCTATGAAAGCAATGCAGGGCGTAAAAGATTTATCTGATCAAGCCCAAGGTTTGCTCAGCGGCGTACGGGAAGATATAGAAGATTTGGTTGCAGAAGCTGAGTTTGAAAAATTAAAGAGTTCAATTGATAGTGCGATGACAGGGGAAGAGTTGATTGATCCTACGGATCCAATAAAATAGTTAGTCAAGATAATGGGAGGGAAACCAGTGTCAAAAGTATTGGAAGTTGAAAGAGCGAATGTAGATAAAATTGTACTTCTTAGTGAAAAATTCAGTCACATTGCCACAGAATTAAAAGCAGCTGTCGATCTTAGTATTGTAATAAGGCGGGAATCTCCACAGAGCAAACATGAGACAATATTGTTATGGGAAAAGTTTTTAAGCCAATTATTTGGCTATATTAAACAGCGCAGTAAGGAAACTAAAGATAATCTCTTATCTGGCGTTTCATTAACACGTTTAAAGTTATTTTAAAAAAATAACAAAAAATAGTAAGGAACAACATCCTTGCTTTTTTTGTTAAGGAGTATCATGATCAAGCAATATGCTGATCGTAATATCCATACTCTAATCGGGGGAGGCACAGCATTGTTTCCAGAAGTTATAGCAACGAAGTCAGTTCGATTAATACCAGGGCGTTTACGGATTGTAGTTGAACATTTACGTAAAAATCCAGCTTTTGCTGAGTATTTAGTGGACAGATTGCAGAATGTAATTGGAGTAAAATCAGCTGCAACGAGCCCCCTTACTGGACGAGCACTCATTTATTTTAATCAAAGTCAATTAACCTTTCCTCAAATTAAGCAAGAAATTGACCAAGCATATCAGTCATTCCAGCAGGTACAATTACCAGGGAAAAACCTCGATTTTTTTCAAGAAAAGAAAACTGTTACTTTGCAAGAAGTAACTCAAAAGTCGAATGATATAGAAGTTATTTCGCCGAGGTTGCAAGTATTTAATACTGTTGTGACAGGAGGTATTTTGGCTGGGATTGCTATAAAACGGCTTATCCGAGGACGCTCTACATTATCTTCGTCGCAACAGATATTTAATTTGGCGGCAATTACAACGATTGTTTCAGGGTATCCAATTTTACGGCGGGGTATAGCACATTTGGTTGAGACTAAAAAAATTAATCATGACTTGCTGATTTCTATAGCTACTTTGATTTTACTTGCTATGCGTGAAAGTATTACTGGTTTGTCCATATTGTGGCTGATACAGTTGAGTGGGCTATTTAATTATATTATGCAGGTACGGGCCCGCAAATCTATTGAACGAATGCTAGTAGGTAAAGAGCTAACAGCTAGAAGAATATATCATGGACAACAGGAGTTAGTAGCAGAAGTAGCTGTGGGTGATGTTGTTGTCGTGCATCGTGGTGAAAGGGTACCGGTGGATGGTGAAGTAGTAGGCGGCAGGGCTACAGTCAATCAAACTGCTATTTGTGCTGACTATCTTCCAAGTAGCAAAGGTGTTGGTGATAGCATTTTTGCAGGAACAATGATTGAAGCAGGGGCACTTAAGGTTAAGGCAATAAAGGTCGGCAAAGATACGAGCATGGCTCATATTGTAGCTATGGTGCAAAAAGCAGCTATTGAGCGTGGCGGAGTCCAATCGGGAGAAATATATTCCATCAAGTTAGTTCCGTGGGCTATAGGTATTGCGGGAATGATCTTGCTACTGACGCGAGATTTCCAGCGAAGCTTAGCTGTGTTACTGGCTGGATGTCCAATGGCTATTGCTTTATCATCTAATACCTCACTAGGAATGTCTGTAGCTCAAGCGGCAAATCAGGGGATACTTGTCAAAGATGCACGGACTCTGGAAATAGCGGAGCAAGCTGATGTTGTATTATTTGATAAGACAGGAACACTTACCGGTGCTCGGCCTCAGGTAGGAGAAATAATTGTTTTTGACAGAAGTTTTACTCAAGAACAAATTTTGATATTGGCGGCGGCAGCCGAGAAGTCTACTAGTCATCCCTTGGCGCGCATGCTGGTAGCTGAGGCAAATTCTAGACAGCTTTCATTACCTAATGCTGTGAGTGAGATGATCGTTGGTCATGGAGTGAGGGCCATAGTTAGTGATTATGATGTATGTGTAGGTAATGAAAGATTGATGTCACAAGAAAAAATTGATATTAGTTCAGGTAAGATAAAGGTACTACGCATGCAACATTTGGGTCATAGCCCAATCTATGTGGCTGTTAATCAGAAATTAGCTGGATTAATTAGTATTCGAGATGTTTTGAGGGCTGAGAGCAAAAGGGCAATAGAGGATTTGCGGGTAGCTGGTATTAAAGAAATTGGGATCATTACTGGTGATAATTCTTATAACCTAGAAACGGTGTCGGCAGAACTGGGGGTAGCGCATAATTGGAGTGCTATGTTACCTGAGGATAAGGTTAAAGTAGTTGCTAATCTGAGAAGGCAAGGACGTAATGTGATTATGGTAGGCGATGGTACTAATGATTCGCCAGCTATGGCGGCTGCTAATATTGGGGTCGCTATGACATGCGCCACCAAAGAAGCTATTGAGTCAGCGGATATGATAGTCACTGGTGATGATCCTCGTAAGATAGCAAGTATTGTAACAATCAGTAAAAAGACTATGCAAGTCATGAGGCAGAATTTAGCATTTTCGGTAGGAATGAATGCCATTGGGATAGGTTTGGCCGCCATGAGACTAATCTCTCCAGTAACGGCGGTCTTAATGCAAAACATCAGTACGGTAGGAGTATTATTAAACTCATCACGATTATTGAAGAGTAAAGGAAGCTCTATAGCGAAGCAACAGATCAGGCAACCGAAAAAATCGGTACATGATCTTGACTTACAACGGTTTTCACAACAACCGCCAGATAATATTGCTTTTTTAAGAGGTAGAACAGAGCCGCAGCTGGAGGAAATAGTAGCAGCCACACAATTGGATTGTCAAAGAGGATCATGGAATAGTGTATCTTTAGATAATGTTTGTTGCCAGTTAGACACGTCTCTGCATTTTGGACTCAGTGAGCAGGAAGCGAAAATTCGTCAACATACATATGGTCTAAATGTATTGACGGAAGGAAAAAAAACTTCTTTCTGGCAGCTATTTCGCAACCAATTTAAAGATTTTATGGTAAAAGTGTTAATGGGGGCAGCAGGGTTATCATTTGTCTTAGGCAAAGTTAAAAATTCGATGCTCACGGTTGGTATCATTATCGGTAATGCTCTGTTAGGTGCTACCCAGGAAATAAAGGCAGAAGAGTCTTTAGGGGCGTTACAAAAATTAGGGGCACCGATGGCTAACGTGATTCGCGGTGGCCGGGCAGTAAAAATTAAAGCTGACCAATTAGTACCAGGGGATTTAATTGTTTTAGAAGCTGGTGATAGAGTTCCAGCTGATGCTCGAATTGTAACATCTGTACATTTTGAGGTAGAAGAAGCGTCACTTACCGGTGAAACCATTCCAAGCAAGAAAAATCACTTAGCGATTGGAACCGATCATACAGTACTAGGTGATCGCAAAAATATGGTATTTATGGGTACGAGTGTAACTAGAGGGCGAGGGACAGCCATCGTAGTCGGAACGGGTATGACTACAGAGATGGGGAAGATCGCCATGCTCATTCAGCAGCAAAAGGCAGATCCAACGCCGTTGCAATGCAAACTTGAAGAATTGGCAACAATGCTGGCATATGGTTGCTTAACGATATCTGGTTTAGTATTTTTGATAGGAGTTTTGCGTGGTCAAAACTTGTTATATATGCTGCAAGTAGCAGCCAGCTTGGCGGTAGCAGCCATTCCAGAAGGGTTAACCGCAATTGTGGTGATTGCTTTGGCAATGGGAGTGCAGCGGATGACAAAACGTAATATTATTGTTCGTAAGATGGGGTCGATTGAAACATTGGGGTGTGCCAATGTTATTTGTTCAGACAAGACAGGGACACTGACTAAAAATGAAATGACTGTACGTAAAATGTATGCAGGAGGTAAAATATACCGCGTCAGTGGCGACGGATATGTGCCGCAAGGTAAGTTTTATTATCAGAATATTGCATGTGAACCAAATACTGAAACTGCATTGATGCAAACCCTACTGGTTGGTACTCTATGTAATAATGCAAAGCTAAGCTATGGTAAAAGATCACAGCGTGATCAAGTCATATCTCTTGATCAACATCGGAGTAGCAGGGGAATTCAAGGGGACCCTACCGAGGGTGCTCTGTTGGTGGCCGCTGGTAAGGCTGGCTTATGGTGGGATAAATTAGCAGCTTCATATAAACGCATTAAAGAAAATCCCTTTGAGTCAGAAAGGCGAATGATGTCAGTTCTTTGCATCAATCAGGATGGGTCGAGCAAACAGTTGTATTGTAAAGGAGCACCTGATAGTATCTTAGAGGCGTGCACCCATTATTTACATGAAGGGCAAATCTTACCTCTAAGTTCAGATGTGAAACAAAAAATTTCTCATGCTAACGAGCAAATGGCTAATGAGGCGTTACGAGTTTTAGCTACAGCCTATCGGGACTTATCTAACCATGAAGATACTGACAATGATAGTGATGAAGCAGATTTAGAACAGAATATGATTTTCTGTGGACTCATTGGTATGATTGATCCTCCTAGGCCAGAGGTACCTGCGGCTATTGCAAAATGTAAAAAGGCAGGTGTGAAAGTCGTAATGATCACAGGAGATCATCCGAGTACAGCTAAGGCCATTGCAAAAGACTTAGGCTTGTTGGATCATGGCGGCATGGTAGTGCTTGGCCAGGAACTTGATCAAATGTCAGACAGACAACTAACGGAAATTGTGAGCAAAGTAAGCGTTTATGCTAGAACAGCACCTCAACATAAATTACGTATCATTAAGGCGTTAAAAGAAAAAGGTTATGTCGTAGCGATGACAGGTGATGGTGTAAATGATGCACCAGCAGTTAAGGCCGCTGATATTGGTATTGCTATGGGTATTATGGGAACGGATGTCACGAAAGAAGCTTCAAGTATGATTTTATCTGATGATAATTTTGCTACGATAGTCCTAGCTATTGAGGAGGGCAGATCTATATATGCCAATATCAGAAAAGCGATTCGTTATTTGCTAGCGACCAATATTGGTGAAGTGGTCTTAATGGTTTTAGCAATCATGGTAGGGTTGCCATTGCCATTATTACCTGTCCAATTGTTATGGATTAATTTAATTGGCGATGGTCTACCAGCAATTGCTTTAGTAAATGATCCTCCAGCTAAAGATACTATGCAGCATAAACCCAGGAGTGCTAAGGATAGTGTTTTTTCGGGTCGCTTAGGTCCAAAGGTATTGACCAGAGGGTTAATTATGGGATCAATTAGTTTAGCGTTGTACGCATGGAAACTGATGACCACTGGTAATTTTGTAGCTGCTAGTACATTAGTAATGGCTCAAGTGGCTATCAGTCAGTTTTTCCATATTTTTGACTGCCGAATTGAAAAACAAGTAGGAAAAGTAAATTTATTTAGTAATTGGCTATTGGTAGGAGCTGTAGGATTATCTATGGTATTGCTGGTAGGGGTTATTCATATCCCTGGATTGCAGCCAACGTTTGGTACGATGTCCTTATCCGTCGCTGATTGGTTATTAGCTTTTGGAGTTTCAGGACTGACCTCTGTAATTGATGCAGGTGTAGAAAGAATAGGGGACAGGTTAGCGAAAGACGAAAAAGTACTTGCACCTTGTCGTCCTGCTCCCATGCCTATAGTATAAGAAAGACTTGTAAAAGCGAGGTAACTGAAAACTCCTGTAAGGTTTAACCTTGCAGGAGTTTTTCGTGATAGATGCGATAGGGATTTTGAAATGTATTTGAAACAAAATCAGGTCAAGGTCAGTTCATGGGTGCAAGATCTAATAAAAAGGACTTGGCACAAGCTAAGTCCCCCTTATGATACTATTATTACTGTGACTAGTGCTTAGGGAATTCTGACTCATCAGACTCGAAACTATGATGACTTGCAGTTTCTTGAGTTTCTGTTTCTGGACGATCAGAAGATTCCTTGCTATTTTTAGCTTCGTCTACAATATCTTTGACTTGTTGTGAGGCATCTTTGTAGAGGGTCTTGGCTTTATCGGAGACACTTAATACCCCCATAGTTGCTGCTACAGCTAAGCGACGTGGGCTAGTTTTTAAATCTGCCACACTTTCTGTAAAATCTGAACAAGATGGGCAACAGGTATCAGGATTTTTAGCTTCACTTATTATATCTTCCATGCTTTCACGAGAGGCTGAAGTAACTTTTTTTGCTTCATCAGTTATTGATAATACTCCACGGGTCGCTGCAACTGCTAATGAACGTAATCCTTGACGGATTGGTGGTATAGTCAGTGCTAATGCTGTTCCTCCTAAGATGATGCCGACAGGAGAACTTCTTCTTAATAAGTGTGACCCAAAACGTAAGATATTCATGAATGGACCTCCTGAGAATGTAAAGCTTGATCTTTAATATTTCGAGCTTCATCAGTTACAGAATATATAGTTCTTGCAGTTAGTACAGCGGCACAACGGAATCCCTTGCGGATTAAAGGAAAGCCAAGGAATAATGCTGTTCCACCCATTAAGAGTCCTACAGGAGAAGTAGTTTGTAACATTCTTGTGCCATATCGTATAAAATTCATATAACAACCTCCTTTACTGATTATTTTTTCCGTTAGCTCAGATTATTATGTATATGGAGGTCTCTTAATTGACAAATTATAATGTTATCATTAACTGTCTTTGTTGAAAAAGTTAATTATGTAATTAATAATTTCAGTTATGGCTAAAGGTAGAATCGATCATTGTGTTGAGAAACAAATCATGGTATGTGAAGTGAAGGTATATTATTTTTTCTTAAATAGTTCTTGACATAACATGCGCATCAGTGTTATTCTAAATGAGTTGTCAGCGAGACTGGCAATAAGTGCTAAAAGAAAAATGTTGACATGCTGTAACAAACGTGTTAACATAAAGGTCCGCCTTAAGCAGCGGTAATAAAGATCATTCAGAAACGAATATAGCGAGGAACCGAAAAACTAGCACCGGAAACGTACAACAGTACGTTGAGGATGATAGAGATGAGGTGACAAAGCTAGATGAAGTTTATCAATGATCGATGTGTTCCTTGAAAACTAAACAATGTAAGTAAGGTTAAAATAAGCCAGATGTGCGGTACTCG
>NZ_BSVC01000019.1 GCF_030269905.1 Pelosinus sp. IPA-1 | reverse complement strand
TATCGAGCGCGGTCAAGTATTGGCTAAGCCTGGTACAATTAAACCTCACACAAAATACAAAGCAGAAGTATACGTGTTGTCTAAAGAAGAAGGCGGTCGTCATACTCCATTCTTTACAAACTACCGTCCACAATTCTACTTCCGTACAACAGATGTTACTGGTGTAGTACATTTGCCAGAAGGTGTAGAAATGGTAATGCCTGGTGACAACATTCAAATGTCAATTGAGCTAATTACTCCAATTGCAATTGAAGAAGGTTTACGTTTCGCGATTCGCGAAGGTGGCCGTACTGTTGGCGCTGGCGTAGTAACTGCGATTGAAGCGTAACATAATTAATAAAAGGAAAGCCTGGACATATAGCCAGGCTTTCCTTTTAATTTCTGAGCCTCAAACCTATGTGGCGTAGAGCAAAAGCCCAGTAAGTTATTTGTCTTGACATTTTAATAATATGCGTATAAAATCTCTATGAATGGATATAGCTATAAGACAGGGGGCTCCCTGTTTTATTTTATTATCTAGCATAATATGATTTTCCACAATATAGTAGGGATCTAGTATTGACAGTCCGCTCTAAGTATGCTAGATTATATTAGTGGCATTTTGAATTGGTGCCATATTTACAGGTAAGAGAGGTGTACAGGATGCGCAATGCGGTAACGTTGGCCTGCACTGAATGCAAACAACGCAATTATCAGACCAATAAAAACAAAAAAAATGATCCGGATAGATTGGAATTCAGTAAGTATTGCAAGTTTTGCAAAAAACATACTTTACACAAAGAAACGAAATAAGTTATTATTAAATTTCGTAAGTAGGGGTGTAGCTCAATTGGTAGAGTAGCGGTCTCCAAAACCGTTGGTTGCGGGTTCGATTCCTGCCGCCCCTGCCAGTTGGTCTTTAATGCTTGAATTAGCAGTACAAGACAGGGATGTGAGAAAATGGTTGCCCAAGAAACAGCGGTTCAAACCAATTCTTCCCGTTGGAAGAAGTTTTTTCGCGAAGTAAAAGCGGAATTAAAAAAAGTATCATGGCCTAGCAAACAAGAACTGGTTTCTAATACAGGAGTGGTATTTGTTGCTGTATTACTAGTTGCAGGTTTGATATGGGCAATTGATGCTGTATTTACTCAAGTTTTACATTTTATTATCAAGTAGGCTAAGGGGGTGGGGACGTAAGTAGGCGTCCCTGAAGGTAATGGAATCTGAAAAAAATTGGTATGTAATCCATACATATTCTGGTTATGAAAACAAAGTAAAAGCTAATCTGGAACGTAAAGTCCATTCTATGGGCATGGAAGATGAAATCTTTCGGGTAGTAGTACCTATGGAAGATGAAGTTGAAATGAAAGATGGCAAAAAGAAGATTACTAAGAAAAAAGTTTTCCCCGGGTATGTTTTGGTAGAAATGATTGTCAATGATAAATCGTGGTATGTTGTACGCAACACACCAGGTGTTACAGGTTTTGTTGGCTCTGGTACTAAGCCTATCCCGCTTACCGATGCCGAAGTGAAAAACATTCTTAAATCGATGGGCATTGAAGAGCTTAAGCCGAAGTTGAACATCGAAGTTTCCCAAGTAATTCGTATTACTTCTGGAGCCTTCGAAAATTGGACAGCCAAGGTGCTTGAAATTTATCATGACCGTAGCAAACTAAAAGTCCTTGTTGACATGTTTGGACGGGAAACACCAGTAGAATTAGATTTTTCTCAAGTTGAGAAAGTTTAAATAAAGTTCTTGAAACTTTATGATACAGGTGGGAGGGTAGAAATACCCGCAGAACCACATTATGTATATAAGGAGGTGTAAGCTAAAATGGCTAAAAAAGTTGTAAAACTTGTAAAATTGCAAGTTCCTGCTGGTAAAGCAACTCCAGCGCCTCCAGTCGGCCCTGCACTCGGTCAAGCTGGTGTGAATATTATGGCATTTGTTAAGGATTTTAATGAAAGAACCGCTAGTCAAGCTGGTCTTATTATTCCAGTTGAAATTACCGTATTCGAAGATAGATCCTTTACTTTTATAACCAAGACTCCGCCAGCTCCAATTCTGCTTAAGAAAGCTGCTGGAATTGAAACTGCTTCAGGAGAACCAAATAAGAAAAAAGTTGCTAAAGTATCTCGCGACAAAGTTCGTGAAATCGCTGAAGCAAAAATGCAAGATCTTAACGCTGCTTCTGTAGAAGCTGCTATGCGTATGATCGAAGGCACAGCCCGTAGTATGGGTATTGACATCGTCGATTAGTCTTTGGCTTTTTTGAATTGCCAAAGACTGGCTTAAAGCTGCCAGATGCTAGGCGCGACGAGGACGTGACCGCAGACGTACTCACGTACGTCGGAGAGAACGCCCGGAGGAGTAACAACGCAGATGGTAGGTTTAAGACAGTCGGATGTTTAGTGTGGGAGGATTTTCCGCTACACCACAATTATGAAGGAGTTTTTAATATGCCGAAACATGGTAAAAAGTATGAAGAAGCTGCTAAGCTGATTGAAGCTAACAAGTTATATGAGACTGATGAAGCCATAGAACTTGCTAAAAAAACAGCTAGTGCTAAATTTGATGAGACCGTTGAAGTTGCTATTAAATTGGGTGTTGACCCTAAGCATGCTGATCAGCAAGTTCGTGGCGCTGTTGTATTGCCTCATGGTACTGGTAAAACCAAAACTGTTTTGGTTTTTGCTAAGGGCGAAAAGGCAAAAGAAGCAGAAGCTGCAGGCGCTGATTTTGTTGGTGCTGATGATTTGGTAGCTAAAATTCAAGGTGGTTGGACTGAGTTTGATGTAGCAGTTGCTACTCCTGATATGATGGGTACTGTTGGCCGTTTAGGTAAAGTATTAGGCCCTAAAGGTTTAATGCCAAATCCTAAAGTTGGTACAGTTACATTAGATGTTACTCGTGCTATTAATGAAATTAAAGCCGGTAAAATCGAATACCGTACTGATAAAGCTGGTAATATCCATGCACCAATTGGTAAGACATCTTTTGATAATGAAAAACTTATTGAAAACTTCCAAACTTTGGTTGATGTCTTGAACAAAGTAAAACCAGCTGCTGCAAAAGGACAATACATGCGTAGTATCACTGTGAGCACTACTATGGGTCCTGGCGTAAAAGTAAATCCACTTAAGGTCTCTACCAAGAGATAATTGTAAGTAAGAAGCAAAGGGATAATCTTCGGTCGTTACAACTAAATAAAATATTTTGGCTGTAGACAGCAGGTATTAATAATGAACGAAAGTAAGATGAAAGTCTTTCCTTAGAGTTCGCCTGCCGAGGTCGGGGATTATGACTGTAGCTTTTGCTATTAGCGACCTCCGGCTTTTACCTGCCGTGAGGTCGTTTAGTTTTTGTTAATCTTTTAAAGGAGGTGGATTTTTAGTGGCTGTAACATCAGAAAAAATATCAATCGTTTCCGAA
The DNA here is from genome assembly GCF_030269905.1 of Pelosinus sp. IPA-1. Classification (NCBI taxonomy): domain Bacteria; kingdom Bacillati; phylum Bacillota; class Negativicutes; order Selenomonadales; family Sporomusaceae; genus Pelosinus; species Pelosinus sp. IPA-1. The sequence goes on along the minus strand of NZ_BSVC01000019.1, from coordinate 13,056 downwards.
CTTAAAGGGAAACTATCTGCTAGTAAAGGTGCGGTATTAACAAATTACCGTGGTCTTACAGTGGCGCAAGATACTCAACTTCGCCGTAAATTACGCGAAGCTGGTGTAGAATACCGTGTAGTAAAAAATACTATGACACGGATTGCTGCTGAGGAAGTAGGTATTGAAGGTTTGGACGTTTATCTTGAAGGTCCAACTGCAATAGCTATATCTGAAACAGACCCAGTTGCTCCAGCGCGTGTAATTTCTGATTTCGTAAAAGAACATAAATTAAAAGCATTGGAAGTTAAAGCTGGTTTGTTAGAAGGTAAGGTTATTGATGCTGAAGGCGTAAAAGCTTTGGCGAACCTACCATCCCGCGAAGTTCTTCTTTCCCAAGTATTGGCTGGCATGCAATCTCCGATTGCTGGTTTCGTCAATGTACTTCAAGGTTCTATCCGCAAATTCGTATATGCGCTTGAAGCTGTGCGCAAACAAAAAGAATCAGCTTAAAAAATAAAAAATTATAAATTAACGGAGGTTTTTTAAAATGACTCAACAAGAAATTATGCAAGCTATTGAGAACATGAGTGTTCTTGAATTATCCGAATTGGTGAAAGCTCTAGAAGAAAAATTTGGTGTATCCGCTGCTGCTCCTGTAGCTGCTGCTGCTGCTCCTGTAGCTGCTGGTGCTGCTGCTGAAGAAAAAACTGAATTTGATGTTATCCTTGCTAATGCTGGCGCTAGCAAAATCAACGTAATCAAAGTTGTTCGTGAAATCACAGGCCTTGGCTTGAAAGAAGCGAAAGAAGTAGTTGATGGCGCTCCTAAAGCAGTAAAAGAAAAAATTGCTAAAGCTGATGCTGACGCAATCAAAGCTAAGCTTGAAGAAGCTGGCGCAACTGTAGAAGTTAAGTAATTATAATTTAGTTTATATTACTAAATTTTAAAGTAAAAAATATAAAGAGTACCCGTTGTGGTGCTCTTTATATTTTTTTACTAAAAGTATTTTCTAAGTATTGACTAAGAAGCCTTATTGTGGTATCATTGTTCAATGCAAAGAATGTTTATTTTAGGGTAATATTTTTTTATTGTGTGGGTATAAAATTTCGATTGGTAGGAAATAGTAATATATGGAGGATGGAATTCCGTTTCATCATGTAGACAAATGCAAGGTCTTTTATTTGACTGGAGAAACCTTGCTTTTTTTGTATTGTGGTGCCACCCTAAATTAATCGGTGCTGCTTGTTACCGTCTTTCACTGTATAATTATTATATTTTGCTTAATTGTTACATTATATTATGTTCCACGCAATAATGGATTATGTAAAGGTTTTATACCAGCTGCAGGATCTTGTAAATTGCTTTTTAGTACATATGAAAGAGAATGCTGCTAAGGTGTAGAGTTTAATTTGGGCTAAGGGGTGAAGGATTTAATGTTTAATCCTGTTCCGGTTGGCAAAAAAATCAGATATAGTTATGCCAAGATTAAAGAAGTACTGGACATGCCCAATCTGATTGAAATTCAGAAAAATTCGTATAACTGGTTTCTGAAGGAAGGGCTACAAGAGATTTTCCATGACATTTCGCCAATTCAAGACTTCACGGGTAATTTAGTATTAACCTTTGAAAAGTTTACATTAGGCGAAGCCAAGTATCACGTCGAAGAATGTAAAGAGCGGGACGTTACCTATTCTGCCCCTTTACGTGTTAATGTTCGATTAATTAATCGTGAGACTGGTGAAATTAAAGAACAAGAAGTATTTATGGGTGATTTCCCGCTAATGACCGAAAATGGTACATTTATCATTAATGGTGCAGAGCGGGTTATTGTTAGTCAGTTAGTACGCTCGCCTGGTGCGTACTACAATGAATCCATCGATGCGACAGGTAAAAAACTGTATAATTCTACAGTGATTCCTAATCGTGGTGCGTGGTTAGAACTAGAGACAGATGCCAATGATGTGATGTCTGTTCGTGTTGACCGTACCAGAAAACTGCCAGCAACTGTATTAATTCGTGCATTAGGTTACGCATCAAATGCTGCTATTGCTGAACTGTTCCATGATGACGTACGAATCCGTGCTACATTAGAACGGGATAACACCAACTCTAGAGAAGAAGCCCTAGTAGAGATATATAAAAGGCTTCGTCCAGGTGAGCCACCGACAGTTGACAATGCTACTCAATTACTGGAATCCTTGTTTTTTGATTCTAAGCGTTACGATTTAGCAACAGTAGGTCGTTACAAATTAACCAAAAAATTAGGCTGGCGCAGGCGCCTAATGGGTAAGACGCTTTATCAACCAATCGCAAATGCTGAAACGGGTGAAGTAATCGTTGCTGCAGATACGATCGTGGATGAGAAAGTACTTGACCATATTGAGCAAAGTGGTGTGTTTGCAACTGATGCCTTAATTGAAGTAAAAGTTAAATTAAAAGATGGTTCACCAGTTAAAATGCTGTGTAACCCTACTTTGCCTTATAATCACCGGACTATTACAAGGGAAGATATTTTAGCCTCGGTTAACTATCTTTTAAACTTGATGGATGGTTTTGGCAATGTGGATGATATCGATCATCTAGGTAATCGACGTTTACGTTCTGTAGGTGAACTTCTTCAAAATCAATTCCGTATTGGTCTATCTCGTATGGAACGGGTAGTAAAAGAACGTATGACCATTCAGGATGTGGATGTAATTACTCCTCAAGCTTTAATTAATATTCGCCCTGTCGTGGCTGCAATCAAAGAATTCTTTGGTTCTAGTCAGTTGTCTCAGTTTATGGATCAAACCAATCCATTGGCAGAGTTGACACATAAACGTCGCTTAAGCGCCTTGGGACCTGGTGGACTCAGTCGTGAACGCGCTGGCTTTGAAGTACGTGACGTACATCATTCTCACTATGGACGTATGTGCCCTATTGAAACGCCAGAAGGTCCGAATATCGGTTTGATTGGTTCTCTATCAACTTTTGGACGTATTAATGAGTTTGGCTTTATTGAAACTCCTTATCGGAAAATTGATAAAGATAACCTTATTGTGACAGAAGAAGTTCGTTATTTGACAGCTGACGAGGAAGATGAAGTAGTATGTGCTCAGGCGAATGAACCATTAGGAGAAAATAACTGGTTTGTTGAACCTAGGGTTACGGTACGTCATAGGCACGAAATATTAGTCATTCCAGCTGAAAAAGTTGACTATATGGATGTATCTCCGAAGCAAGTTGTATCCATTGCTACGGCTATGATTCCATTTTTGGAAAACGATGATGCGAATCGTGCCTTAATGGGTGCGAACATGCAACGTCAAGCAGTGCCGCTCTTACGAACACAGGCACCACTTATTGGAACTGGGATGGAATATAAAGCCGCCCGCGATTCTGGTGTTTTGATTCTAGCAAAGAATGCTGGTGTAGTTGAAAAGGTTACTGCTACCGAAATAAGGGTACGTACAGAACGTGGTACGTTGGATAACTATAAATTACTTAAATATTTGCGTTCCAATCAAGGAACATGCATCAATCAAAAACCAATCGTTTACAAAGGTGAGCAGGTAGAAAAAGGCCAGGTATTGGTTGATGGGCCTGCTACTGATCAAGGTGAATTAGCATTAGGTTTTAATGTCCTGGTGGCTTTCATGCCGTGGGAAGGTTATAACTATGAAGATGCGATTTTACTAAGTGAAAAAATTGTAAAAGATGATATATATACCTCCATACATATTGAAGAATATGAATGTGATGCCAGAGATACAAAACTAGGCCCAGAGGAGATTACTCGAGATATTCCAAACGTGGCGGAAGAAGTACTGAAAGATCTTGATGATCGCGGTATTATTCGTATTGGTGCAGAAGTACGTCCGGGGGATATTCTAGTAGGTAAGGTTACTCCAAAAGGCGAGACAGAACTTACCGCAGAGGAACGCTTGCTTCGAGCCATTTTTGGTGAGAAAGCCCGCGAAGTTCGTGACACGTCACTTAGGGTTCCACACGGTGAGGCTGGTAAGATTGTTGACGTTAAAGTCTTTAGCCGAGAAAATGGCGATGAATTACCACCAGGCGTGAACTTCTTAGTACGTGTATACATTGCCCAAAAACGTAAAATTTCTGAAGGTGACAAAATGGCTGGTCGTCATGGTAATAAAGGGGTTGTTTCACGTATTATGCGTGAAGAAGATATGCCTTTCTTACCAGATGGTACCCCAGTACAAATTGTACTAAATCCTTTGGGTGTACCGTCCCGTATGAATATCGGACAGGTACTTGAAACCCACTTGGGAATGGCTGCTGCAGCTTTTGGTATGCAAATTAGAACGAACTCTCCAGGTGTTGCAGACAGACTTAAAGAAGTAGGCTATGATGTTGATAAACATGGTCTGCCTAAACCTGGTATTGCTGGTATTAATCTAGCAACTCCAGTATTTGATGGGGCTCATGAGGAAGAGGTCTTTAGAACACTTAAGGCAGCTGGTCTTTCTGAGGATGGTAAAACGGTCCTTTATGATGGACGTACAGGGGAAGCCTTTGACAATCGTGTTACTGTAGGTTGGGTATACATGTTGAAATTGGCCCATTTGGTTGATGACAAGATTCATGCTCGTTCTACTGGTCCTTACTCTTTGGTTACCCAACAGCCTTTGGGTGGTAAAGCCCAATTTGGCGGTCAACGTTTCGGGGAAATGGAAGTATGGGCTTTGGAAGCATATGGTGCTGCCTATACATTACAAGAACTCTTAACTGTAAAATCCGATGATGTGGTCGGGCGTGTGAAAACCTATGAAGCGATTGTTAAGGGTGAAAACATACCTGAACCTGGAGTGCCTGAATCCTTTAAGGTTTTGATAAAAGAACTGCAAAGTATCGGTCTCGATGTTAAAATTTTAAATGAAGACGCCCAGGAAATCATGATTGATGACATAGATGAAGATATTCATCAAGTGGCTAAGGAACTTGAGCTAAATATTGGCTCTCCGTCGGCTGTGGCAGTGCCTCCTGATGAAGCACATACCCGCACTAAGGCTGAGTTAGAGCCGGATGTTTTGGATGAATTCGAAGGTACTGATGAAATGGAACCCCTAGAGGAAGAATTAGATATTATTGCTGAAATCGGTGAGATGGATGAAGATAAATTTGATTTAGACGATAGTGGTATTGTGGATGATCTTGAATTACCAGGCCGTAAATCGGTTAAAAAGGTAAAAGGTAAAGATAAAAAACAAACACAGCGTGACTTACTAGAAGAGATAGACGACGAGGAAATTGAGTAATTGGGTAAGGGAGTGATAACCCTTTGTTAGATGTAAACAATTTTGATTCAATGAGGATTGGATTAGCTTCTCCGGAGCAAATCCGCAAATGGTCATTTGGTGAGGTAAAAAAACCAGAGACTATAAATTACCGTACTCTTAAACCAGAGCGTGAAGGTTTATTTTGTGAAAAAATATTTGGGCCAACTCGCGATTGGGAATGTCATTGTGGTAAATACAAAAGAATTCGCTATAAAGGTATTGTCTGCGATCGTTGCGGTGTAGAAGTAACGCGTTCAAAAGTGCGACGTGATCGTATGGGACATATCCAATTAGCGGCGCCTGTTTCTCACATTTGGTATTTTAAGGGTATCCCTAGTCGTATGGGGCTGATATTAGATATCTCGCCTCGTTCTTTAGAAAAAGTATTATATTTCGCTTCTTATATCGTACTTGATCCTGGTGATACACCACTTATGAAACGTCAACTGTTGACGGAAAATGAGTACAGAGATTACCGAGATAAATATGGTAACTCTTTCAAAGTTGGTATGGGAGCGGAAGCCGTTAAAAAGCTTCTTGAAGAATTGGATTTGGAGAAAATCTCCAAAGAGTTAAAACAAGAACTTAAAGAAGTAAGCGGTCAACGTAAAATCAGAGCGATTCGTCGTTTGGAAGTTACAGAGGCTTTTCGTAAATCGGGTAACCGTCCTGATTGGATGATCATGGATGTTGTACCTGTTATTCCGCCAGAATTACGACCAATGGTACAATTGGATGGTGGTCGTTTTGCGACTTCCGATCTTAATGACTTGTACCGTAGAGTAATTAACCGCAATAATCGGTTAAAGCGTCTACTAGATCTAGGCGCTCCTGACATTATTGTGCGTAATGAAAAACGTATGCTGCAAGAAGCCGTTGATGCCTTGATTGATAATGGCCGTCGCGGACGTCCTGTTACAGGTCCTGGCAATCGTCCTCTTAAATCCTTAAGCGATATGCTCAAGGGAAAACAAGGTCGTTTCCGTCAAAATCTATTAGGTAAACGGGTAGATTACTCTGGCCGTTCGGTTATTGTAGTTGGTCCTGAACTTAAATTGCATCAGTGTGGTTTGCCGAAAGAAATGGCGTTAGAATTGTTTAAACCTTTTGTTATGAAAAAACTAGTGAATGCTGGTCATGCTCATAATATTAAGAGTGCTAAACGTATGGTAGAGAGAGTGCGCCCAGAAGTTTGGGATGTATTAGAAGAAGTGATTAAAGAACACCCAGTGCTCTTAAATCGTGCTCCTACCCTACATAGATTAGGGATTCAGGCATTTGAACCAGTATTGTCAGAGGGGCGTGCCATAAAACTTCATCCGTTAGTATGTACAGCATATAATGCGGATTTTGATGGTGACCAAATGGCGGTTCATGTACCACTTTCTGCGGAAGCGCAATCAGAAGCCCGTATGTTGATGTTAGCTGCTCATAATATCCTATCAACCAAAGATGGTAAACCGGTAGTAACACCGACCCAAGATATGGTTTTAGGAGCATATTACCTTACGATGGAGAAAAAAGGCGATATTGGCGAAGGTAAGATAATGTGTGACATTAATGAAGCACTACTAGCTTATCATCAAAAAGAATTGTCTCTTCATGCCATAATTAAAGTACGTTTTCCAAAGTATGGTTTGGTAACTACTACTATGGGACGTCTGATATTTAACGAGAACTTGCCTGAAGAAGTTCGCTATTTCTTCCAAAAAGATGGCGAATGGCATTTAGGTATTATGATGGATAAAAAAGAACTTGGTAAATTGGTAGCTGAAACCTATCGACAATTTGGTAATTCCAAAACAGCCGTAGTAATTGATAATGTGAAAAGACTCGGTTATGCTTTTGCTTGTCGTGCAGGTATGACAGTGGCTATTGCTGATATTAATATTCCTCCTGAAAAGAAGGATATTTTGGGTACTACCGAAGGTAGAGTTGATGTTGTCGACAAGCAATATCGTCGTGGTTTGATTACTGAAGATGAAAGATATAAGAAAACAATTGAACTATGGACGAAAGCTACGGATGATGTAACATCTGCAATGATGAACAACTTGGACAATTTTAATCCAATTTATATGATGGCTAACTCTGGTGCCCGTGGTAACATTCAACAGATTCGTCAGTTGGCTGGTATGCGCGGACTTATGGCTGATCCATCAGGACGAATTATTGACCGTCCAATCAAAGCAAACTTCCGTGAGGGTTTAACAGTACTTGAATACTTTATTTCCACTCATGGTGCTCGTAAAGGTTTGGCTGATACAGCACTTAGAACAGCCGATTCTGGTTATTTGACACGTCGTTTGGTTGACGTATCCCAAGATGTCATTGTTCGCGAAGAAGACTGTGATATTGTAGGAATTAATTTGGTACGTGAACGGGCACGATTGGCAAAATCCAGTGCTGGTGCGATTGAAGTATTGAGAGATACACTATTAGGCCGCGTTTTAGCGGAAGATGTTCTTGATCCTAAAACTGCGGATATACTGATTCCTCGTACTACCATACTTGCAGATGATAGTTTGCGTATCATTGGTGAACATGGAGTGCCAGAAATTATATTACGTGGCATGTCAACTGTTATGGAAGAAGACATTAATGCATCTGCTTCTAACGAAACAATTGTGTTAGGCGCGCCAGAAGAAAAAATGCGCGAACTTCTTAAAAATGCTATGGTTCGTGAAATGTTGGGTAAAAACACGACAAATGCAATTACTGATAGTAATGGCGTTGAAATTGTTGCGGCAGAGACACCGCTTACCGAAGAAGCCATTGAGGCAGTTTTAGTGAGTGATGTACGAGAAGTGAAGGTCCGTAACAATAATATTAGGGGTATCGAGGTAGAAGCAATCACTGAAGGCTCTGGTGTTATCGAAGCCTTGAAAGATCGTATTGTTGGACGCTTTGTCGCAGAAGATATTATTGATCCTAAAACGGGCGAATATATTGTGAAAACAAATGATACCATCAGTGAAGCATTGGCAGATCGTATCGTTGCTGTGCGTGAGCATGTATCCATTCGTTCCGTACTTACTTGTAGGTCTCAATTTGGAGTATGTATTAAATGTTATGGACGCAATCTAGCAACGGGGCATCCTGTTGATGTAGGTGAAGCAGTAGGTATTATTGCTGCTCAATCTATCGGTGAACCAGGTACACAGCTTACTATGCGTACCTTCCATACTGGTGGTGTTGCTGGTGACGATATTACCCAAGGTTTGCCAAGGGTTGAGGAATTGTTTGAAGCCCGTAAACCAAAACGTCAAGCTATTATTACTGAAATCGATGGCGTAGCTGCTGTTGATGTGAAAGAAGTAAAAGGCATGCGTAAGATTACAGTAGTTCCTGCTGTGGGCGAAGAACGTGTTTATCCTATCCCTTACGGTGCTCGGATTATTGTGCGCGATGGACAGCAGATTATTGCTGGTGACCGCCTCACCGAGGGTTCAGTAAACCCACATGACATTTTGCGTGTCTGCGGAATCCAAGCGACACAAAGGTACTTGGTTTATGAAGTACAAAAAGTATATAAATCCCAGGGTGTTGAGATCAATGATAAACATATCGAAGTAATTGTTCGTCAAATGCTCCACAAGGTGAAAACAGAGGAATCTGGCGACACTGAACTTTTACCAGGTGAATACATTGATACGAATACCTTTGAAGAAGAAAATGCAAAAGCAATTGAAGAAGGCGGCGAACCATCTGTAGCACGTCCTATATTGCTTGGTATTACCAAAGCTTCTTTGGCAACAGATTCTTTCTTATCCGCAGCATCTTTCCAAGAAACAACTCGTGTACTTACGGAAGCTGCAATTAAGGGTAAAATTGATCCATTGCTTGGACTTAAGGAAAATGTTATTATCGGTAAGTTAATACCAGCAGGTACTGGTATGAGTCGTTATCGAAACATAAAACTTACCCATACAAAAAATGTAACGGTATAGTAGTAGAAAGGGGAATATGATTTTAAAATCATGTTCCCCTTTTTTATTCAAATAAGGATAATGGTTTTATATAAGTCAAATGTTCTTCTCTGTTTTAGTCAATAGAAATGTTTAACTGTATTATCATAGAATATAAGATTTAACTAGATTATGAATTATTTTTTGACAAATTTTAAAAAAGTGATATAATAAATTTTGGCTATAAGAAAACCTAATATTTTCATCTCTAAATTTACAAAACATGGTAAAAATGACACACTCGGATGCGTGGTCATAAAAAAAGCCCACAAATATAGATGAAATAAGAATTTATTAAGAGATGTTTATTGACATTGTGTTTTGATAATGATAATATATTAGAGGGCCAGTTAGAAAATGCATTGGTTTGTTACGTAAGGGAGTGAACAATATGTCGCTCGAAATGTTAAAAACTGCAAAAAAGATAGTTGGTGTTAAGCAAGTTACTAAGGCTGTTGAAAAGGATTTGGCGCAACTTGTCTATATTGCACAAGATGCGGAACAACGCTTAGTAGAACCTCTACGAACGTTGTGTACTCGAAAAAAAACAGCAATAGAAATGACGCTTACCATGACTGAACTTGGTAAAACCTGTGGCATCGAAGTTGGTGCAGCAGCAGTAGCCATTTTAAAGTAAAATGTAACCATGTTAAATGTTTTACCTTAAACTCAATGCTTGAGGTGAAATTTTTATATAATCAATCTAAGATAATTTGGAAGGGGGTGTATTGAATGCCAACAATTAATCAATTAGTACGTAAAGGTAGAGAGTCACTTATACAAAAATCTACTGCACCTGCTTTGAAAGAAAGCCCGCAAAAGCGTGGTGTATGTACAAGAGTATATACAACTACTCCTAAGAAACCAAACTCTGCACTTCGTAAAGTGGCAAGGGTACGTTTAACAAATGGTATTGAAGTTACTGCCTATATCCCTGGTATCGGTCATAACTTACAAGAACATAGTGTTGTGCTTATCAGAGGTGGTAGAATCAAGGATTTACCGGGCGTACGTTATCACATTGTTCGTGGTGCATTAGACACTGCTGGAGTGCAAAAACGTAGCCAAAGTAGATCAAAATACGGTACAAAACGTGCTAAAAAGTAAAATTTAATTAGATAACCCTGGAAAAGGAGGGGATAATATGCCAAGAAAAGGACCTGTTACAAAACGCGATGTATTGCAAGATCCGGTATACAATTCTAAAATTGTTACTCGATTTGTAAATAAAGTAATGTTAGATGGTAAAAAAAGTGTTGCTGAAAATATTGTGTATGATGCATTTGATATTATTCGTGCAAAAACCGGCAAAGATCCATTAGAGGTTTTTGAAACAGCAATGAAAAATGTTATGCCAGTATTGGAAGTGCGTGCTCGCCGTGTTGGTGGTGCTAACTATCAAGTTCCGATCGAAGTACGCGCAGATCGTCGTTTGTCACTTGGGATTCGCTGGTTGGTGAATTACTCAAGACTACGCGGTGAAAAAACTATGCGTGAAAGACTTGCTGCTGAATTAATTGATGCTTCCAATAATACTGGTGCTACAATTAAGAAAAAAGAAGATACGCATAAAATGGCTGAAGCCAATAAAGCTTTTGCACATTATCGCTGGTAATTTTTAATGTTTCTAAACAGTAAGGAGTGATGATAGTGGCCAGAAAATTCTCGCTAAGTAATACACGTAATATTGGTATTATGGCACATATTGACGCTGGCAAAACCACTACGACTGAACGGATACTGTTTTATACTGGCAAAGTACACAAAATCGGTGAAGTGCATGAAGGCGCTGCGACAATGGATTGGATGGTACAAGAACAAGAGCGAGGTATTACAATTACTTCTGCGGCTACTACTTGTGAATGGTCTGGACATCGCATTAACATCATTGACACACCAGGACACGTGGACTTTACTGTAGAAGTAGAGCGCTCACTCAGAGTGTTAGATGGATCTGTAGCTGTGTTTTGCGCTAAAGGTGGCGTAGAACCGCAATCAGAAACTGTTTGGCGTCAAGCTGATAAATATGGTGTGCCACGTATGGCATACGTTAATAAAATGGATATTCTAGGTGCTGATTTTTACCGAGTTGTCGATATGATGAAAAATCGTTTAGGTGCAAATGCAGTGCCAGTTCAACTGCCAATTGGCTTGGAAAATGGCTTCAAAGGGTATGTTGATTTGGTACAAATGAAAGCGGTTGTTTATACAGATGACCTTGGTAAATTTAGTGAAGCTGCTGATATTCCAGAAGACATGCAAGAGCATGTGGCTGAATACCGTCAAGGTCTTTTAGATGCAGTTGCAGAAAGTGATGACGAACTCATGATGAAATATCTTGAGGGCGAAGAATTTACTTTAGAAGAGATCTATGCTGGTATTCGTAAAGCTACGATTGCTTGTAAAATGACTCCTGTTTTATGCGGATCTTCCTATAAGAACAAAGGTGTGCAGCCGTTATTGGATGCAGTTATTGCATACATGCCGGCACCTACTGATGTTCCAGCTATTAAAGGGATTAATCCTGATACAGAAGCAGAAGATGAACGTGCAGCTGATGACAGCTTACCATTCTCAGCTTTAGCTTTCAAAATCATGGCTGACCCTTATGTAGGTAAGTTAGCATTCTTCAGAGTATACTCCGGCGAACTTTCTTCCGGGTCTTATGTATATAATTCCACTAAAGGAAAGAAAGAACGTATTGGACGTATCTTGCAGATGCATGCAAATCACCGTGAAGAAATCGAAAGAGTATACACAGGCGATATCGCTGCTGCTGTAGGACTTAAAGATACAACTACTGGTGATACTTTATGTGATGACAAAAACCAAATTATTCTTGAATCCATGGTTTTCCCTGAACCAGTTATTTCGGTAGCTGTTGAGCCTAAGACCAAAGCTGACCAAGAAAAAATGGGTATTGCACTACAACGTTTGGCAGAAGAAGATCCTACATTCCGTGTGAATACAGATCAAGAAACTGGTCAAACGATTATTGCTGGTGTTGGTGAATTACATTTAGAAATTATCGTTGACCGGATGCTAAGAGAATTCAAAGTGGATTGTAGCGTAGGTAAACCTCAGGTTGCTTATCGTGAAACTATCCGCAAAAAAGTTAAATCCGAAGGTAAATTTGTTCGTCAGTCTGGTGGTCGTGGACAATATGGTCATTGTTGGTTGGAAATTGAACCTCTTGAACCAGGTCAAGGTTTCATCTTCGAAAGCAAAGTTGTCGGCGGTTCCATTCCAAGAGAATATATTGCACCTATCGGAGCTGGTTGTAAAGAAGCTATGGATAATGGGGTTTTAGCGGGTTACCCTATGGTGGACATTAAAGTAACTGTACTTGAAGGTTCCTACCATGATGTTGACTCCTCTGAAATGGCATTTAAAATAGCTGGTTCAATGGGCTTTAAAGCTGGTTGCGCAAAAGCCGGTGCTGTAATTTTGGAACCATACATGAAAGTAGAAGTTATTGTTCCTGAAGAATACATGGGCGATGTAATTGGCGATTTGAACTCACGTCGTGGACGCATAGAAGGTATGGAAGCAATTAACGGCTCCCAGTCCATCAAAGCATTTGTGCCATTGGCTGAAATGTTTGGTTATGTAACTGACTTACGTTCAAAAACTCAAGGCCGCGGTAATTACTCAATGAGCTTTGCTCATTATGATGAAGTACCAAGAAGTATAGCTGAAGCGATTATCGCCAAAGTAAAAGGCGTATAATCCTGGAGAAATAAAGGAGGCAAAAATACAATGGCAAAGAAAAAGTTTGAAAGAAATAAACCACATATTAACATTGGAACAATTGGTCACGT
>NZ_BSVC01000018.1 GCF_030269905.1 Pelosinus sp. IPA-1 | reverse complement strand
TCAGTATCGGTTGTGTAATGCTTGTGGGTAGTCGAAAGATTGCGTATAGGTATGTAATGATCGGTATTGGCTGTAGCGTAGATCATTACGGGCTCTTTTTTAAGTTAACGGTTTATTCCGTTAGCTTTTATTTTTATCTTGTTAGATCTCCTCATTATTTTTCATAACTTACGTCCCTTTTTCTTTTTTCTCTACTTTTTCTTGATCAATAGCAACTTCCTTTGCGATTTCAAATTGCATTTCTTGTTGCTGCAATAAACCTCTGGTAGAACGGTTTTCCCTCATAGATTTATCTTGGCTGTAATATCTTTTCTGGTAAAGCTTTTTACCAATATAAAAGACTGAAAATAAAGCTACTAATACCAATCCTGCAGCTAAAGTATTTCCTCGCTGGAGTCAACTTATGAATCGTTTGGTCCTCTCTAGCATTCATATAATAAAGGACCTCAATCCTATATTTATAAGGATTGAGATTCTCTTAGCAATTAGCACTAATACCATATTATTTAAATTCTAAGTTTATCACAAAATCTACCTTAGAAGCCCTAGATTACCAGTAAAACTGTTAACCTTTTTTACTGGTCCACATAGACAAAGCCCCATATAATGTATCTCGCTATTCTTCATGCTTGATAGACGTTGTGTATATTCTCCATAATCTAAGCACCTTTGGGCAATTTCGCTAAAATCTACAACAATTACATCAGAGTATGCCTCATCAAACAATTTGTCACGAATTGTTTTCACTTGTTCTCGTGTGGCTCCTAAAATAGGAATTGTTTTCGTAGTTATTCCCAAATGTAGTTTACCATTATCATCTGCGATGCTTTCGCCAACAACCTCTGGAAATAACTTACCCAAACTGATACCCAATACTGCTGATGCATTGGCAATCAGCCCGAGAGGCAGTTCCTTATTAATAACGATTGCTACTTTCATTACTATATTCCCTCCTGTCCTAACTTCTTATATAATAGACAGCCGGTCATACAGCGTATAGTAAAAAATTGATAAAAATCATATTTTGCATGTAGCCAATTCACCAAACTTTTGAGTCAAATCAGCTGATTTCGCAAATCCTTAAATAGTTACATAAGTGATTTTATTGCCATTCTGCTGGATTACTTTTTTTATGTCATCAAAAGAAACCCAGACAGTTGCCGTATTCTCATTTGGGTGAAATCCAAGGCTATTTTTACCTACCAAATCTTGATCAAAGACTACCTCAACAGCACAATCTGTGTCGTTGATGATCCCAAAAGGTGTTACTGCGCCTTTACTTAGTTGCAGGTATTTTTCCAGCCTTTCTTCAGACGCAAAGCTTAAAGCGGTAGTTCCCATTTGCTCGCGCATTTTTTTCAAATCAGCTTGCTTATTCTTATCCAATACTACAATAAAATGTCGCTTACCCTTGTAATCTCGCAAAAATAGATTTTTACATACATCATCTAGATTGGTAATTCCCAGTTCATCCATTTGCTCTATTGTATAAGCAGCTGGATGATGGATTACTTTATAATTAATTTTTAATTCATCTAGTTTTTCAAAAACCTTTTTCTGTTTCTCCATCCTATTCACTTCTTTCTCTTTACCATATTAAAGTTGATTTTACCATAAAATACAAATTCCTGCAAAGCTATGCTGCTTTGCAGGAATTCACATTATCTATTTTATTTTTGATCAGCAAGTGTAATTCTTGCTGCAGCCTTAGCCCTTACTTCTTCAGGATCTACTATAATTCTAGCAACACCTGTTTTAATTGCAGCGCGAGCTACCGCTGCTGCTACAGCTGGAGCAACTCGTTTGTCAAAAACTCCAGGTACAACATAATCTTCTCTTAGTTCTTCTTCTGTTATTAGCTCTGAAATGGCATATACGGCTGCCAGTTTCATTTCTTCATTAATTTGTCGAGCTCTCACATCGATAGCTCCACGAAAAATTCCCGGAAAAACGCAAACGTTATTTACTTGGTTAGGAGAATCTGAGCGACCCGTGCCAGCTACTTTTACCCCGGCAGCCTTGGCATCAGCATAACTAATTTCCGGTTCAGGATTGCACAAAGAAAATACAATGGAATCTTGATTCATACTCTGAACAATCTCTTTCGTGAAGGATCCAGGTTGTGAAACACCGATAAGCACATCTGCACCTTTTGCAATGTCTTGCAGGCTACCTTGTTCTTTTTTCAAATTAGTTCTAGGCAATAAAGCTGCTTGAACCCGATTTACACGAGATGTCTCCATCCCATCATACATGGCACCTTTGGAATTCATCATAACTACATGCCCTACACCAGCATTGAGTAATAATTGTACGATGGCGGTACCAGCTGCACCAGCACCATTTACTACAACCTTAACCTCATGCAACTGTTTTTTTACTAATCGCAGTGCACCAATCGTAGCAGCTACA
The DNA here is from genome assembly GCF_030269905.1 of Pelosinus sp. IPA-1. Classification (NCBI taxonomy): domain Bacteria; kingdom Bacillati; phylum Bacillota; class Negativicutes; order Selenomonadales; family Sporomusaceae; genus Pelosinus; species Pelosinus sp. IPA-1. Next base: position 19,514 of record NZ_BSVC01000018.1, on the reverse strand, counting down.
GCAGCAATGGCAGTCCCATGTTGATCATCATGAAACACAGGTATGTCCATTTGCGCCTTGAGAGCATCTTCAATATCATAGCATTTAGGAGAAGAAATATCCTCTAAATTGATCCCTGCAAAATTAGGTTGTAACAGTCGAACGGTTTTGATAAATTCATCTGCATCCTTCGTGTCAATTGACAAGGGAATAGCATCTACGTCACCAAATACTTTATATAGTACAGCCTTACCTTCCATTACAGGTATAGCTGCCTCTGGACCAATATCACCAAGACCGAGCACTCTAGTTCCATCAGTAATAACTGCCACCATATTACCACGGCAAGTATATTCAAAAGATAAATCTTTTTCACGATGAATTTCCATGCAAGGTTCTGCTACCCCTGGGGTATATGCTAGACTAAGATCATGACCATCTCGTAGTGGAGTCTTAGCAATCACACCTAATTTACCATTCTTTTCTCGATGATAGGTTAATGCTTCGTCACGTAAACTCATATTTTATCTCCTTCTAGCTATTATTTTCTATATCAACTAAAGCTATATTAATTTTCTCACTTAGAACCGCTTTAATGTCGACTTTTAGCGCTTTCAATTACATTATATGATTATTTTAAATATAAAGATAATATCGAATATTTATTGTATGATAACTTTTAGTTATACTATCTATACCCTTTAGTTGTATCTATTTAGCACTATTGGTAGCTTTGCTTCTGATGTGCTTTAACGATCTTTGGGTTATAATCAAATACACTATACGCTACTTACGATATAAGACACAAAAAGCCTTGCCAAATTCACAGAGTTGGCAGGCTTTTTTTACCGTTAGCTGGTACAGTTCTGCGTACCACTAGCAACGGCGAAACTTAAAACCGGGAATCAGAAGTACCGTCCGAAATCACTGATTCCCACAATTAATGATTAAATTTTTCCCCTAAGAGGTATAGTTAATGGAATAGTAAAAAGCACTACTATCGCAACAATTATTACGACAGTTTTTATTCCGACTATGTCGCTTGCCATCCCATAAATTGAAGGAGATAGTGCCCCTGCACCAATCGTTGCTGTATAGAATATTGCAAAAGCCTGTTTCCTACGTTCCTCAGAAACCAATTCAGGAACGCTCCCATAAAGTACAGATGAAGTACCATTTAGGGCTACTCCGAGAATCGGAGCGAGTAATATCGCATTATTTATCGGAAGGTTAAGCATTGCCCAAATACAAAAGGCTGTAATAATCTCCGTAATGATTACTGATCGTAGTATTCCCAATTTTGTAGCTAGCGTACCACATACGAATTTACCGACAGATCCCCCTGCAAATACAAGAGAAAGGGCTAGTCCTATGGTTGTCACCCCTGCTCCTTTTTCCTGCAATAAAAACGGAAAAAAGGTTAAAAAGCCCATCCGCGTTGCACTATCAATAACTCCTATCATTGACAGGGACCAAAACGCTTTATTTTCCTTCCATTTTAAATGACTTATGGCTGTCGTTGTTTTCTTATTTTCTGTATTTATATTTACTTGCCGAATGCTTTTGCTACTTAGGAAAATAGTGATAACTACCCCCATACCAACAATACCAAGTACATGGATTGTAGTCGGCCAATTATATTGACTAATTAAGAAAGCAGCTACACTTGGCAAAACTAGTTTTCCCATGTCTCCAGTTACATTAAAAGTACTCAGCGCAACTCTCCGTGCATCGCTATCTGTGTAAGCATTGGAGATTATAGAAGATGATAAAGGATGCTGTACGCTAGAACCTAATCCTCCGACTACGAGTAAGCAACCTAGAAAAATTGGGGTTGCAGACCACCCAAGCAGCCAAACAGAAACACTTGTAAGGATAGTTCCAAGTAACAATAATCTAATTTCACCAACTCGATTAGCAAGATTAGTAGATGGCACCTGAAAACATGCCATAGTACCCGAAAAAAGTGTTTTTAAAAAACCAATTTCAGTAAAATTTAATGAAAATTGAGCTTGCCAAATCGGGAAAAAAATATATAGCATATCCGTAAATCCATCATGTATAAAATGTGCTAAACTTCCAGTTAACAAGGCTTTCTTACGTATCCTAATTTGTTCGTTATCATAAAATTTTTCCATTTGATCTCCCCCACAAATGATATCACCTACGTCGATTGTAAATATCCTGATAATTCGCTATGAATATTTGCATTTTCAGCAATCATTGCTAATAAAGTACGGGTTGCAATAGTAAATGTTTTTTCTCTATGGAATATCACAGAAAATATAATTTCAAACTTAGGTGCATTATTAAACTCAACAAGTGTTCCGTCATCTAAATTTTGCCTAACCAATACTTCTGGCAATACACCAACTCCCAATCCATTTAATACAGCCTGCCTAATTGCTTCAGAATCACTGTATTCCAACATTGGACTTATTTCCTTTTCCCGTAATACCCTATCATATTTTGCTCGATAAACACTCCCTTGCTTCAGTGCAATGAAAGGGTGCTGCCAAAAGTTATTGCCATACTTCTCGATAAGGAAAGGGTGCGCGATCCATACTAGTCTTTGCGCCACAACGTTAAATTGCAAAATCCTATTATTTGAGATTTCGTCGTGCACAAGTGCAAAATCAAAACTGTTATCTAATATACCTTTAACTGCAATCGGCAGACTAAAACAATGCTCAATATTTACCGATACATTAGAAACCTTCTCTTGAAACTCCCGTAGAATAGGCGAAAGCGTATGCGCTGCAACTGCGGTGCCAAGACCTATTTTAATCGTTTTATCATATGAGAATTCTTGTAAGACAGCTTGTGCTTCTCCATGTATTAACAATAGTTTCTCTGCATAACCAATCAAACGTTGACCCGCTTCTGTTATATATAACTTTTTTCCTACCCTCTCAAATAGTAAGACCCCAAAGTGTTCTTCCATTGTTCTGATTTGGGTCGTTACTGTAGGTTGACTAAAATTTAGTTCTTCTGCAGCTTGAGTCACATTGCCTATCTTTGCAACCAAAAGAAAGGTTTGTAGTAATCGTAAATCCATTTAGTTAACACATCCCACAATTTTACTCTTTTTATATTGTAGGACATTATTATATGCCTGACAATTAAATAAACTCTCACTTTTCGATTTTTCCTCCTCTTTAACAATACCTGTTCCCTGGACAAAAGGGAAATTGAATATATTGATTGAATCAATAGGATTTTCCAATTTACGTTTTAATTTGTGGGACGAACTTTTTAAAAATAGACTTTAGGCTTTTCATTAGAGGCAATTCATGTCCTCTTTACCAAGGATGAAACTACGCAAAAACAGGTATTTAGTTGGAGTCTTATTTGCTCTACCAACAGTTAGATGCTGAAAAAGCCTTCTTGATTACTCAAGAAGGCTCTCTTTTACTTGTTGAGAACTATTATATCACGTTCTCTAAATATAATTTGGGGATCAACTTATAGAGTGCAAGCACCATCTACACTTAATACTGTTCCGTTAATATATTTAGCATCATCTGAAGCAAGGAATGCAAAAGCTGCTGCTATTTCTTCAGGTTCGCCTAATCGTCCTGCAGGAACTTTAACAAGAATTCTATCTTGCAATACTTGCTCAGGAATTTTTTTCACCATGTCTGTACCGATAAAACCAGGAGCCACGCAATTGAAACGTAGTCCAGATTTCGCCATTTCTTTTGCCCATGATTTAGTCATACCGATTACGCCCCATTTTGTCGCTGCATAATTGGTTTGTCCCATGTTTCCATAGATACCTACAACGGAAGACGATGTTAAAACAACACCTGACTTTTGTTCTAGCATATATGGTAATACTGCGGAAGTACAATTAAACACGCCAGTAAGATTTACAGAAATGACTGCATCCCAAGCATCTTTTGTCATTTTTTTCATCATAGCATCTTTTGTAATTCCCGCGTTGTTAATCAACACATCTACTTTACCAAAAACCTCAATCGTTTTGTCCATCATATTTTTAACACTCTCTGGGTTCGCTACATCAACTTGAACATAAAACGCAGCAGTTCCTTTTGCTTCTAGTTCAGCTACAGTACCTGATCCATCAGCAAAATCAGCAACAACTATTTTCGCACCTTCCTCAGCAAATCTAAGGGCAGTACACTTGCCAATCCCATTAGCAGAACCAGTAATGATTACTACTTTATCCTTCAAACCTCTCATTTTAAAAAACTCCCTTCAATACTCTTTTTATATTATAAACCTTTGCCTATAACATCGCTTTTAAATTGCCTCGATTACAGTAGCAATAGCTGGTCCCCCACCAACACATAATGAAGCAACACCATAACGCTCACCAGAACGTTTTAATTCGTATAAAAGTGACACAATTATTCTGGCAGCAGTACACCCAACTGGGTGCCCCAGCCCAATTCCAGAGCCGTTACGATTAACATTTCTAAGATCCAAATTTAATTCTCTATTTACTGCTATAAATTGGGCTGCAAATGCCTCATTAATTTCATAATAACTAATTTGATCCTTTGTCAAGTTTGCATCCTTCAGTACTTTAGGAATAGCAAACGCTGGTCCTATACCCATAACCTCTGGATGTACTCCCATATTTGCACTAGCAACTACACGAGCAAGGGGCTTGATCGAAAGTTCACGGGCTTTCTCGGCAGACATTAATACTAATGCGGCTGCGCCATCATTAACACTTGATGAATTGCCTGATGTTACGGTTCCATTTTTCTTAAATGCAGGTTTCATACCAGCTAGCTTTTCAACTGTAAAATCATCTCTCGGGTGCTCATCTGAATCGACTACTACTGCTCCTCGTCTTGTTTCAATAGTTACAGGAACAATTTCCTCTCGAAAGACTCCACTACGTTGTGCAGCAATTGCTCGCTGATGACTCAGCAATGCTAATTCGTCTTGTTCCAAACGAGATATATTGTACTGCTCAGCCAAGTTTTCTGCTGTAACGCCCATATGATAACCCTGTATTGCACAAATTAAACCGTCATGCAGCATAGAATCATGAATCCCACTATGACCCATACGATAACCTTCACGAGCACCTTTTAGAATATAAGGAGCCTGAGACATACTTTCTGCACCAACAGCTACCGCAATTTGCGCTTTTCCAAGCATGATCGACTGTGCCGCGGCTTCGAATGCTTTCATACCGGAACCACACTGCTGATCAACCGTATATGCGTACCCCTCAATAGGCATTTTGCATTTTAACTGTATCTGGCGGCCAGGGTTCCCTTTTGCTCCACCTTTGTAAATCATGCCACAAACAAGTTCTTCAACCTGATCAGGTTTTAAATTGGCTCTAGCTAATGCTCCGTTTACAGCTGTTACTCCAAGATCAATAGGACTTACGTCTTTTAACACTCCAAGGAAATTACCAATTGGAGTTCTTGCAGCACCAACGATTACTACCTCGTGTATCATTACTTTGACCTCCTTGATCTCCCTTAACTATATAACCGTTGATCTTACCTATAAGTAATGCAAGTTATGTGCCAATAATTAGATCTTTTAAAAATCCCCTTAAACTCAATTATTGTGCTACATCTATTATTTATTTCTAACTTTTTTGTCCTATGGCGTACTATAAATAGACAGCAATGTCTATTATATTAGACACACTTACCTGCTATATTATGCTTCAAATACAAAAGGCCACCTTAATCAATTAATGATCAAAGTGTCCTTTAATAATAGGCATAGTTATTCAGATTATCCTAGAACCGTTTAAGACTCTGTAATCGTTCCGCCATTAACATGGAGCACCTGTCCTGAAACATAGTAGGAGTCTTGTCAAGCGAGATATACATACGTTGGCTCAATCTTTTTAATGAAAAGGTAATTGTTTAAGAAGCAACTACACTTTGTAATCTTTTTTTTAACCAAACTTCCAATATCCCAGCCCGACTAACTAAAAATATACCCCAAAGTACCAAACTAACCCCGATGAATGAGTAAATTGATAAATATTCTGACAGAACATAGTAACCAACAAATTGGGCAATCACTGGTGAAATATAGGTCCATGTTGATGGTAATAATGGTCCTGCACGATTTACTAACCAGTAATAAGATCCATGACCAACAAGTGAACCAAATACAACAAGATAAGCCCATGAAAAGAATATATCATAGTTGATAGTTACTTCAGTTCGTTCTGTAGCTAAGGATAGCATGATAAGCAGACTTCCTCCAACTAGCATTTGCCAGCCATTGAGTAGGGCGGGACTTAAACCAGCAGCTAAGATTTTTTTTGATTTCATTGTGCCAAAAACGCAGCCAACTTCAGCGGCAAGTATCCCCGCTACAGCTAATAAAGCTTCTTTCGTCACATCGATCCCTAAGGCAGGAAATACTGCAACGCCTACCCCAATAAAGGAAATAAATAAACCACAGCCTTTAATCCAAACACTTTCTCGCGAGCCCTGAAACCATTCTACAATACCTATCATAATCGGCGTGGTTGCAGCTAATAGTGCTGCAATACTTGACGAGATATACTGTTCACCCCAGTATAAACAGCCAAACATGATCCCAGTCATAAAGATACCAACTAGTAAAACATCTCTATACTCTTCGCCTCGTAAGCTAATTTTGCCATACAATAATTTAACAGCAACCAATACGATAACGCCCGCGATAAAAAACCTGGTACCGGCAAAGAGAAAAGGTGACACTCCAGCTTCTATACCAACCTTAATCGCGAGAAACGTGGTACCAAAAATTAAACACATCAAACCATATACTATATACATAAGCTCTCCCTCTTTTCTGTTATATAACATTCGTGTATATTATTCTTATAAAACCATTTATTTACTATAACAGTCAAGGAACAGGTATAACAGTTGGAGGACCTATGAAAATTTCTATTAACCGCCAAAGTAACGTTTCGATTCGTCAACAAATTTATTTGGAAATATCTCAGCGTATCCGTTCTGGTTTAATTGCACCGGATTTTAAACTACCTTCGGTGCGAGAATTAGCTAAAGATCTAAATGTTAGCTTAGTAACTGCACACCAAGTTTACAAAATGCTTGATCATAGCAACTTAACAGAAAGCATTCGGGGTAAAGGTACCTTTGTGCGCAGTGCGAAAGATGATACTTTAGATACGAATAATCCCTCCGCTACTTTTGATTGGCAGCTTTCTGTGCCTGACTATCTGCCGCGAGCTAGTTTTTGGAGTCAAAGTACGGTACGCTTACCATCCAATATATTAGATTTGGCATCTGCTTCGGTACATCATTCGTTACTGCCTATGCACTTAGTTCAAACCTCTATCCGTCAAACACTCGACAACTCTCCCAGCTCCCTAGGGAAATACGCTAATTTCCAAGGGGATAGTGACTTCATACTTGCTTTAATAGACTATTTAAAAGTGATATCAATTGATTTAACCCCCCACCAATTAATCGTTACAAGTGGTACACAGCAGGGAATTGACCTATTTGCACGCACCTTTCTTGGACCTGGTGACATTATAGGAGTGGAGACTCCGTGCTTTTCTGGAGCCATTGATGCTTTTCGCTTGTCTCATGTCAACCTGCACCCCATCCCTGTTGATAGCAATGGAATACGAGTTGATATACTAGAAGATTTGGTACCCTATACTCGTTTTAAAGCTATTTACACTGTTCCCACTGGGCAAAACCCTACTGGTGCCATTATGTCTTTATCACGGCGACAAGATTTACTGAATTTTGCAAGGCAGCATAATGTCCTCATCTTGGAAGACGAACCACATCGTGAACTAGAAATGGATAAAATAAAATGCTCTATTTTACCGCCACCGTTAAAGATGTTAGATACAGACGGACGGGTAGTTTATCTTAAAGGTTTTAGCAAATTTCTCTTTCCTGGCATGCGACTTGGATTACTTGCTGCAGATGGCAGTATCTATAATCGACTGCTTGCAGCCAAATCCATTGCTGACCTAGGATCTCCTCTTTGGCTGCAAAAGTCTCTTGTACCGTTTTTTCGTAATCCCCAGCTTTTCTCTTCCATTCGCAAAATGAATACCGTTCTTGACAGCCGTCGTAAAACTGTTCTCCAAACACTAGACAGCCTTCTGGATCCTCGTATTATTCGTCCTAAACAAACTGCTGGTCTCCACTTATGGCTGTCAATGCCAAAGGGGATTCACACCGATTTCTTAATTCCTGAAGCCCACCGTCGCGGCGTACATTTCCTTCCCGGTTCAATTTTCTATCCTGGAGAACCTGAGACCAATCATCTGCGAATTTGTTGGACTAACCTTACAGACGTAGATTTACCAAAAGCGCTCAAATTACTTTGCGAGTTACTCAACGATGCTGTTTTACATCCAGACCTTTTCTCTTAAGTTCCTCATTAGTAACTATAAAGACTAGCAGATAATAAAACCTGCTAGTCTTTATAGTTACTAATTACCGTAATGATGTAAACTTAATTTCCCCATCATGCACATATAGAGAGACATATTTGAGAGGATCATTGAGGGGTTTTGTTAAGGGTCCCATAAATAATTTGACGCCGGGGTAAATGACACCGTTCACATGTATCTTGCCTGGTTTAAGAGATTTGAGAAGGTCTTCAATATGAGCTATGCGTTGCCGCATCTCGTCTAAACTAACCCTCATAGTATTGCATTCCGCTTCTTTTTTTGCATATCGATCTCTTTTTTCAGCCGAAAGATTTTCAACACCTTGGCTTAGAATGTAGGACAGTGATTTTTTTAATTCTTCATATAGAGCCATTGCCTTTTTACTTTCAAGACGAATCTTAAATAGTTCATCCTTAAGATACGGATTGACGGAGACTTCAATATCAGTAGCAACATTGGCCTGATTGCCGATGGTGAGAGCGCGAATTTCTTCACCGGCTGATATCCGTCCGCCACGAACAAGACCGCGCTGCCCTTCTACAATAACTTTGACACCTGCAAAAACTGAACTATTTAAAATTACATCGCTAACATGAACTTCCTGATCAGCATAAACAGTAGCATTTTCTATAAAATTCGTCCTTAGGCGCTCCCGTGCTTTAATTACGCTACGATTCATTCCCTGAATGCCCCTGTGGATAATGATGTTATTAGCTTCTACAATACCACCACAAATGCTGCCGCATATTTCAACATTACCGCCTGCTTTTACTGAAAATTCAGGTTGAACTGAACCACGGACAATAACACTCCCCCTGAATTCAATATTCCCACTGGAATAATCAACATCCCCATCAATTACAATGACTTCTATGACATTGATACGCTTATCGAGAAATATATGCAAATGACCATCAATTGCGGCATAAAGGCGCCAATCATCAACATTAACTACATTTTTTCCTACAGGCATTAGTATGTCTTTCCCCGGTTTCGCTAAAATTGGTAGGCCAAAGACGTCTATTCCCGAAGTACCAGGTGTAGCGGGAATTTTCTCTACTAATAGCTGTCCTTCCTCTACACAGAGAAAACTATTATTTTCCTTAAAGTCAACGCGCCCGTCATCCATTTCTACTGGACGTCCTTGACTATCACTATCGACATGATAATGCAGAAACGCATCATTCCCATTACAAGACGTCTTACCACGTGCAACAACAATATCACTCCCTGCACGTAATTGGGTGAGTGATTCAAGAGCGGATACGTCAATACCGTAAACAACACCAGCCGATTTCAATTTGTCTATAAGTTGCGACATTGTAACATTAGAAACATCTTCTGGTATGGTAAGATCAATCCTAGCTTCCAGACGATCCCGCCGCACCCTTACACGAATATTGGGCTCCATCTGAATCGACGCCAGTGCATTGACTATTAGTACTGGTTGACCAATAGCCTCCTTGATCACCGTGGAGATGAAGTCACTATCAAAATCGGTAAATTTTTGCTTCATCAATTCTTGAATAATATCAGCCTTTTTTACTGGTAATCCAGTATTGACTGGAGACCACACACTAAGATGAACGCCAGCATCCGTTGCTGTAATTTGATAGCGGCCATCTTGTGATGGTAGTGAATTCATGATTAGTATCGGTCTGCCAATAGCTTCTCTGATTACCGTAGAGATAAAATCACTGTCAAAATTGGTAAACTTTTGGTTAATCAAATCTTGAATAATCTCAGTCTTTTTAACTGGCGATCCCATATTAACTGGTGACCATACACTGAGATAAACGCCAGTATCAGTTGCTGTGATTTGATACCGACCGTCTTCGGATGGCAATGAACTAAAAATTTGTATTGGCTTACCGATGGCCTCCTTGATTACTATGGAGATAAAATTACTGTCATAGTTAATAAAATTTCGATTGGTCAAATCTTGAATAATTGTTGCCTTTTTTACTGGCATCCCATTGTTACCTGGAGGCCAGACACTAAGGCATACGCCAGTATCAGTCGCGGTAATTTGATATCGGCCATCTTCTTTCAGGGGAGAAACTTTTTCATTCATTGGGCATCTCCTTTTGACAGTATTACTATTGGCACTATTCTTTGAACTTTTATTTATGCAGGTACACTAATTTTCAAGTTTTATTTTTACCATCTAAATGGATTAATTTAAACCTATACTTTTAAATAATAAATCATTTTGTAATTTTTTACCTATACCAAAAGGTATAGATTACCAAATAAATTCAAAGAAAATGAATAACATTTAGATAGCTCCTTATTGAGACAAAAATAAATCCATGTTTAGGATTATTCATCCCAAACATGGATTTTAAATCTATTGTTAGATATCAATATTCTATTTTACCAGTAAAACCCGTACTTCGAGTTTCCTGCTTCCTTCATAATCTCGCCTTCTCTTACTAGTCTTTCGACATTACAAATATTCAATAAATATAATTAGTTATAAATAATCGCCTTTTACGACGGATAAATAAAAAGTCCTGCAAAGTAAGTTACTTTGCAGGATTTTTTCAGTTAATAATTGTCAAGTTCTCCATTATTAGCGAGAAATTGCAGCCACTTCTTCATACAATTTGATTTCTGGTTTTTCAAGAAGCAAGCCGGAAATTGTGCTAAATAATTCTTTTAAATAAGGTGTAGAACCATGATGATCTAGTGCTTGCTGATCTTGATATTTTTCATAAAAGAAAAATTGTCCAGCATTGGTTTTGGAACGATGAAGCACATATGCTACAGTGCCTTCTTCCTGTTGCACCTTAGAAAATACGGTCTGTAACGCAGCCTCTAGTTCTTTTTCTTTACCTGGTTTTGCCTGCATATTAGCTACTAACGTAATCATATGTTAAAGTCTCCTCTACTAAATACTATGTGATTAGTTATAACACATTTTTAGTAATTTAATTACTACTAGTTTCGTTTCTCACACCATGCTTAACCCGATCTTTTTCTTCTGCCCGTTTACCATCATTCCATTTATCCATAGTACCTACCAAGTATCCAGTAATACGGCGAATACGTTCGAAACCCATGCCGCCTTCCCCTTCTACTCGTCCACATTTTGGACATTGATCGCCAATCACACCTGTAAAACCACATTTCGGATCACGATCTACTGGATGGTTAATGGAGCCATAGCCAATGCCGCATTCCTTCATCTTGCGAACAACCATTTCAAAAGCATCTAGATTTTTTACTAGATCTCCATCTAATTCAATGTAGGTAATATGGCCTGCATTGGTCATGGCATGATAAGGAGCTTCTATCTCAATTTTTCTGGCAGCTGGAATTGAATAATATACAGGAACATGGAATCCATTTGTGTAGTAATCCCGATCCGTTACCCCAGGAATAATTCCATAATTTTTAGCATCAATTTTTACAAAACGTCCTGATAAGCCTTCTGCTGGTGTCGCAATCAAGGAAAAATTCTGTTGGTACCTTATTGCTGCCTCATCCATACGTTTTCTCATATGTCCAATGATTGCAAGTCCAGCTTCTTGGGCTGCCTCCGATTCTCCATGATGTTTTCCATAAAGAGCGGTAAGAGTCTCCGCTAAGCCAATAAATCCAATAGTTAGAGTGCCATGTTTAATTACATCTTCTAGCGTATCTTCCCATTCCAATTTATCCGAATCAAACCAAATCTTCTGTCCCATTAAGAAAGGAAAATTCTTAACTTTTTTATTCTTTTGGATTTCATAACGATCTAATATTTGCTGAATTACCAGTTGAATTAAAGAATCTAATTCTTGATAAAAACCATCTATATTAGGCGCCGTTCTTTCACCTAAACAAATACCATGATTAATTCCTATTCTCGGAAGATTGATGCTAGTAAAGGAGTTATTCCCCCTCCCAAAAATAATACCATCGGATTCAGGGAATACGGATCCAATAACCCTTGTTCTACATCCCATTGTCGCAATTTCTGTTTCAGGACGACCTGGTTTATAGTATTGCAAATTAAATGGTGCATCAATAAAGACGAAATTAGGAAATAACCGTTTGGCTGAAACACGACAAGATAATTTAAATAAGTCATAGTTAGGATCTTCCGTGTTATAGTTAATGCCTTCTTTTACCTTGAAAATACTAATTGGGAAAATGGCTGTTTCTCCATTACCTAAGCCAGCTTCTACAGACAATAAGAACTGTTCTACGACCAATCGGCCTTCCGGCGTAGTGTCTGTCCCAAAATTAATGCTGCTAAATGGTACTTGTGCCCCTGCCCTAGAATGCATGGTATTTAGGTTATGCAAAAATCCTTCCATTGCTTGATAAGTTTTCTTTATTGTTTCCCTTTTAGCAAAACGATAAGTAAAATCCTGTACTTTATCGATCTCAGATTCCGTTATAGTAATGCCATATCCTATTAATGCTTCCTTCAAACGGGATGCTTCTTGTCCATGATAAGCTTGATATTCCGTCTCACCAATTCGAGGATAATCTCCTTCCTCACCACTATATTGATGGACTGTTTTTAAGAGGATTTGATCAATAGTGTCTTCCTCTAGATTTGGAAAATCAATGATCAATACTTTTTTCATATTTTCTGCATATAACTTGATAAAAGTTTTTGCAACACCTGCAGCTAAGCCATAATCAAAATTAGGAATGGATTGTCCTCCATGCTGATCATTTTGGTCGCTTTGAATCGCAATGGCTGCTAATGCAGCATAGCTCATAATATCTTGTGGCTCTCTTAAATGGCCATGCCCTGTAGAGAAACCATCGCGAAATAGCTTCTTAATATCAATCTGACAGCAAGTCAAGGTGCCGATAGCCTCAAAATCCATATCATGGATGTGAATATAACCAGCCTGATGAAATTTAGCATGTTCTGGTTTTAATATATGATGAATCGCAAATTGCTTAGACCCTGTTGCCCCATATTGAAGCATCGTTCCCATAGCGGTATTTCCATCTACATTCGCATTTTCTCTTTTGCCATCAACTTGTTCTGCATCTTTAAAGGTAATGTCCTTATAATCCATCATCAAACGCATATTTGCTTCCCGCACTTGAGTACGCTTGGCCCGATAAGCAATATACTTTTTAGCAACAGCTACCTCTTCTGACTGCAATAATACATCCTCAACAAGGTCTTGTATTTCTTCCACTGATAAGCTATGTATTTTACGTGTCTCAATGTTAGTAAGTACTTTGTCTGTTAATAGCTGGAGTTTTTCCTTTTTCACTACACCATCAAAGTTTTCCTTGTAAGCCTTTTGAATTGCCGCATAAATTTTTCCTGGATTAAATTCCACTTCACGACCATCACGTTTAACAACTTGAAAATTGCTCATATTTCCCCACCCTAAATATTTATATTTTTAAAACTAAACTACTCAAATCTTTGCATTTTAAAATTAAAGCAACTTCCATACACAAAAATACTTATTTTTGGTGGATTATTCACGCCCACCAAACAAGTAAAAAAACGTTACATTTGAATAAAATAATTATTCTCTATACGTAATTATATCACTATATTTTTTTAAACCAAGACTTGACTTTTACTAATTTACGATTATCTATAAAATTTCAAAATACACAACATATAGTATTATCTTTTCTTTTTAAAAGCACATGTTGTATTTTCATTATCTAAAAATCCTAGGGTAAAAGTCCTAAAATTCTGCTTAAAATTAAAAAGATTAGGCAAGACCTCAATTGTTTTTGCCTAATCTTTGCTTTATTAAATTACCAATTTTTTAAACCAACTCAATATATCCAGTCTTGTATTTAGCTCCCACTATTTGATGATAAATTTTACAGTTAGGATATTATACCTAATAAAATTAGTCCTTAAATAGTCCAAACTTACGCAATATAGGCACTACACGAGAACCAATCAACGGTACCTGTTTCATATCGCTCTCGCTAATGCCGCCAATAACGAGCAATACTCCACCATATACAATAATACCAAAGGTCATAGCTGTAAGAGTGGCAAGGGCTATATGAGACGTAGCCGAGACAATGGCATCATAACTTATGTAAATAACACTTCCCATAACAGCGGCTGCAACACTTGGTTTTACTAAGCTTTTTATCTCAATGGCATAGCCAACATAACGATGCACATAATAAATATTCAAACATGCGGCAACTCCAATATCAGCAACCGTGGCCCAAGAGGCCCCTTTGATACCAAGAGTCGGAATAGCCGTTAACGCCCAATTCAAAACAACCTTAAAAATAGCTGCAATCCCCATATTAATAACGGGAATGGCAGTATGCCCCATACCTTGCAATACTCCTGTTGTCACCTGGTGTATGCCTAAAAGAAAAATTCCAATAGATATAATACTTATTGAATGGCTAGCCTGAGGTGCATTATAAACCATCTGAGAAATAGGTTCGGCCAACAACCACAAAGCTGCAAAAGCGGGAATGGTCACCAAATTAGCAATTCTCATAGCAGATGCTGTTTGCTGATAAATTCGCTTGGTATTACCTAGGGAAAAAGACTCCGATATGGCTGGCACTAAACTCGTAGCCAACGAAGCTGTTAAAATCGTAGATAAATTCAGCAGTGGCACTGCCATACCTGTTAAATAACCAAACAATTCAGTCGCCTGCTCCACAGTATACCCTGCTACCTCTAAACGGGCAGGAACAATAAATAAATCAAAATTTGCCACAATGGGCAGCATAATACTTGATAAAGATACTGGTAAAGCAAGCTTGACTAGACGTCTTATGATGCTCATACTCGGTTCTTGTATACGGTCTATAACTTGCCCCTCTGTATCTTTTCTACCTTGTTTTTGCAGGCGAACATAATAATAAATTAAAACCAGCAGGCCTGCCACAGCTCCTGGAGCAGCCCCCAAACTGGCCCCCCCTGCTGCATATTCTAAGCCTTTTGGCAGTAATAAACTTGCAAAGATTAACATCGTACCAACTCTAACTAGTTGTTCGGCAATTTGTGATACAGCAGTTGGCGTCATGATTTGGCAGCCTTGTAAGTACCCACGATAGCTGGATAAAATCGTAACAAAGAAAACTGCAGGTGCTAAAGCCAACAGGGAATAGTAGGCCCGAGGATCTCGAATAAAGCGGTATTCAATTAACAAACCTGCACCAAAATATAGCAATAAACTGAAGAATAGTCCTGTGATAACTAATACCGTTAAGGAAATTCGAAAAACACGATTTGCCCCAACGTAATCAAATAAGGCCCTTTTTTCAGCAGTAATAATGGAAATAGCTACAGGAATGCCTGCTGAAGATACGCTTAACGCCAATAAATAAATAGGAAATGCCATTTGGTAAAGACCAATGCCCTCACCACCTAATACTCTTGATAAAATAATCCAATTTAAGAATCCAATAACTTTAACAACAATGCCACCTACGGTCAAAATCAAAGTGCCTTTTAAAAAGGAATTAGAACTTCCTTTATTCTTATTGATTTGTTCATTTTCTTCCGTCATCTTATATCCTTCGCTCCATAATATGATGCTTACCGTTCCTCACTCTTTATACTACCCTATATCAATCTGCTTTACCCTTATGCATTCTTACTCTTTTTATTTAGATAATACAATAAAAGAATAAAAATTCCGCCAGCAACAAGTAAGCTAGCTTCATGACCAATTGTACGTATTGTTTCCCAATTCGCCCCAAGCATCATTCCTGCATAAACTAGGGCAATGGTCCAAGGTACAGACCCTATAATAGTATACAGGATAAATTTAATAAAATTAACTTTTGCAAACCCTGCTGGCAATGAAATAAAAGTGCGTACAACGGGCAATAGCCGCGCTAATAGGACGGTAATTAGCCCATAGCGATCAAACCATTTCTGCGCCATGGCTACCTTCTGCTCAGACAAAAAAATATATCGTCCATATCGTGTGACAAAAGGCGGCCCCCCATAATAGCCAGCTAAGTAAGAGCCTATCGACCCTAATAAACCGCCTACTACACCTGTCATCACAGCCAAATTAAAATCCATTCTTCCTAAAAAAACAAGATAGCCAGCAAAACCAAAGATCAATTCGCTGGGTATCGGTATATTCGCACTTTCCAACGCCATACCTATTAAAATAGCAGGATAGCCCCATATATCAATCAAATGAATTACATATTGGAAAATTTGCTCCATAATACCCCCAAGAAATAAATTATATCACAATTACGCTATTAATATAGTGTGAATCTGAAATATACTTACTATACATCACATAGAAATTTTATTCCTTTTATAATGATTTTGCAAATATTATTATAAAAATCGTTCACATCATACATAGCATTAATAAGCTACATTCATAAATAACGAAAGGAATAGTCGGCCTCTTTCTAGAAGCTAACTATTCCTTTTCTAACTGACATAATTATAATAAAGAAGACTTGATTCAGATGGAGTTTTAACTCCATCTGAATCTTAGCCCTTCTTATCCAGGGACTTAGCCGCTCTTAACTCCCACTTATATAAGTGAGCCTTGGGTCCGGAGACCCTTAGAGCGAACTTACTTCGAGTTTACAGACTGTTATCCTGACCAGAGGGAAGGGTATTACAGACTGTTAACGAGATGAAGATGGGAGTCTTAGAGCGGTTTAGTCATCGGATAAAACTATTTTTTCACCATCTAGAGGAATAAACACTCTCTCTTGTAAACCTTCTCTCTTTAAATAATCACTAAGTGCTTTCCGTGATAAAAGGCAATGATTTATGGCCTCCATATGAACAGCTACTACTTTTGTCTCACTCTCATACCTACAAAGGTCCCCTACATCTTCCTTTGTCATAGTAATAGGGTCACCATTTAAAAATTGGGCCGCCCCAGCATTCACTACCGTTACCTGTGGATGGTATGTACCCAAAACACTCTCTACCTCTGAGCAATAAATAGTATCTCCAGCTATATAAAGCATAGGTTCACCTTTCGCTTCCAGAATATAACCAGAGACTGGCGACATAGCGATACCTATTTCCCCTGTTCCATGTTGACCTGCGGTGCGGATAATATTTAACCCTTCCCAGCAATTTTGTTTAAAAATCGGAATAACACGATAGAATCCTAATTCCTTCAGTTTGCTCTCATCCTCTGGTTGACAGAAAATCGGTTTATCTTTAGGCAACAGCTCTGCAGCAGCATCATCAAAATGATCTCGATGCATGTGAGTCAATAATACAGCGTCAATATTTTGCAAAAAATCCTGTGAGCAAGTCAACTCAACCAGAGGATTGGGGCGTTGATTTGTTGAATTGACGATAGGCGGCATCAGTCCTGCCGGACTTAACATCGGATCAATTAGCAATGTTCTACCACTCATACTTACCAATAAGGTAGCATGTCGTAACAGCTGAAGCTCCATATCATTCCCTACCTTTACATGTGTCATTTCCTACTACTATTATGACAATAAATTGAGTTCATTACAATTTTACGATGAAAGACTATAGGGCCTTCCACTTACAGGATGAAAGGAATGAGCTAACATGCTTGATAAAACAGATTGGGAGATATTACAGTGCCTACAAAATAATTCTCGTATGCAATGGCAGGAAATTGGTAAATTAGTTCATTTAACTGGCCAAGCAGTAGCTGCACGTATTAGACGAATGCAAGATTTAGAAATCATTGAAAGTTTCACTATTACTCTCAACCAAGAGAAGCTCGGTAAACCCCTAATAGCATTTATAACCGTATTTATGAAAACTACAAATCACTCTCTCTTTCAGGAATTTGTGAAAAGTCGAGAGGAAGTGCTGGAAGCCCATAAAATAAGTGGTGAAGGATGTTATTGGCTCAAGGCTATCTTGGCCAATCAACAACACCTAAGTGCACTTCTTGACGAAATATTATTGCATGGGAATTATCGTATTAACCTATCCATTTCTGATATAAAGAAGAAATAGGTTCATTAATCTCCAACATATGCAAACCGTTTTACCGCCTGCCCTTCCACTTGAACCATTTCCTCAAACATAGCTAAGGGGCGTATCCACATTCCCTTATCCCCATATAAAGCTTGATACACAACAAAATCCTCTAGCGTTTCACTATGCTTAGCAATCATTATTACTTTATATACCTTACCTTTAAAATGACGATAAGTTCCTAATTTAATCATATCCATCCTCCAAATATTGTAATTAACTTATACTCAATTAAGAACTATAAGAATTTTTAATATGGTAGCTCCATTTTAACATATCCTCAAAACGTTGAGACTTGTTTGGGTTAATAAAAATAAAGATTTTTGAAAGTAAAAAAGTCAGCAACCTTGCAAAGGTACTGACGTTTCAAAATAAGGTGCGCCTTCTTACTTATTTATCGGAAGTTAAAGACCCCCTCTGATAAATATTCCTTGTATATTCTTCCAAAAGTTTCTCTAATCTATTTAAAATTTCTATTTCATGGCTCTTACTTTTCGGTTTGTTTAAAAGACTTATAAGATACTCTATTTCTTCGTGATACTCCACGATTTACTCTCCTCCTAATAAAAAGAAATTTACTAACTCAGAATTAAAGTGAGTTCCTCTTCCATCATGCAGGACTTGAATCGCTTCCTTTCGTGTCATTGCTTTACGATAGGCCCGATCTGAAGTAATCGCTTCATAAACATCTACAATACTTAATATTTGTGAAATTAAAGGTATTTCTTGACCTACTTTCCCAAATGGATAGCCCTTGCCATTAAATTTTTCATGGTGGCAAAGAACTGCTTCTGCTAGTGAATCCAATTGCTTTATATTTTTCAAAATTTCAAAACCATATTGGGAATGCTTTTTTATAATTTTAAATTCATTTCGAGTCAACTTCTCAGGCTTATTTAATATATGGGGGGGGATTTTTATTTTACCTATATCATGAAGTAGGGCAGCCGACGTTATATCATCAATGGTGGAAACTGACAGATTGAGTCTTATTGCAAAATCAGCTGCCATACTGGCTACCTTATAAGAATGCCACGCTGTCCCTGCATCATGTTGATTTAATAAGTTCAGCAAATGATTTATTACTTCTAGCTTCGTTTTAGAAGCATAATGAAATGCAATTTTATTATTTTCTAGCAAATTTTGTAGTATACTAAATCCTCCTTTTAAAAAAGCAACAAAAAGTAATGTAACACAATATACTTGTGTTAC
>NZ_BSVC01000017.1 GCF_030269905.1 Pelosinus sp. IPA-1 | reverse complement strand
CAGCTGACTGGTACTAATAGGACGAGGGCTTGACTTAATTTAGTTAGTAGCCTAGCTATTAACGACTAACATGTAGTCTTTCTTCTGTGAAGTTTTGAAGGAACATATGAAAATATGTACTTCTTTAAAAACTTTAATCCGGTGACGATAGCTAAGGGGTTCCACCTGTTCCCATACCGAACACAGTAGTTAAGCCCTTATACGCCGAAAGTACTTGGTTGGAAACGGCCTGGGAGGATAGGTAGTTGCTGGTTAAAGAAAAAACGCTCACTTTATTGTGGGTGTTTTTTTGTTGTCAAATAGATATTGTACTAGGGATAGCTTTTTCTTATTTCGTCGTGCCTGAGATTGGTGAGAATGCTTCAGATGCTAGACGCGACGAGCACACGAACTGAGCAGTACATCAGTACGCGAAGTGAGCGCGCGCAGGAGCAACGAGGCAGATGAGGTATTATCGCCAATCGAAGTACCGAACACAGTAGTTAAGCCCATACGTCGAAAGTACTTGGTTGGAAACGGCCTGGGAGGATAGATAGTTGCTGGTTATTTGGAAAAGCACTCACTTTTGTGAGTGCTTTTTTATTATCAAATGATTATTGTGTTAGTATGATTGGTCGCGCTAGGTTCATATTATTAACACTTTGCCATTAGCATTTAACCTCCGCTTATAATAACATGAGCCTAGTAAAGCTCAGTCTGAAAATAGAAGTGTAGATTCGAGGTGCTAGAGATGTCGAAGACAGGTTATAAACAGACTGGGGATAATCTTGTGCGTTATTAATGAATAGTGGTGGAAGTAAGTCTAAAATAGGATAAATTATATCTATAATGTAAAAGGGATAGAGATATTGTGCAACGAATTTTAAAGATACTAACAATGGATAGGTGATATGTGGATATCTACATAATAGTATTTTTAAGGATTTAGCGAAATTTGATTAGAAAATTTCGCTAAAAGAAAAAGACCACTTCCAAGAAGTGGCCTTTCGGTTATGATAAAAAATATATGTATTAGAATTTTTTATAAGCTTGCGCTTTTGCTCCACAGATAGGACATGCATCTGGTGCACTACCTTCGTGAATATGACCGCAGATAGTACAGAGATAATAGTCAAAGTTTTCTTTAGTATCTAAGCTAGTAAGTGCTTTTTGGTATAACTGAGCATGTACTTTTTCGGCTTCGTTAGCAAGTGTAAAAGAGCGTATTGCCGCAGTAGTATTTTCTTCTGTCTTTGCATCTGCAAGGAATTGTGGGTACATTTCACTAAACTCGTAGGTTTCGCCAGCAATAGCTGCTTGAAGATTATCGGCTGTTGTTTTTACTTTTCCTAAGGCATTCAAATGAGAATGAGCATGAATCATTTCTGCTTCTGCAGCTGCACGAAAAAGTTTAGCAGCTTGTGTATACCCTTCTGCCTCCGCTTTTTTAGCAAAAGCTAAGTACTTAATATTGGCTTGTGATTCACCAGCAAAACCGTCAGCTAAGTTTTTTTCAGTTTTCATTCTTAATTACCTCCAAAAAGTATTTATTATCTATTAACTATTATTATCCATTACTGAAGAAATGTCAAGTAATATTTTCCAAAATTTTATTAATAGAGTCTTTTTACTTATCGTTGTATAAAAGAGGGTGATACATTGTATTATGAAAAAAAAGCAGTTATTCAACACCAAAAAGGAATACATACAAGAGTTGCTGCGATGATAGTGCAAAAAGCTCATGAGTTTAATATGAAATATCAAACTTCAATATTCTTTCGCTATAAAGATCGGGAAAAAATACTAGCAAATAGTTTGATGCTACTTTGTTCTCTAAGAATAAAGGCGGGAGATGAAGTATGGGTTATAGGTAGCGGGAATTATGCTGAATTAGTAGTGGAGCAGATGGTAGCATTTTTAGAAAGTGACTTTCACTTGGACAATGCTGAGACTATTAGTAAAGTTGATAAGTTGCTTCAAGATAATTCTTTTACTGCAGAACAGATTTTTAATAGTATGGCGAATGGATTAATGGTAAGTGATGAAAATGACTTAGTGACTATATTTAATCCCGCTGCGGAAGGGATTTTAGGAATCCCTGCAAGCGCCGTAATCGGAAAAAAAGTATATGACGTAATTCCTAATTCAAGACTACATCTTGTTAATAAATCAGGAATCCCAGAACTGGCTTGTAAGCAACTTATTGGCAATTCTAGTACAATTACGAATCGTACTCCGATTCTAATTGATGGGCAGATCAAAGGTGCGGTTGCTATTTTTGAAGATATTTCCGCGCTAGAAAAGGTCACATGGGAATTACAAGAAATTAAAGAGTTAAAAGAACGGTTACAATTAATTTTAGAATCGGTACAAGATGGTATTTGTGTAGTTAATAAAGATGGATGTATTACATATGTAAATCCGGCGTATTTACGAATTGTTAATCAGCAGTATGAACATTTAGTCGGCCAAAATACAAAAGAAATATCTCCTGAAGGCGCTAGATCTACAGTTCTTTCCTCCGGAAAGCAGATTTTGGGTAATATTAGCCAAAAATCTAATGGAGTGACTGTAGTTGCTAATGTTAATCCTATCATTGTTGATGGGGAATTAACAGGAGTTGTATCCGTCGTAAAAGATATTACAGAAGTTCATAGTTTCATGGAGAAATTAAATCATATTTCTGCTAAAGCTGAGTATTTAGAGCAAGAGTTATGGCGCACGAAAAAGCCAAATCGTGCATTTGAACATTTTATTGGACGCAGTGGTAAAGTGTTAGATGCTTTAGCTATGGCAACCAAAGCCGCGGAAGGATCTTCTAATGTGTTAATTCGTGGTGAAAGCGGTACGGGCAAGGAATTAGTAGCAGAAGGAATTCATTATGCCAGTATTAGAGCGGCAGGTCCCTTCATTCGAGTTAATTGTGGTGCTATTCCGACCAATTTATTGGAAAGCGAACTTTTTGGTCATGAAAAGGGTGCTTTTACAGGAGCTATACGTAGAAAGCTGGGGAAATTTGAATTAGCGAATCAGGGCACAATTTTTTTAGACGAAATAGGTGAAATGGAAAAAAGCATGCAAGTAAAGTTATTGCGTGTTTTACAGAAAAAAGAATTTGAGCGGGTCGGTGGGGAAGTCACAATTAAAGTAAATGTGCGGATCATAGCTGCTACTAATCGAAATTTAGAAAAGATGGTGATAAGTGGAGAGTTCCGGGAAGATTTATATTATCGTCTAAATGTTATTCCACTCTTATTGCCACCATTAAGGGAACGTAAAGAGGATATTCCCATGTTAGTTGAGTATTTTCTAGATAAAATAAGTCATGAACTTAACAAAAACCCTAAGAGTATTAAGAGTGATGCTTTAGCAGTACTTATGCAATATAAATGGCCAGGGAACGTTCGGGAGTTAGAAAATATGATTGAGAGAATGGTGACCTTAACAGAAGGAAGTTCAATCTCAGCAAAACATTTGCCCAGTTATCTAAAAGAAGAACTCTTATTAGAGAAAAAAGAACAGAATAACTTTATTACGGATGACATTGTTTTAACTTGGAATGAGTATGAAAAGTCGATAATAAGATTGGCCTTGGAAAAGTACGGGAGTTTTAATAGCGCTGGTAAGGCATTAGGGCTAACTCATAAAACGGTAGCAGCAAAGGCAAGAAAATATGGAATTGAAAAAACAGTGTCTTGGTAATATGAGACTGTAACTGGTAAAAAGTATCAACGAAAAAGAACTACTTGATACTTTTTACCAATAAATTATTTTCTCAAATTAAATATATTAATTTATACAAAAAAGAACTTGGAATTACCAAGTTCTTTTCTTTGTGTTGGAGAAGATAGTAGTTAGAGAAAAAGACTGAATGTTAAGGCTTTATGCTGCGTTATGGTCATAAGTCGGACAGATTATATCAAATTTATGTTAAAAACTTTATTGATAAGGTAAATTTTAATGTAAGATTCTTCTATTGGCATGAATATTGCTTGTATAACTATAAGTAAGGAATAATGTTTCATCGGATGTAGTCATAGTTCCTTATTTAAATCGGAATCTGCCATAAATGGGATATAAAATAACGAAGGGGAGTAAACAAAATGAAAAAAGTTATTAATGTACCAGAACAGGTAGTAGAGGAAATGTTACAAGGAATGGTGTTGGCACACCCTCAGTATGTAAAAAGAATAGAAGGCTTTGATGTATTGGTAAGAGCCAATGCACCAGAAAGTAAAGTTGCTTTAGTCAGCGGTGGTGGCAGTGGTCATGAACCTTCTCATGCTGGTTTTGTTGGTAGAGGAATGTTAGATGGTGCAGTTGCTGGTGCTGTATTTACTTCACCTACACCAGATCAGGTGTACGAGGCAGTAAAAGCAGTAGATAATGGCAAGGGAGTACTTTTGATTATAAAAAATTATAGCGGTGACGTTATGAATTTTGAAATGGCAATTGAAATGGCAGAAGCTGATGGGATTGTTGTTGACAAGGTGATTGTAAATGATGATGTAGCGGTGGAAAATAGCACATGGACGATTGGACGCCGAGGGATTGCTGGTACAGTATTAGTACATAAAATTACAGGCGCTAAAGCCGAAACTGGTGCAGATTTGGCGGAGGTAAAACGGGTTGCAGAAAAAGTAATCAGCAATGTA
Organism: Pelosinus sp. IPA-1; assembly: GCF_030269905.1. NCBI lineage: Bacteria > Bacillati > Bacillota > Negativicutes > Selenomonadales > Sporomusaceae > Pelosinus > Pelosinus sp. IPA-1. Next base: position 32,708 of record NZ_BSVC01000017.1, on the reverse strand, counting down.
AGATCTATGGGGATGGCACTTGCTCCGTGCACAGTACCAGCAGCTGGCAAACCTAGTTTTATACTGGAAGATAACGAAATTGAAATTGGTATGGGGATTCACGGTGAACCAGGCACACACCGTGAGGCATTAAGGTCAGCTGATGAAATTACAGATCATTTAGTAGATAAAATTTTGGCAGATATGCCATTAGGAACTGGTGAAGAAGTAGCGGTACTAATTAATGGGTTGGGAGCTACACCATTAATGGAGTTATATGTAATAAATCGTAAAGTTGCAGCTATACTAGGAGATAAAGGGATTAAAATTGCCAAGACTTACGTAGGTAATTACATGACTTCTTTAGAAATGGCTGGTTTTTCAGTTAGCATATTGAAGCTTGATGACGAGTTAAAAGAATTATTATTTGCTGCTGCAGATACACCAGCATTGGTACAGTTTTAAAGGGGGACTTATTTCTATGGGTGGATATATATTTGAAGCTATAAATACGATAGGAAAAGCGATTATCCGTGATAAACAAATGTTAACAGATTTAGATGCTGCGATTGGTGATGGAGATCATGGCATTAACATGGCAAGAGGCTTTGAGGCAGTACAAGCCAAGATGCAGGCATTAGAAGCAGAAACGGATATCGGTAAGGTGATGAAAACCATTGGTATGACGTTAATTTCCAGTGTTGGAGGTGCCTCTGGCCCATTATATGGTACCGCTTTTTTACGGGCTGCTGGTCCAAGCCAAGGTAAAACCAAACTTGATACTGATACTGCTAGTTTGATGCTAGCAGCAGCTATTACCGGGATTAAGGAACGGGGAAAAGCGATTCGTGGAGAAAAAACCATGTTAGATGCTTTAGAACCTGCCTATGATGCATTTATGGAAGGTGCAAAAGTAAATAAAACTGTAATCGAATGTTTAGAGTTGGCATGTAATGCTGCTCAAGAGGGTGTCGAATTTACTAAAACGATTGCAGCAACAAAAGGTCGGGCCAGCTATCTTGGTGAACGTAGCATTGGACATCAAGATGCTGGGGCCACATCATCTTATATTATGTTGCACGCCTTATTGGAGTTTCTTCGCGGCAATAATTAGGAGGTCTGTAGGGATATGGTAGGAGTCGTAATTGTTTCACATAGTCAAAAGGTCGCAGAAGGTATACGAGAAATGGCATTACAAATGGCTAACCCTAGCCAGCAGATTATTGCTGCTGGTGGAATGGACGATGGTAGTATAGGTACAGATGCATTTAAGGTGAGTGAAGCCATTGTTTTGGCCAATACGGGTGATGGTGTTGCAGTCCTAGTCGATCTCGGTAGTGCAGTGCTCAGTACGGAAACTGCTTTTGATTTTCTGGATGATGAACTGCGTGCTAAAGTAAAGATTGCGGATGCTCCCATATTGGAAGGAGCTATTAGTGCTGTTGTGGAAGCATCTTTAGGAAGTTCATTGTCTGCTGTAATAGCAACTGCGGAAGGTGCACGTACGTTAAATAAGTGCTAAAAAGGATTCCTATCTTGTTAGCTAAGTATCATAATTAATAAGCTGAATGAACCACAAAGACACTGCCACCTCCGGTGGCACACAAAGGAGGGGATCGTGTCCTTTGTGCCTTTGTGGTTCAACCATTTAGTAGGAACTAGCTACTAGATTTTCAATAATAATTTTTAGTGAGGGATACATATGATTGAAAAACAAATTACAATTACAAATAATAGTGGGTTACATGCTAGGCCGGCAGCTCAGTTTGTACAAAAGGCGGCAAATTTTAAAAGTAAAGTTAGAATTACAGGGAATAATAAGACAGCGGATGGTAAGAGTATTTTAGCCGTAATGGGAATGGGCATAAAACAAAATGCTCAAATTAATATTACTGTTGAAGGCGAAGATGAGGAAGAATGTATAAAAGCCTTAGAAGAGCTTATTGCTAGTAATTTTGGCGAAAATTAATAAAAAACCGTTATTACAGGGCTCATACCTGTAATAACGGTTTTTTATTAATTCTATTTAGAACGAGACAAAAATTTAAAAACTTTCACTCCTGTATCCCGCACGCGGCGTATAGGAGTAACACTAACTTTAATTTTGGGTTTCATATCACTGATAGAACCGAAATCACCTCGTTTAATATTGGTAATTTTCGTCTTTTCAGGTTTTAAAAAACGTTTCAATGCATTAGATGCTTGGTTAAGTTGACTGTTGTCGCTACAGGTAAAAACATCGATGGCAGCATATCCTTTTTCTGGGTAACTATGTACACTCATATGACCTTCTGCTAATAGTGCTAACACTGTCAATCCTTGTGATTCAAATTTATGATAAGTGAAATTGAGTAGTGTCATATTGGATTCAGCAATGGCTACTGTCATTGCCTTTTTTATAAATTCAATATTAGTAAGACTTTCAAAGTTACATCCATACATATCAATCGTTAGGTGTCTGCCAATTATTCCCATTATCATACTAAATTCCCCTTTATAAGTAATGATTAAAGCTTATATCTACGTCGTATATTATATGTATTATATAGCATTTCATTATAAATTGATTAACGACAATTGTAAAGTATAATTTTATGTAAAAATACAGAAAATACTGGATATTCGTTTTATGAAAATAAGAGAAGAGTTTTTGCAGGAAAATGTAATTAAATAGTGAATTTTCCCAAAGATAATATATTTCAAGAAAGGAAGATCAAAGATGAGTACAAAACTAACAACGATGCTAAATATAAAATATCCTATCATTCAAGGCGGTATGGCATGGGTATCTGACGGAAAGTTAGCAGCAGCTGTATCAGAAGCTGGTGGTGCTGGTATTATTGCAGCAGGCGGTCGCAATGCCCAATGGGTTGGTGAACAGATTCGTTTAGCAAAATCCCTTACGACGAAACCATTTGGTGTCAATGTACAACTTATGGCATCAGATAAAGACGAAATTATGGATGTAATTTGCAAGGAAAAAGTAGCCTTCGTTACTCTTGGGGCAGGAAATCCAATTCCTTTTTTCTCACAGCTAGATGAGGCGGGTATTAAAAAAATTCCAGTAGTACCTAATGTTAAATTAGCAAAAAGGGTGCAGGAAAAAGGTGCTGATGCGATTGTAATAGAGGGAATGGAAGCGGGAGGTCATATTGGAGTATTAACGACGATGGCTTTAATGACGCAAGTAATTCCAGCGGTTGATATTCCAGTTATTGCTGCGGGTGGCTTTGCTGATGGGCGTGGATTAGTAGCTGCCTTGGCAATGGGAGCATCAGGAATACAAATGGGCACTCGTTTCTTAGTAGCAGAAGAATGTGCTGTTCATTCCAATGTAAAACATAAATTAATTGCTGCAACTGATAACGACAGTGTAGTTACAGGAGCGCTTCACGGACATGCTGTTCGTGGTGTTAAAAATAAATTTACAGATCGTTTCTTAGAATTAGAACGTCAGCATACGTCGGAAGAAGAACTTGCTCGTTTGGCAACAGGTACAAATCGTTTAGCCGCCATTGACGGGGATGTGGAGAATGGGATGGTACAAGCTGGTCAAAGCTTACTCCCATTGACTAAGATAGAGCCAGTGAAAGATATTATTGAGCATATTATTGAAGAAGCTAGTTTGGTGTTAGAGGCGATAAGAAAAGCACCTAATTTACTATAAACAAAATGAAGTTGGGAGACTTAGGAGGAAATTTACTATGATGAATAATGTTCAAATTGCAAAAGGCGTATACTCTGTGGGGGCAGTTGACTGGACTATGAGAGATTTTCATGGTTATGCTACACCCAGAGGTATTACTTATAATTCCTATTTAATTGTAGATGAAAAAATTTGTTTAATCGATACAGTAAAAGCACCTTTTGGAGCAGAATTACTAGAGCGGGTCAGTCAAATAGTTGACCTTACCAAAATTGATTATATTGTGTGCAATCATACAGAACCTGACCATGCAAGTGCATTACCGATGGTTATGGAAAAGGCACCACAAGCCAAGGTCGTTTTGACAGCGCAAGGTAAAGAATCCATCATAAAGCATTATCAAAAAGATTATGATTTCCAAGTAGTAAAAGAAGGCGACGCATTAGATCTAGGTCGTAATCAATTAAAATTTATAACTCTTCCTATGCTGCATTGGCCAGATTCCATGGCTAGTTATCTCACTGGTGAAGAAATTTTGTTTTCAAATGATGCCTTTGGACAGCATATTTGTACGTCAAATCCATTTGATGATGAAAATGAAATCCATGATATTATGCAAGAAGCAGCTAAATATTATGCTAATATTTTACTTCCTTATACGAGACTGGTTGGTGGCGCGTTAAAAAAGGCAGAAACTGTGCCAATTAAAATGATTGCTCCTAGCCACGGCGTAATATGGCGTTCCCATATTGCCGATATTTTGAAGAAATATGAGCAATGGGGTACTGGATACCATGATGATACAGTAGTAATTGTCTATGATACCATGTGGGGAGCAACAGAAGATATGGCGCGCCGTATTTTAGAAGGTGCTTCCGCCTCAGGGGCAAAAGTAAAGTTACATAGACTAAAAACATCAGCGATGAGTGATATTATGAATGACATATTAGAAGCTGGTGGGGTTATTCTTGGATCCTCGACCCAACATAATACAGTCTTAGCAACAATGGGTGGGTTCTTATCGTATATACAAGGATTGAAGCCTGTTAATAAACTCGGGGCTGCTTTTAGTGCCCATGGTTGGGCTGGCGGTGCACAAAAGATCCTTGAGAATTCTTTGGAGGCAGCCGGGATAAAAGTTGAACCTTCTGAATTAGCGCTAAAATGGGTAACGAATAAAGATGAGAAGGAACAATGTTTTAATTTTGGACTAGAATTTGCGAAAAAAGTACAAGCGAATAAAAAATAATTAGAAGAGAAGAGAGCGAAGTCGTTCTCTTCTTTTTGGCATAGATTGGGCTTTATTTGTGTAATACTATAGAAAAGGAAAGAGGGAATTAGCATGTTTACCTGGCACCATGGATTCTGGATCTACTTTTTAACACGTCATCATCCAATGGTTTGGAACTTTTTACTCGGTTCCATGCTGCCGGATTATATTTATATCATCGCAGTAGCGGTCATGTTGCTCCATGGGCAATTGTCATGGATTGATTTGTTACACTTAGACCCAGCTAAAATGATGTCTCTATTACCCATGTATCCGTGGGTTGTGAAAATAGATTTGCTTGGTCACTCTGTAGTTGTTTGGGGGATTGTATTTATTACTGTCTTACTCGTCCAGATGAAAGGTGCCCGAGCCTTTGTCATAGGGTGGGGTACCCACTTACTGATAGATAGTTTGACTCATGCTGCCTATGCAAATTATTTATTATATCCCTTATCCTTATTTAGCGTTCACAGTCCAGTCTCCTATTTTGAAAGCCAATATTTCGCGAGAGAATTTAATTGGGTCAATCGGATGTTAATGTCACTAGCGGTCTTATATTTACTGTATGAGTGGTTAAAAAGGAAAAACAAGCGGTAAGATTACTTTTTTGCGGGAAAGATAATTTTTTTTTTGTCATATAGTTGCAAAAAGTCAAAAAGTCAAATAAAATAGAGTAAAGGTCAAATACGTAGTAAGCAGGTAGGGGATACTATGAGTAATTTAGCAGATATTATTGAAAAACTCATTTTGCATAAACTTGCAAATGAATGTGAAGATATCATTGTATTAAAGCGTAATGAAATGGCGGAAGAAATTGAGTGTGCCCCCTCCCAAATTAGTTACGTGTTAAGTACACGTTTCACAATGGAGCGAGGCTTTTTAGTAGAATCAAAGCGTGGATCAGGCGGATTTGTGCGCATTGAACGTATTCCTGTACATACAATGATCTATGAGGATGCTGCAGAGCAAATTCTTGAGGATACCATATTTACTGAAGCAGTAGAAATTGTTAAAAGTCTTACAGCCCAAGGGATGTTGACAGGAAGGGAGGCTGGTTTGATCATGCATTTTTTTGATCTGATTTATAAACACATAGAACCAGAAGAAAGAGCCCCTATGTTACGATCCTTAATACTCAAATTGGCAGAATTTACGTAAGGAGGGTGTAATATGTTGTGTGATGATTGCAATAAACGTACAGCTTGTATGCATATTACCAAAATAGTAAATAATCAAAAAACAGAAAGAAATTTATGTGCTGAATGTGCAAAAGCTGCCGGTGAAATTAGTTTAGCATTTGATACTCAGTTCTATGTTCATGACTTTTTAAAAGGTATGTTTAATCATGGACTTTTTGCTGATTCTAAAATAGTCGAAGGGCAAGCTCATTGCCCCGAGTGTAAAATGACTTATGATGATTTTAATCGAAAAGGAAAAGTAGGTTGTAGTGCTTGTTATACGGTTTTTGGAGAACAATTTGATCCGTTACTAAAACGAATTCATGGTGCAAGTAGTCATACTGGAAAATTCCCTAAACGTAGTGGGAGTACATTGAAGATTAGGCAGCAAATCAAGAATTTGCGTCAGCAATTAGAGCAGTATGTACTAAATGAAGAGTATGAAAAAGCTGTTATCTTGCGGGATGATATTAAAAAATTAGAAAAAGAAATTGGCTTAAAGGGCAAGGAGGAGTAGCAAATGACAATTGAAAATTTGCTGAATCAACCTTTCGTGTACTGGATGAGTAGTGGTGCACAAGATGGTGATATTGTTCTTGCCAGTCGCATTCGCTTGGCGCGCAATTTGGAGGGAATACCTTTTCCACAAAGGGCCAATGCAGAACAACTGTCTCAGATCGTGGCTCAGGTTAAACAGTCTTTATGTGATTTAAATATAGATGGACAGTCAGAGTATATGTTTCTTGATTTAGAAAAGTTACCTCTATTAGAAAGGTTAGTATTAGTTGAAAAACATATTATTAGTCCCAATCATGCCCGTGAAGCAGGGAATCGAGCCCTAATTATAAAACAGGATACAACAGTAAGCATTATGGTTAATGAAGAGGATCATCTGCGGATACAATGCTTAATGCCGGGACTTAACTTAATGGAAGCTTTTGCAAGTGCCAATCAAGTAGATGATATTATTGAAAATAAGCATACGATTGCCTTTAATGAAGAATTAGGGTATTTAACTTCTTGTCCCACTAACCTAGGTACGGGACTCAGAGCTTCTGTTATGGTACATTTACCTGCGTTGGTTCTCACAGGACAGATTAATCGAATCGTAAATGCCGTAACTCAGCTTGGTTTGACAGTTAGAGGCTTATACGGTGAAGGAACGGAAGCGGTGGGGAACATTTTTCAAATATCTAACCAGCTTACCCTGGGCTTTACGGAACAGGAGATTATTGATAATTTGTACAGTGTAGTCAAGCAAGTAGTAGATCATGAACGAACGGCCAGGGGTGGTCTATATGCAGAGACTACAGATATGCTAGCTGACCGGGTATGGCGGTCTTACGGTATTTTAAAATATGCCCGTAGTATGTCAGGTCAAGAGGCATTGTCCCTTCTCAGTGATGTACGAATGGGATATGAATTGGAAATTATCAAGGATGTTCCAGAATGTAATTTTAACGAACTTATGGTGATTACTAGACCAAATTTTTTACAAAAAATGAGCTGTCGTCCTGAACTAAGTGGAAATGATCGTAAGAAATTAAGGGCTCAAGTTATTCGAGATAAGTTTATGAAGGAGGAGAAATAAAATGTTAGGACGTTTTACAGAAAGAGCGCAAAAAGCTCTATACTTTGCACAGCAAGAAGCGGTGGGGTTAGGTCATGATTATGTAGGTACAGAACATCTATTGTTAGGTTTACTGCATGAAAAAGAGGGGGTAGCAGCAAAAGGGCTATTATCCCTAGATATTACGATTGAAACCATTCGTTCTGCGGTAGAACAAATCGTGGGGCGCGGCAAAGGGAATAACTCACAAGTAGCCTATACACCTCGTGCTAAACGTTGTATTGAGTTAGCAATTGAAGTGGCAGCTGGCTTAGGCCATAATTACGTGGGTACAGAGCACTTATTGCTTGGTCTATTGCAAGAAGGGGAAGGCATAGCAACCCAAATACTAAATGGACTTGGCATTGATGTTCAAGTAGTAAGTCAAAAAGTAACGGAACTTTTGAGTGGGTTTGCTCCTTCAGGGCAGGGAGTAAATCCACAAGCTGGGGGAAAACAACAAAATTCCAATACACCTACCCTCGAGGAGTTTGGCCGCGATCTTAATAAATTAGCTCGAGAGGGGAAAATTGATCCTGTTATTGGGCGGGAGATAGAGATTGAACGTGTCTTACAAGTTTTGAGTCGACGTACAAAAAATAATCCTGTATTGATTGGTGAGCCTGGGGTAGGCAAGACTGCAATTGCAGAAGGCTTAGCACAACGTATTGTGCAAAACAATGTGCCTGAGATGCTCAGAGTAAAAAGAGTTGTATCTCTTAACATGGCTTCCTTGGTTGCAGGTTCTAAGTATCGGGGTGAATTTGAAGAACGTCTAAAGAAAGTTATGGAAGAGGTAAGGCAAGATGGTAATGTAATTTTGTTTATTGACGAATTGCATACCTTAATTGGTGCTGGTGCGGCAGAAGGGGCCATAGATGCCGCAAATATTTTAAAACCTACCTTAGCTCGTGGTGAAATACAAGTAATTGGTGCTACCACCCTCAATGAGTACAAAAAGTATATTGAAAAGGATGCGGCTTTGGAACGTCGTTTTCAGCCAATTACAGTAAACGAACCATCTGTAGAAGATGCGATTAGCATCTTGAAGGGCATCCGTGATAAGTACGAAGCTTTCCATCGGATTAGTATTACTGATGAAGCGATTGAAGCTGCAGTTACCCTATCCCATCGCTACATTTCCGACCGTTTTCTACCAGACAAGGCCATAGATTTAATGGATGAAGCCGCAGCAAGAGTCCGCCTTAAAACTTTTTCTTCACCAACCAATGTGAAAGAACTAGAAAAAGAATTAAAACAAGTGCAGACAGAAAAAGAAGCCGCCATTGCAGTACAAGAATATGAGCAGGCAGCTCGTCTTCGTGATGAAGAAAAAAAGCTAAAAGAAGAATTAGATAGCAAACAAAAAGAATGGAAACAGCAAGGCAACGAGCAACTTGTCGTCTCTGGTCAAGAGATAGCTCATATTGTAGCGGTTTGGACAGGTATTCCCGTTGAAAAATTGGCCCAAGAAGAAGCGGAACGTTTACTAAATCTGGAAGAGGAATTGCATAAAAGAGTAATTGGTCAGCACGATGCTATCAAATCAGTAGCCAGAGCAGTGCGGCGAGCTAGAGCAGGGCTTAAAGATCCAAAACGTCCCATTGGTTCCTTTATTTTCTTAGGACCAACAGGTGTTGGTAAAACGGAACTAGCAAAAGCATTGGCTGCTGCTTTGTTCAGTGATGAAGATTCTATGATTCGTTTAGATATGTCAGAGTATATGGAGAAACATACAGTATCTCGCTTAATTGGTGCACCTCCTGGGTATATCGGTTTTGATGAAGGAGGTCAGCTGACGGATGCAGTAAGGCGTAAACCTTATTCAGTCATCTTATTAGATGAAATAGAAAAAGCCCATTTTGATGTATTTAATATTTTGTTACAAGTGTTAGAAGATGGGAGGTTGACAGATAGTCAAGGTCGTAAAGTTGATTTCAAGAATACAGTAATTATTATGACCTCCAATGTCGGGGCTAAGCACTTACGAAAAGATAATACTGCCTTAGGATTTTTAGCAGATGATAAAGTAAATAATGAAGCTGAAAATGCTAAAAATAGAGTTATGGAAGAAGTAAAACGAACTTTCCGCCCAGAATTTATTAATCGTGTTGATGAACTGATCGTATTTAGTAGTCTAAACGATAAAGAACTGACTCAGATTGTCGACATTATGCTAGAGGAAGTTAGTAAGCGTTTGCAGGATAATAACTTATCATTGGAATGTAGCGATAGGGCAAAATCAGAACTAGTTAAAGAAGGGCGAGATTATGCTTATGGCGCTAGGCCACTTAGACGTGCTATTCAAAAATTAATAGAAGACGAAATCGCTGAATTAATGCTGCGCCGGCAAGTTACAAGTGGCGATACCGTGTTGATTGATGTGGATGAAGACGGAAAAGTGAAATTGACGAAAAAACAATAAATAATGCCATTTTTGCAGGAAAACAAATGAAATAAAGCGAAGAGCACTTTATAATAGCAACTATATATTTGCGTGTTATAAAGTGCTTGTTTTTTGAGAAGGGGTAACGGGATTGTCTAAAACTAAAATTCATTTTGTCTGCCAAGAGTGCGGTGCTGATTCGCCCAAATGGCTCGGGCGGTGTCCAGGTTGTGAAGCGTGGAATAGCATGGTTGAGGAAACGTTAGGTAAGGTAGATGGGAAAAATCGCCATAGTACCAGTAGTGGTGCAAAACCACGTCCAATTACGGAAGTGGATAACTTTCCAGTACCAAGATTAGCAACTGGTGTAGGAGAGTTTGATCGGGTGTTAGGTGGCGGTATTGTACCAGGTGCTCTTATTTTAATTGGTGGTGACCCTGGTATTGGTAAATCTACTATGCTCTTACAAGTGGCTTGCAGTGTAAGTCAAACATATGGAACGGTATTATATGTCTCTGGTGAAGAATCGGCCGCACAAACGAAAATGCGAGCTGAGCGTCTTAACAAATTAAGTGATAAATTATTGATAATGACGGAAACCAATCTGGACGATATCGCAGTAGCTGCAAATCGTCTTAAGCCTGCATTGATGATTATTGATTCGATTCAGACTATGTATAGTCCAGAAATTCCCTCCGCTCCAGGTAGTGTAGGCCAGGTGCGTGAATCCACTGGAAAACTTTTACGTTTAGCAAAAGAAAGTGGAATCCCGATTGCGATAATTGGGCATGTGACAAAAGAAGGTAACATTGCCGGTCCGAGAATTTTAGAGCATATGGTGGATGTGGTTCTATATTTTGAAGGTGAAAAAAGTTATGCTTTCCGTGTCTTGAGGGCGATAAAAAACCGTTTCGGTTCTACCCATGAGAGTGGAATTTTTTCCATGGAAGAAGAAGGTTTAATGGAGGTAAAAAATCCTTCCGGGTTACTGTTGTCTGAAAGAGCAGAAAGTGCACCAGGATCAGTAGTTCTTGCTTGTATGGAGGGAGTTAGACCTTTACTTATTGAGATTCAAGCCTTGGTTAGTACAACCTGTTTTGGCATGCCTAGACGTATGGCGGCTGGTTTTGATTACAATCGACTCATTCTTCTAATGGCGGTATTAGAAAAAAGGGTAGGTTTAACCTTAGCCAACCAAGATGCCTATGTAAACGCAGTAGGAGGCATTCGTATTACTGAACCTGCAGCAGATTTAGCTGTCATCTTAGCTGTCGCTTCTAGTTTTCGCAACGTTTCACTTGATGCGCGAACTGTTGTTATGGGGGAGGTTGGTTTGACTGGTGAGGTACGTATGGTGTCGAGGGTAGATGTACGTATTAGTGAGGCAGCTACCATGGGTTTTAAACGGTTTGTTATTCCTGCGGGGAATATGACTGGACTTAAAATTCGCCAGCAAGGACTTAAAATAGTCGGAGTGAGTAATGTACTAGAAGCGATGGAGGCAGTGTTTGTATGACGAAGAACCGAGAAGATAAATTATGGGACGCAAAATTTATTAAAACAATTAAGAAATTAGTACCTGGGACACCCCTACGAGAAGGTTTGGAAAATATTTTGCGGGCGAAGATGGGCGTCTTAGTGCTTGTTGGTAATAATCAGCCCTTAATGGATGTGGTAGATGGTGGGTTCTCTTTAAATTGTGAGTACACTCCTGCAGGATTTTATGAATTAGGTAAAATGGACGGTGCTTTGATTTTGTCTTCGGACTTAAAACATATCCTATATGCCAATGCTCAATTAGTTCCTGATTCCAAAATTCCTACAACGGAAACAGGTACAAGGCATCGTACGGCGGAAAGGGTTGCAAGGCAAACCGGAGGACTTGTCATTGCAATTTCACAAAGACGTAATCTAATTACCATGTATCTTGGTAACTTAAGGTATACTCTTAAAGATATTACAGTAAGCTTAAGCAGAGCCAACCAAGCGTTACAAACTTTGGAAAAGTATCGTAAGGTTTTAGTCAGGAGTTTAACGAATCTAAGTGCCTTAGAGTTCGAAGATTTTGTTACATTATTGGACGTGGCTGAGATTGTTATTCGTGTTGAACATGTGAACCGGATTGCTAGAGAAGTTGAGCGTCATATAATAGAATTAGGCAGTGAAGGTCGCTTGGTCAATATGCAAATGGAAGAATTATTATCTGAACAAGACGATATGGAACTGTTGCTTAAAGACTATTGTAATGGGGCTCAGAATTTTCAGCAGGTTCGTGAACAGTTAGCTGCATTGCCAGAGGAAAGTTTAGAACCTTATACTATATGCCGTATATTAGGCTACGGAACGACCCCGAATGCGCTAGATATACCTGTAGTACCTCGAGGTTATCGGGTGTTGAGCCGCATACCTCGGTTACCTATGTCTATTGTAGATAATTTAGTAACCCATTTCCGAACCTTACATTGTATTTATAATGCAACCACTACCGAACTTGACGATGTAGAGGGGATTGGTGAAGTTCGGGCAAAAACAATAAAGGACGGCCTAAAGCGAGTGCGAGAACAAGCACTGCTAGACCGTCATGTATGAATGTAATACAGATGATGGTAGATATGATATTATTTCTTTTTATATTTTTCTAAATTAATGTCTTCGACAAACCGAGCATAAGCTCGGTTTTCTTCTATTCTTACAACTTTATAGAGTTTATTTTCCTCAGAAAGAACTTCATCTCCAACAGATACCACTAAAGGTACATACATCAAGGTATGACCATCTTTTTCATCAACAACGAGGTAGTAATCATATACTTTTTGAGGCTCTGGTTCTGGTTTTTGTTGAATTGAAAAGATATTAAGAGGCAAGAGATGTAAAAAGCTGAAAGCAATAATGCTTACCAGTAAAATGCCCCCTGTTAACCATAGAAAAGGACGCTTGAATACCATGATAACAACTCCTTGGGAGATGTATTAATCTTTTCTTTTTCTGCGTGGGCCTAAAAAATTAGTGAATTCATATTTATAAAATTTGTAGAGCTTATTCTTGGCTTCTTGCCAACTGCCAGTGCTAAGATAAAGATAAGCGATAGTGCTAACGAGTACTGCGCCTGCAATTGAGAAGATATCATAAAGCGCAGCTTTATTTTCTTCTGATACTACATTTGCTACAATCCCTTGAGCAGTGTCTGTTGTAGGAGGGGAATTTTCTGCATCTGACACGGCGGCTGGTGAAGGAGCAGCAGTCATTGGATTTGGACTAATAATAGATGGAATGACATCGGCAAATAATGCAGCGCTACGTTGTGCAGCCTCTCTTGTATTGTATTGGGTACCCACTTCGACGAGCATAGAATGAGGATTTAAATCCTGGTTATAATTTCCATGGGCAATAAATATACCACGAATTAATCCTTGATAGGTTGCATCCGCATTCGCTTTTATTGTCTTGGCATATTGCAGAGTCGTTTCACGATTTTGGTTTTGCTGGCCGACTACTAATAAGATTCTCGCAGTATCTTCTCCGTTGATCGTTGTTTGATAGTATGTAAGCGGTGCGCTATCACGGTGAATGTCAAACAATGCTGCAGGCTGACGTTCCAGTAATCTCATAAAGGTACGTCTAGAACGCTGGTAAGCATTCGCATCGTGAGGCTCGTGAAGGGTTTTGTCATGTTCCGTTTGATAACCTAACTCATTAAGACGATTACTTAGACTATCGCCTACCAACATAATACTGCCTTTACCTGGCTCAGTTGCAACAGTATCAGTGGGGATATATGACTCGTCATTGTGAGTGTGATAAATGGCAATTAGCGGCTGATAACCAGCTGGTGTTCCTTGGACGGGTATCGAAATGGTACGTAGAGAAAGACTTGATTCAGCTTTAATAAAGCGAGCTTTAGCTAACGAGCCTTCAATAAGAGTAATTTCATAAAGATTATTATCCTCGTTAATATATTCATCACCAACATGAAGGGTTAGGCCTAGTTGTAAAATAACATTATTATTCTCATCCACTATCGTGTTATAGCCAGATGCTACTTCGTCACTATCGGAGGAATTGGCGGCCAAAGCGTAAGGAAGGGAAGAAAATGAGAATAGGAGCGTGATGATTATTACTAGGAAAGTAGACATGATTTCACCCCGTTACATTTTAAATAAGCGACATTGAGGATGGCAAAAATAATCACAACCTCCTGCATATTTGTATCATGTCCCTATGCTAATTTCTTTATGTAATAAAAAAACGCGACTATTATTAGTCGCGTTTTACAGTAGAAATAAGCAGTTTTAATTGTCCAATATTAGGATAAATGAAAAAATCCCAAAGTGGTAACAGTGTTACATTCTTTGTGCATTACTTCATTGAGGCTAATTCCTGATAAGTTGCAAAGTGCAGCTAAATAAAATAGACTATGTCCTAATTCTTTGGTTATTATTTCTTTACACTGTTCGCAAGGCTCACCTGATAAATGAGAAGACATGAACTTTTTCAAGTGGCTATATTCGATGTCAGCAGGTGCTTGCTGGCGGGTGGCATTTACTGTTACGCAACCGCATTCTGTAACTGATTTGGCAAAAGCACGATTGACTCTGGCACTTGCCTCTTGGTATTTTGTCATAATATCAAGGATACTGCGATGGCGAATTAAGTAATCATCTACAGCGGTTTGGAAATCAGAGCATTTTTCATCCATTACGAAACACCTCACTTTGTATTAATTATATAAATATCAATCTATGATTGTCAATATTGTAGAAGATGAATTTGCAATTTAAAATTTTTTATGTAAATCTTAATTAAATTCATAATATTCTAAATGGCTATAATTAGCCATTTAAGTAGGTAATTCACGATTTCCGTCAAAAATAGCGATCATAAGGGAATAAAATAATGTTTGACAATAATTATTGCGCTATGCTAAAATATACAATTTTGACAATGTGTTTTATTTGTGTTATACTACGTAGCATAGGAGTTGATGCTATGTTAGCTATAGGGGACAAAGTGGTATATCCCATGCATGGTGCAGGTGTCATTGAGGCAATTGAAAAGCATGAAGTGTTTGGACAACTGCAAGATTATTATATTCTTACGATGCCTTACGGTGGTATGAGAGTGATGATTCCTATGAAAAATGTTGAAAATATTGGTCTTAGAGAAGTGATTGACGAAGTAGGAATTACCAAAGTTGTAGATATACTAAGGGCTACTTCAGT
Source organism: Pelosinus sp. IPA-1 (assembly GCF_030269905.1). Lineage (NCBI taxonomy): Bacteria > Bacillati > Bacillota > Negativicutes > Selenomonadales > Sporomusaceae > Pelosinus > Pelosinus sp. IPA-1. The sequence continues at coordinate 17,421 of NZ_BSVC01000017.1, read as the reverse complement.
GCAAGAAACGGCTAGTTGGAATAAGAGATTTAATTTAAACTTAACAAAAATAAAAACTGGCAGTATATATGAAGTGGCTGAAGTTGTTCGGAACCTTATGCTCCAGGATAATTCAAAAAAACTGTCAGCTGGTGAACGAAGACTACTCGAAACCGCGAGAAAAATTATGGTTAGTGAACTAGTTTTAGCTTGTGGTAAAGATTTGGGTAGTATAGAAGAATGGATAGATGAGTTAATGCAAGAAAATACGCCAGGCAACTGACGTATTTTTTTGTTAATGTTAGGATATAATAGATAATGTTTCCACCCTATATTGTAAAGATACTAGGGTTGTGGGAATGCGGAAAGTCTTATATAATAATAAATAGTAAAGGAGGTGTAATTTTGTTGGATAAAATTTTGAGATTTATCATTGCACTATTAGCGGCTATTTCAGGCGTAATGACAGCAAAGTGGTTAGGAACCAGTTCTTTCTTGTCATCTATAGTGAGTGATGAATTTTTGCGGGTAGGATTTATCAGCAGCAGTGATACGATGGTCACTATCTTGCTAGCTGCATTTGGTGGTTTAGCAGGTGGGATAATTGGTTATCTATTAGCACCTTTTTGTATCAAATATTTATGGCAATTTACGTATTGGATAGAAGCAAGGCTTAATAAAATGCCAGTGTATGATGTTATTGCAGGCTCGATAGGACTGGCTGTTGGTTTAATTATTTCTAACTTAATTGGATCTGCATTTATGCATATACCGATTATTGGTAGCTATGTTCCAGGAATTATTAGTATAATCTTAGGTTATCTTGGGGTAAATATTGCTATTCATAAGCGTGAAGAAATAGTTGGACTATTAGTAGGTTTCTCATGGAAAGGAAAAGAGAAGCAAAAGGAAAAAGTAGTTACTAAACCGCACTATAAAATTCTAGACACGAGTGTCATTATTGATGGGCGTATTGCGGATATCTGTACAAGTGGATTTGTGGAAGGAATTCTTGTAGTTCCTGTATTTGTACTAGAGGAATTGCAACATATTGCTGACTCTTCAGACTTGCTTAAACGTAATCGTGGGCGCCGAGGTTTAGATATCTTAAATCGTATGCAAAAGGAGTTAGGTTTGCATGTAGAGATTTATGAACAGGACTTTGAGGATATTGTTGAAGTAGACTCAAAACTGGTTAAATTGGCACAATTACTTAAGGGAAAGCTTGTCACCAACGATTATAATTTAAATAAAGTTGCTGAGTTGCAAGGTGTAACGGTTCTTAATATTAATGAATTATCAAATTCTGTGAAACCTGTCGTGTTGCCAGGTGAGGAAATGGTAGTTCATGTTGTAAAAGATGGTAAAGAGCTTGGTCAAGGTATCGGTTACCTTGATGATGGTACAATGATTGTTGTTGATAGTGGTAAAAAACACATGGGGGATACCATCGGTGTATTAGTAACCTCAGTGCTACAGACTGCTGCTGGACGAATGATTTTTGCTAAACCTAAAGGCATGGAAAAAGGTGCGTAAGCAAAAAAGTAGTCATCACGTCTTCAAGTTATGCTCTTAAGCAGGCTTGAAGACATTTTTTTTTGCGGAATCGGTAAGTCGTTTTCGCGCCGGTCTATTTCAGAAAAATTAGCTGTATATGCAAGGGGGTGTAGGTATTCTTGTAATATCAAAGAGATCCTACATTCAATTTAAAAGAGGGTAATTTGACAGAAAGATAGAACAATTAGGTTATACAATAATAAATAATGGAACTAAAGGAAAGGCAGGATAATAAAGTGGTTACAGTCATCATACCAGCTGCAGGACAAGGAAAGAGGATGAAAACGAGCAGTAATAAGGTCTTTTTGCCACTCGTTAATATGCCTGTGCTGTTACATAGTGTATTAGCTTTCTCAGCATGTTCTGAAGTAAATAATCTAGTTGTCGTAGTTGCCATTGATGAAGTAGAACAAGTAAGAACTATGCTCAGTAGCTTGAGAGGAATAAAGGCGTGGCAAGTAGTGATAGGTGGTAGTGAACGACAACATTCTATCGCAAATGCTCTTAAGGTGGTCTCAAAGGAAACAGAGGTAGTTTTAGTCCATGATGGTGCGAGACCTCTTGTGACAGAATCTTGCATTCAGGCTGTGATTAAAGCTGCTCGTATGCATAGGGCTGCTGTAGTTGCTGTAGCTGTGAAAGATACGATTAAAACAGTTGATGCAGATGGATGGGTCACAGGTACTCCCGAAAGGCGTACTTTATGGGCGATACAAACACCTCAGGGCTTCGATGCACATCTTTTGCAGCAAGCATATGAGAAGGCTAGGCTGGAGGGCTATATTGGGACGGATGATGCCTCTCTTGTTGAAAGATTGGGTATACAGGTAAAGATAGTGCCTGGTAGTTATGATAATCTTAAGATTACGACACCAGAAGATTTAACGATAGCTGAGGCGTTGCTGATAGAAAGAAAGAGGGAACTGAAAGGATGTGCAGCTGAAAGCATGGTACGAGTTGGTATGGGATATGATGTTCATAAATTAGTAGAAGGAAGAAAGCTAATATTAGGTGGTGTTGAAATACCTTATATACATGGATTAGAGGGACATTCGGATGCGGATGTTGTACTGCATGCTATTAAAGATGCTCTTTTGGGGGCGGCTGCGTTAGGTGATATTGGTAAGCATTTTCCTGATACAGATGTACAGTATAAAGGAGCTTCTAGTATTTTACTCTTAAAGAGGGTTGGAGACATTCTTGAGGAACATGGTTATGCAGTAAATAATATTGATGCCACGATTGTAGCAGAACGTCCTAAAGTAGCAGCGTATATCCCTGAGATGAATCATAATATTGCTGCTGCTCTAAGAATTGATTTGGGGCAAGTCAATGTAAAGGCTACAACAACAGAGGGGCTAGGATTTGCTGGTAAGGGAGAAGGCATCGCTGCTCATGCTGTGGCTTCCATCTTTAAGAGATAAGATAACAAAACTGCCAGCCTCAAGAAGGCTGGCAGTTTTGTCTCTTATAAATCTTACTTAACCGGGCATCATAGAATTAAACATACTAGAACCTGCTTTCCCAAGATAAATGCCGCAGATTGTAGATAAGATACTCAAAATAATAATAATGATCATGTTACTTGCAGTAAAACCATTTACCAGGTATAGCACAAAAATAGCAATGGATAATACTTGAAGGATAACTCCAACAATTGCTTTACGGATTAAAAGAGGTGTTTTTAATTTTTTAAAACGGATTTTACCGTCAATGATTCCTGTAATGAAACCTAAAAGTACAGAAAAGGGAAAGGCGATAATAGAAAGTTTTGCCGCAATGAGGAATTCTCCTCTTAAAGGATCGTCGACTCCAAAAGCAAGACATAGCATAAAAATAATAACAGCCATAAAGACTTGAGGAAAATGCACACTGATCGGATGAAGATGCTGATCAATAATAAATGTGCGACGCTCAGAGATTTTTTTTGTATAAGGCTCGAAAACAGTTTTTGGTAATCCGCAGGCAGGACATAGGTCATCTACATGGTTCTCATCCATTATAAATCCACAAGCTTTACATCTAACATAAGTTTTCATGTTACGACCTCCTAGTAATATTTAATATTGTTATCTTAGTTTTAATTCACCATAGTTTTCCATTCTTCCTGTATTTTTAAGAAAAATATTGTAGAATTAAGGAGTATTTGTATAAAATTTGTGCGAAGATACATATTATAAATAATCTGGATTTTATTTGTCCTAGTGATAATGATAGGGAGGATTATTTTATGCGCAAGAGTATATGTATTTTATTTGCAATGGTAATGCTAATCTGGCCGAATGTTGTACTGGCTGCAGAGTATATGCTCAATATAAATATTATAAAGCAAGAGGATGGTACTACCTGCACAGAATTTTGGTACGACAATCAGATGGTTTGGCGAATTGCGCTTTTAGCTGATGGCGCTAAGCCAGTCGCGGGATTTCCCAATACAAAAACAACCTTTATTGCACCTGATATTAGAGATGGATTGTTTATGATAAAAGTGCAATAAGATATTGCTTGGCACTTGCTAGACTATATGGCAAGTGCCAAAAGCTTTTTTTGCATAAATATATAGAATCTGCTAGAATTATATGGAACTAACGAAAAATGAATCGGTATAGAAAGAAGTTTTTGGGGGGAAGTTTACATGTTACAGCAAGAGATTAGAGTAAGGTTTGCGCCAAGTCCAACAGGTCCCTTTCATATTGGTGGTGCCCGTTCGGCTTTATTTAATTGGTTATTGGCTAAAAAATTTAATGGTAAATTTATCATGCGAATTGAAGATACGGATTTGGAGCGATCTACAAAGGAATCAGAAGAGGGAATTAAAGAAGCTCTTCATTGGTTAGGTATTACCTGGGATGAAGGTACTGATGTAGGAGGGCCATATGGACCTTACCGCCAGACGGAGCGTTTAGATACATATGATACCTATACAAAACAATTGCTAGAAAATGGACAGGCTTATTATTGCTACTGTAGTGAAGAAGAAATTGAAGCAGAAAGGCAGGCGCAATTAGATAAGGGTGAAAACCCCCATTATGGCGGTCGCTGTCGTCATCTTACAGAAGAAGAAAAGGCAGGTTTCGTTAAAAGAGGTGTAAAACCTACTGTACGTTTTCATGTAAAAGAAAATCAACAGATTATGTTTAAAGATATGGTCCGTGATACGGTAAGTTTTGACTCCAATGGTGTTGGTGATTTTGTAATTGTTAAATCCGACGGGGTTCCTGTGTATAACTATGCCGTAGTAGTGGATGATGCCTTAATGAAGATTACTCATGTCATTCGTGGCGAGGAACATTTATCAAATACTCCTCGGCAAGTTGTTTTATATGAGGCATTAGGGTTTGTTCCTCCAGTTTTTGGGCATATTTCCCTCATTTTAGGCACTGACCGTACAAAGATGAGCAAACGTCATGGTGCAACGGCAGTTGATAGCTACCGGAAGCTCGGATATTTGCCAGAAGCAATCGTCAATTTCTTGGCTCTTCTAGGTTGGTCTCCTGGTGGAGAAAAGGAATTCTTCTCAATAGAAGAGCTCATTCAAGAATTTTCTATGGAACGAGTAGCAAAAAATCCAGCAGTCTTTGATGTCGATAAGTTAAATTATATCAGTGCCCAATATATCAAAAAAGCGGACCCGGAACTAATTACGGAACTTGCTATGCCGCATTTAAAAGAGGCAGGTTATATTGGCGATGGGATTACTGGGGAAAAGAAACAATGGCTAGTTGAAGTGGTAACGCTGCTGCAAGAATATATTAGTTATGCAGCAGAAATTGTCAATCATATTGATATATTCTTCAATGATAACGTGGAATTTGAGAATGACGAAGCGATACAAGTATTGAAAGATGCTGATGTTCCTGCTGTTATGGAGAGTTTCCGCGAAAAACTAACAGCATTAGAAGTGGTAGATGCACCTAACGTAAAAGCTCTTCTAAAAAGCATTACAAAAGAATTAAAGCTAGGTGGGAAAAAAGTATTTATGCCCCTTAGGGTTGCCTTAACAGGTAAGATGCATGGTCCAGATTTGGATAAGGTAGTTGCGTTGCTTGGTAGAGAAAGAATAATTAATCGATTGACTACCACGTTAACTAAAATTTAATTGACACTGCTATCTTCCCTTAGTATAATTTCATATATGATAAAAAAGGGTACTGTATGCAAGTCACTTTTTTGTCGATATCGCATAGATATATATTAGAAATGTAATGACTGGGATAAGTAAGTGTAAATCTGCCATCCAGAGAAGTATCGCCACTGGCTGAGAGTGATACTAGGTAAGATACGCCCAAATGCACCCAAGAACAGGTTGGTCGAAGTTATAGTAGGCCCGCTCGGTAGCAGCCGTTATTGTGCGATTAAGGGGCATTTTATGCCTAAGCAGAGTGGAACCACGGACCACTGTCTCTGTATGAGACAGTGGTCTTTTTGTTGACTATTTCAATAAGAAAGGGGGGAGATCCTATGTTTTCTCGTATAAAAAAAGATATCAAAGTGGTATTTGAGAGAGATCCGGCTGCTAGAACGGTATGGGAAGTATTGTTGTGTTATCCAGGGCTTCACGCTATTTGGCTGCATCGTATTGGACATTATTTTTTTAAAAGGGGTTTTGTAGTATTACCTCGTATGATTTCCAATTTAGCTCGCTTTATAACCGGGATTGAAATTCATCCAGGTGCTACAATTGGCGAGGGATTATTTATTGATCATGGCACAGGTATCGTAATTGGGGAAACTGCTGAGGTTGGTGATAATGTTACCTTATACCAAGGAGTTACTTTGGGCGGGACAGGTAAAGAGAAGGGGAAGCGTCATCCGACCATTGGAAATAATGTAGTCGTTGCCAGTGGAGCCAAAGTATTAGGATCTTTTTCAGTAGGCGATAACTCAAAAATTGGTGCTGGTTCTGTTGTATTAAAGGCCGTGCCGCCAAATTCCACGGTAGTTGGTATTCCAGGGCAGGTAGTGTGGCATAATGGTAAAAAGGTAAATGGATTAGAGGATATTGATTTAGAACATGATGATTTGCCAGATCCAGTGCAAGAGATGATGCAATGTTTGCAGCGTAATATGTTTAAAATGGAAGAACGGATAAGTCAGTTAGAAGAGGAGTTAGAGAAACGTGACATTAAGAGTTTATAATACGATGACGAGACAAAAAGAAGAGTTTGTGCCTAATGAGGCAGGAAAGGTAAAAATGTATGTTTGTGGGGTAACTCCTTATAACCATCCTCACATTGGTAATGCTAGGCCCTTTATCACCTGGGATGTGATTAAACGATATCTTACTCACTGTAAGTATGAGGTTTATCATGTACAGAACTTTACAGATGTAGATGATAAAATTATTAAAGCAGCCAATACAGAGGGCGTGACATGGGATACTATTGCCAACCGATACATTACTTCTTATTTTGAAGTAATGGATAAGTTAAATATCCTTCGGGCGGATATATATCCTACAGTATCAGAGCATATGACTGAAATTATTGCTCTAGTTCAGGGGCTAGTGGATAAAGGTTATGCTTATATTGTTGATGGTGATGTTTATTATAGTGTAGAGAAATTTGATGATTACGGGAAGTTAAGTGGACGTGACATTGAGGATATGAAGGCAGGAGCTAGGGTGGATGTGGATGAACGTAAACAACACCCTATGGATTTTGCTTTATGGAAAAGTGCGAAACCAGGTGAACCTGCTTGGGAAAGTCCTTGGGGAAAGGGAAGACCAGGTTGGCACATTGAGTGTTCAGCGATGTCCCTTAAATATTTAGGTAATAGTTTTGATTTTCATGGTGGTGGCAGTGATTTGATTTTCCCACATCATGAAAATGAAATTGCCCAATCAGAAGCCTTTATGGACGAGGAACAACCCTTCGTCCGTTATTGGCTACATAATGGTTTCATTACGGTAAACGAAGAAAAAATGAGTAAATCCTTAGGAAATTTCTTTTTAGTAAAGGACATTCTAGAACATTATTCTGCAGAAGTATTACGATTTTTTATTTTATCTACCCATTACCGCAGCCCTCTTGATTTTAGCGATGAGCGTTTATCTGAGGCACAACGCAGTCTAGAAAGGTTACGTACGGCAGTAGAGAATGTAACGTACTTGGAGAAACAGCCAGATACAGGTAATAGTGATAAGACGGATGAATTAAAGAAAGTGTCCCAAAAAGCAATAGAGGATTTCTATAAGGCTATGGATGATGATTTTAACACTTCTTTAGCCATTAGTGTCATGTTTGGCTTAGCTAAGGAAATTAACGTATACTACAATGCAGTGTTAGCAGGCAAGGTGTCGCATACAAAAGAAGGTTATACAGCGCTGAACGAAGCATATTTTATGATGGCTAATGTACTAGGAATTTTAGTGCAGGGACAACAAGAGAAAGTGGATGATAACCAAGAACTAGTTGAGCAACTGATGGATATTATTATTGAGATTCGCCAACATGCTCGTCAAAATAAAGACTGGTCCACTGCGGATAAAGTCCGTGATAGCCTTAGTGCAGTAGGTATTGTTTTAGAAGATTCTGCCCAAGGCGTAAGGTGGAAAAAACGATGAAATTTGACCAATTTCAATTTCTTTTACAAAATGCATTTTGCGAAAGCGAAGGGGATGGACCTCCAAAAGTAAAATATAAAGATATACCAGTGGAACGTTTACATCCGTTAGTATTAGCCTATGTGGGGGATGCTTACTTTACGTTGTACGTAAGAACGACACTATTATCTTATGAGCAAAATAAGGTCAGAGTACTTCATACACTTGACTCAAAAATCGTTTCTGCTACCATGCAAGCTGTAGCTTTCCAGTCTTTAGAGAGTGGGCTGACAGAGCAGGAAATGAGCATAGTTAAACGTGGGCGAAATGCCAAATCAACAGTGCCGAAAAGTGCCACCGTGGCTGAATATCGCAACAGTACAGGTTTTGAGGCACTATTAGGTTATCTGTATTTAGGAAAAAATTACGAGCGTTTGTCAGAACTTGTGGAAAAAGCATTTGCGGTTATTTCCCGGGAAATGACAAAGACTGCTAAAGATAGCGGGGGGAAGAAATGAAAGTAAAAATGATATCTCATACTCCTGATCCAGAAAGGATGGTGGCAATGTCTGCCCGGCTTTGCTATTCGCCAGTTGGGGCAGAAGATTTAGTAGAAACTATGTCTACCACGCAAGTAGAAAAGCTAGTTAGTAAAATTGTCGAAATGGAACATCTATCAACATTAGAACACGTAAGTTTTACTTTTGCCATAGAAGGTGTGTCACGTGTACTAACCCATCAATTGGTTCGTCACCGGATTGCATCTTATTCCCAACAATCCCAGCGTTATGTTAGTGAACATGATTTTGAATATATCCTGCCGCCGACAATTGCATCGAATGAGGTTGCTAAAGAGAAGTTTGAACAGTTAATGCAACAAATTCGTAGTACCTATAATGAATTGGTTGACCTAGGTGTCCATAAAGAAGACGCTAGATATTGTTTGGCTAATGCTGCAGAAACTAAAATCGTTGTAACGATGAATGCTAGAACCTTATTGCACTTTTTTGAACTTCGTTGTTGTGCAAGGGCCCAATGGGAAATTAGAAGATTGGCAGAACTGATGTTAGTTGAGGTAAAAAAAGCTGCTCCTTTACTTTTTAAAAAAGCAGGTCCTACTTGCATAACTGGCAATTATTGCAGTGAAGGTGAACTAACTTGTGGTCGTCTCGCTGCAATGCAAGGTAGTGCTAAAAAATAGTCTTAAAATTTTGCTGAACCACAAAGACACAATACCGCTGCCGCGGTACACAAAGAGTAACAGAATGTATAAGCCTCTTTGTGTCCTTTGTGTTTTTGTGGTTCATATGATTTAACGCTAGAATGCAGGACCAAATAAAAGCGTATTTTTAAGTAAATGTACTTAAGCAGAGGTCGGCGGATGTTAGAGTAGTACGTGTTAATACATACCTTATGAGAAAAAGGGAAAAATAGAGTGTCATCAATTGGTGACAGAGAGGGGAAACAGAATGTCAGAAACAGAAGAGTTTATTATGGGACGAAATAGTGTAATGGAGGCATTGAAAAGTGGTCGCCCAATCAATAAGATATTTGTGGCAAAAGGAGAAAGACAAGGTTCTATTCGTGAGGTAATTGCCTTAGCACGTGAAAAACGACTGATAATACAAGAGGTAGAAATAAGTAAGCTAGATGGAATGACAGAAGGGAAAAAACACCAAGGAGTGGTAGCTAGCATACCGCCAGTAGATTATGCAGAATTAGAAGATATTTTATCCAAAGCGACGGCGCCTGAGGAGACACCTTTTCTTGTTTTGTTAGATGAATTAGAAGATCCTCATAACGTAGGGGCTATTTTGCGTACGGCAGATGCTGCGGGAGTACATGGAGTTCTAATGCCAAAAAGACGCAGCTGTCCTTTATCAAGCACTGTAGCCAAGACTTCAGCTGGAGCTGTAGAATATGTACCTGTAGCTAGGATTGGAAACGTGTCTCAAACATTAGAAGAATTAAAAAAGTCGGGTATGTGGATCGTTGGGGCTGATATGGACGGAGAAAAGAATTACTATGATGCAGATTTGACTGGACCAATTGTTGTAGTTGTAGGGAATGAGGGCAAAGGCATGGGACGTCTAACAAAAGAACATTGCGATTTTGTAGTGCGCATTCCCATGTTAGGCAAAATTAGTTCCTTAAATGCCTCTGTAGCTTGTTCTTTATTATTATATGAGGTTGTCAGACAACGGGAGATGAAAAAATAAGTGAAAAATACGTGGTTAGGGATGACCGCGCTTGGCATGGTGCTAATAGGCTTTTTAGGTTCGCTTCTTTTTATATCGTTTTATCCTAATGTATATAAAGGGGTGGCTGTAGAAGGGGTAGATATTAGTGGACGTAGTCGAGAAGAAGTAGCTGAATTATTAGCAACATGGAGAAAAGAGTATCATAATAAATCAATTATGGTATATCATGACGGAACAAAAGTGAAGGTAGATGCCAGCAGCATTGATTTAGATATTGATGTGGATACTACCTTGGATGAGGCTTTACGTTACGGACGGACTGGAACCTGGTGGGAAAGAATAAAAAAAATTGGGACAAGTTTGCAGGAAGGCTATCCTATTTCTCTTGCCATCAAGTATAATAAAGATAAATTGAATAACCTGTTTGAAGAATGGAGAGGGGCGATTGAACGTCCCGCTCGTAATGCTACTTTTAGTATGGTAGCAGGAACCATCATTCCTCAAGAACAGGGGTATAGTCTGGAGTCAGATGCATTGGAGCCTCTTATCCTTGAGACTTTTAAGAAATCAGATAACAACGTTGTTACGTTACCAGTAAAAATTCTCTATCCTAAAATAACAGTGGATGATATCGCATCTACTGGTATAAAGAAAATTTTGAGTAGTTACACGACTACTTTTAATAAGCAAGATACCAATCGTACCGCTAACATACAGTTGGCGGCTTGGAAAACCAATGGAACGATGTTGGAGTCGGGTAAAGCTTTTTCTTTTAATGAGATAGTTGGTCCACGAGAAAAGGAATACGGCTTTAAGGAAGCTCTTGAAATTGTCGACGGGGAGTTTGTTCCAGGCGTTGGTGGCGGTATATGTCAAGTATCCTCAACCCTGTATAACGCGGCTATCTTGGCAAATCTAAAAATCACGGAGAGGTATAACCACTCAAAGCCTTTGTCTTATGTACCCTTAGGGCGGGATGCTACAGTAGCATTTGGTACTTTGGATTTTAAATTTGTCAATAATACACCTGGACCTTTACTTGTTATGGCAGAAGTAGTAGGAAATAAACTAACAGTAGGTATTTTGGGACAGCAGCCTTTACAAGAAAAAATAGAAATTAGGACGCAAGAGCAAGAGAAACTTCTACCATCAATTATAAAAAAGCAAGATGATAGTTTATATATTGGAGAAACATTAGTAGATAAAGAGGGAAAGCCAGGTTATGCAGTAACTACCATAAGGCTGATACAGTCAAAAGAGGGGCAGATTAGAAAAGAAGTATTATCGAAGGATATCTATCTAGCAGATGATACGGTTGTAAAAGTGGGGACAAAAAAACCGTCTTTTACAAGTTCAATTGAGAGCAACTGAGATTTAATATGAGTATGTAATAGAAAGTTTATGAAATGCAGTCCGCTGTTTAAACTATGGGAGAATTATTATGAAAGATGTTCTATTGGTTGATGGATATAATGTAATTCATGCGTGGCCAGAATTGAATATTTATAAAAATAATCTTGAAGATGCTCGGGATAAACTGATTGATATTATGGCCGGCTATGGTGCTTTTCAAAATTTAGAGGTTACCGTAGTTTTTGATGCGAATGCGGTGAGCGGGGCTAGAGTCTTTGAACAGATGACTGGAAAAATCACAGTTGTATATACCCGTGAAGGAGAAACTGCAGATAGTCATATTGAGAAAATGTCTTATGATCTGGTTCGCCTAAGAAGGCGCGTTTATGTAGTTACGTCTGATTGGGTGGAACAAATGGTCATATTAGGGGCAGGAGCTTATCGCATTTCTGCTAGGGAACTTTTACAAGATGTGAAAAAGGTTAATAAGTTAATCAAAGAAGGTTTTTCAGAGTCTCCCCTTACCTATAGGCGGCAAGAATTAGAGGGGCGTTTGAATAGTGATGTCGTAAAACGTCTACATGAACTTCGTAAAAGGGTGTAGCTAGACAAGTTAAGCTTGACGAAATAGAGGACAGTAAGGTATAATTTGCTTTGAAGTGGCATGTACACATAACTTAGAGCACTAATCCTTTAGTGCATTTTCTTTTTGTGAATGTGTAGCAATTTGAGAGTGGGGGCGATGCGATGCGTTTTAATACTCAATGCGATTTGTATGGCTCATTTGAAAATATGAGTGACGAAGAAATTGTGCTTGATGCAAAAGATAGTGATAATACAATCGCACTCGACTACTTGATTAACAAGTATCGCAATTTCGTTCGAGCGAAAGCTAGGTCATATTTTTTGATTGGTGCCGATCGTGAGGATATTATTCAAGAAGGTATGATTGGACTTTATAAAGCCATTCGTGATTTTCGCACTGATAAACTTTCTTCTTTTCGGGCCTTTGCTGAACTCTGCGTAACTCGCCAGATTATAACAGCTATAAAAACAGCTACAAGGCAAAAACATATTCCCTTGAATTCATATGTATCTTTAAATAAACCTATTTATGATGAAGATTCAGATCGAACTCTACTAGATGTATTATCAGGTTCCAAAATATCCGACCCTGAGGAACTAGTGATTAGTAGAGAAGAATTTATTGATATTGAAGAGAAAATGGGAGAGATTTTGAGCGATCTTGAGTGGAAAGTGCTCATGGCATATCTTGATGGTAAGTCTTATCAGGAAATCGCTGTAGAACTGGACCGCCATGTGAAATCAATTGATAATGCTCTGCAAAGGGTGAAACGTAAATTAGAACGGTATCTAGATAATCGTGGGGATGATAGCGATATTCAAGACATGTACAAAGGTCTTGCTGGCTTTGGCAAAGAGACTCAAGGATAGTCTGGCTATGGTGATAAGGATAATGATTAGAATATAAGGAAAAACTTAGCGTTAGCTTTGTTTTTCTTTTTTTTTATTATTATTGTTATTAAATCTCTGTAAAGATTTGTATTTTTTATAAAAATGAGACCAGTCTTTAAAGGGATTTTATTATATATGTCGAAACAGAATAGTAAGAATATTCCAAGAAATGAAAACTATTCTATTTTGTAAAAGAATGCTACTGCTTTTGATGAAGAGATATAACAATTTATTTTATACTGTACACAAGATTCTAAAAAGGTATGAAAAGAAATATGATTATGTATTGTAATGCCTAATAGTATATTAATGTATAGGGGGATTTATAGTATGATGGAATCCAAGAAAACAGTAGCTATTCTATGTGGAGGCGGTCCAGCGCCTGGAATGAATAGCGTAATTAGTGCAGTAACAATTGAGGCTATAAAGCATGGGTGGAATGTACTAGGGATTTATGAAGGATATACTCACTTGTGTAATGCAGAAAAAAATGTTGTGCCTCTAACCATTGATATGGTTAGTAGAATACACCTTGATGGTGGTAGTATATTAGGGACAGCTAGAGCAAACCCAACAAAAAGCGATGCTCATTTGCGTAATGTAGTAAATACATTAATTGAAATGGGGGTCACTCATCTTGTAACAATTGGTGGAGATGATACTGCTTATTCTGCATGTAAGGTAGCAGAGTATGCTAGAAGGGTATTAGGGATTGATCTGTTCGTAGTTCATGTACCCAAAACCATCGATAATGATTTGCCCTTACCAGAAGGTATCCCTACTTTTGGTTTCGAAACAGCTCGCGCATTAGGCAGCCAGCTTGTTACCAATTTGATGGAAGACGCTAAAACCACCAGTCGTTGGTATTTTGCAATTGCGATGGGGCGTACTGCGGGACATTTATCCCTAGGTATTGGAAAAAGTGCAGGAGCTACCTTAACCATTATTCCAGAAGAATTCGGTGATAAGAAGATTCGGTTACAGATGCTCGTTGACATTCTAGTGGGTTCCATTATTAAACGTCTTACAAGTAAAAGAAATTATGGTGTAGCTGTGGTTGCTGAGGGATTAGTAGAAAAAATCGTAGTTGAAGATTTGAAGGAATTAGATTGTACATGCTTTGACGAACACGGTCACATCCGTTATACAGAGTTAAACTTCCCTGAATTATTAAAACAAGCAGTCGTGAAAAACCTTGCGGAATTAGGAATAAAGATGACGATTGTAGGTAAAGAAATAGGTTATGAATTACGCTGCGCTCCGCCAAATGCTTTTGATATTGAGTACACTCGTAATTTAGGTTTTGCTGCCTTTGAATTTCTGAAAAATAATGGCACGGACGCTCTAATCACGATTCAGAATAATGTAATTATCCCTATTCCTTTTGAAGAAATATTGGATATGAATACGAAAAAAACACAAGTACGTATGGTAAATGTAGACTCAGTGCCCTACCGTATTGCACGAGAGTTTATGATTCGCTTAGAGAAAGATGATTTGTATTCTCAGACAGATTTGAAGAAAATGGCGTTGATGATTAATGTAGATCCAGATGATTTTGTTAAACGTTTTGCCTATTTATTAGATTAAGCATAAACCAAACTGCAAGGCAAATACCACGCTCCCGTGGCATTCGCTTTTGCAGTTTGTTTTTTTATGTGCTATTTAAGAAAAAAAAGAATATTAATTAAAGGATGTATTTGAACTTGGTTTTACGGTATAATAGCTTTTATGGGTATTTTTTATATTGAATAAGGATGTGTGATAACTTGAGTGAAAATTTAATTGCTGTAATTATTGGTATTGTAGAAGGTATAACGGAATATTTGCCTGTTTCCTCTACAGGGCATATGATTTTAGTAGGAAGTATGTTAGGGTTCGAAGGCGAGAAGGCTAGCGTATTTGAAGTATTTATTCAACTTGGTGCTATTTTATCCGTAATTTTCTTATATCGTGAAAAGTTTATTCGCATACTCAGGCCGCAAAAGGTAAGCATGTTTGGTGGCGGATTGTCCATGCAACATATATTAGCTGGTATTGTCCCCGTGATGGGGATTGGCTATTTATTACATAAACCAATCAAAACCTATTTATTTTCGCCATACACTGTAATTGTTGGACTAATTTTAGGTGCTATTTTAATGCTTGCAGCTGAAAAAGTAGCAAAACGTCCAGTTACTACAGATGTAGATAAAATGACGTTGAAACAAGCTTTCTGGGTAGGATTATTTCAAGTGTTAGCCCTATGGCCTGGTTTTTCTCGTTCTGGCTCTACGATTTCAGGAGGCCTTCTACTCGGAATGAGTCGTGCTGCTGCCGCTGAATTTTCATTTATTATTGCTGTGCCCCTTATGGCAGTGGCATGTTTATATGATTTGCTAAAGGTGTGGGATAAATTAAATATTGCAGATCTGCAAATGTTCGCTATTGGTTTTGTTGTTGCTTTTGTTGTAGCCTATCTATCGATTGTCTGGTTTATTAGATTTTTGAATAAGTCTACATTAGCGTCTTTCGCTTATTATCGTTTTCTATTGGCTGCTGCTTCCTACTATTATTTCTTCGGTAGAATTTAGAAAAAGTAAGAATTAATGATATTATTTAAAAACCTATTGACATAATGAGAAAAATGTAATATATTATTTAAGCAGCACATGACAGGTTGTGAAAATGATGAAAAAACATATTTACAAAACTTAGTTGTTGTGTTATAATTAAATCTCGTCAAAGGTATGCTGGAATAGCTCAACTGGTAGAGCACCTCACTTGTAATGAGGATGTTGCGGGTTCAAGTCCTGTTTCCAGCTCCATTTTATTTTCAAATTGTATTGGATGGGTTCCCGAGTGGCTAAAGGGAGCAGACTGTAAATCTGCCGGCTCCGCCTTCGCTGGTTCGAATCCAGCCCCATCCACCATCTTATTATCGCGGGATGGAGCAGTTGGTAGCTCGTCGGGCTCATAACCCGAAGGCCACAGGTTCAAGTCCTGTTCCCGCAACCAACGTTTTTAAAACTAGTTTAGTTGTCAGTAAAACTAAAACTATGTTTAAAATATTAAATACTAATCTCGATAAAACATCGCGGGGTGGAGCAGTTGGTAGCTCGTCGGGCTCATAACCCGAAGGCCACAGGTTCAAGTCCTGTCCCCGCAACCAATGTTTATAACTGTTTTAAAACAGTTTTATATTGCTGGTGTAGCTCAGTCGGTAGAGCGTATCCTTGGTAAGGATAAGGCCACCGGTTCAATCCCGGTCACTAGCTCCATTTAATGCTATGGAAAAATATTCAATATTATTAGTAGTGCCTAAATGGATAGTGAGTGACAATGAATAAATATGGCGGTGTAGCTCAGCTGGCTAGAGCATGCGGTTCATACCCGCAGGGTCCGGGGTTCAAATCCCTGCGCCGCCACCAAAAAAAAGATATTGACATAACAAATTGATTGTTGTATAATAGTAAATGTCGCTGAGGAAAACAATGTGACATAACAGATGCTGGAATAGCTCAACTGGTAGAGCACCTCACTTGTAATGAGGATGTTGCGGGTTCAAGTCCTGTTTCCAGCTCCATTTTGCTGTCTATGGATGGGTTCCCGAGTGGCTAAAGGGAGCAGACTGTAAATCTGCCGGCTCCGCCTTCGCTGGTTCGAATCCAGCCCCATCCACCATATATATAATAATTTGATCTACTTATCATCGCGGGGTGGAGCAGTTGGTAGCTCGTCGGGCTCATAACCCGAAGGCCACAGGTTCAAGTCCTGTCCCCGCAACCAATGTTTATAACTGTTTTAAAACAGTTTTATATTGCTGGTGTAGCTCAGTCGGTAGAGCGTATCCTTGGTAAGGATAAGGCCACCGGTTCAATCCCGGTCACTAGCTCCATTTAATACTATGGGAATAGATATTGTTAATAGTATAGATGGACTGTAGGTGACAATATAAATATGGCGGTGTAGCTCAGCTGGCTAGAGCATGCGGTTCATACCCGCAGGGTCCGGGGTTCAAATCCCTGCGCCGCCACCAAACAGGTAATAAAACTTCGTCATATGGCGAAGTTTTTTTGTTGTTCAGCAGGAATTTTAATAAAAAAATAGAATATTGTAGCTTTGTAAAATAAAGTAAGTATAATAAAATTTCAGAAGTAGAAGACTCAAGTTGTAGCTGGTATGATATTTAGCGCTAGACTTATGGGTTTTCGTTTGAAATGGAACCACTATTTCATGGTTATGAAATAAAATTAAGGGGGATTTTTAAATGGCAAAGAAAAAGTTTGAAAGAAATAAACCACATATTAACATTGGAACAATTGGTCACGT
>NZ_BSVC01000016.1 GCF_030269905.1 Pelosinus sp. IPA-1 | reverse complement strand
AGCCAGGATCAAACTCTCCAATAAATTATATTAGAGAACCTTGATGGCTCTTTAAAAAACTAGCTTTTTGTTAATCTCACCGAAGTGGATCAACTTTGTTTTGTACTCAAACGAGTACCGCACATCTGGCTTATTTTAACCTTACTTACATTGTTTAGTTTTCAAGGAACACACCGTCGCTCAATCTAGGCGACTTTCATAGTATATCATCTTTGTTTTACTATGTCAATACATCTTCGAGTTTTTTTATTAAACTATAAATGGAGCGGAAAACGAGATTCGAACTCGCGACCCTCGCCTTGGCAAGGCGATGCTCTACCGCTGAGCTATTTCCGCATATGGCGACCCAGATCGGATTTGAACCGACGACCTCCGCCGTGACAGGGCGGCATTCTAACCGCTAAACTACTGGGCCATATTAATTGTAAGAACTAAATGGTGGGCGATGACAGGATCGAACTGCCGACATCCTGCTTGTAAGGCAGGCGCTCTCCCAGCTGAGCTAATCACCCATATTTTGGTGACCCGTGGGGGAATCGAACCCCCGTTATCGCCGTGAAAGGGCGGTGTCTTGACCGCTTGACCAACGGGCCATAAAATGGTGACCCACCCGCGGCTCGAACGCGGGACACCCTGATTAAAAGTCAGGTGCTCTACCAACTGAGCTAGTGGATCATAAGAAAATTATGGTGGAGGGAGGTGGATTCGAACCACCGAAGTCAATGACGGCAGATTTACAGTCTGCTCCCTTTAGCCACTCGGGAATCCCTCCGTATTTTCATGGAGCTGGCGAGAGGACTTGAACCCCCAACCTGCTGATTACAAGTCAGCTGCTCTACCAATTGAGCTACACCAGCATGGTGCCGCAAGACAGAATCGAACTGTCGACACGAGGATTTTCAGTCCTCTGCTCTACCGACTGAGCTATCGCGGCAAATAATGGTGACCCCGGCAGGATTCGAACCTGCGACCCTTTGATTCGTAGTCAAATACTCTATCCAGCTGAGCTACGGAGTCATATATCAAAACAGTCTTCTTTAGAAACCGTAAGCCAGTTTCTGTTTTAGGAAATTATCTATCTAACGCTATAATAGCGTTCTTCCTTTTGGTTCATTTCCCTTAAGGAAGCTCCCCTACCAAATTTGGGTTTCTGCCTCGTGGAGTTTACCTTTTTTCACTAGGTTGTCGCCAACCTACTCATTTCTGTGCACTTTATAACTACTTTCGGCTACGTGAGTCGATTTCGTCGTCGTCAGAGTCTAGCTCTGCCCCATCTTGCGATGGGCACGAACATTACGACCATCACAGGTCGTGGCAGTCTGGACTTTCCTCAATACTGCATAAAAGCAATACCGCAATTTCCCGTTTCTAAAGTTGACTAGATTTTGTGAAATCTTCTAGATCAAAAAAATGGCGGAGCGGGTGGGATTTGAACCCACGCAGGCCTTACGACCTCTAACGATTTAGCAAACCGTCCTCTTCAGCCACTTGAGTACCGCTCCATGCTGGCAGGGGCGGCTGGACTCGAACCAACGCGTGACGGAGTCAAAGTCCGTTGCCTTACCAACTTGGCTACGCCCCTATTTGATAATAATTTGGGGTGACTAGAGGGTCTCGAACCCTCGAATAACGGAACCACAATCCGCCGTGTTAACCACTTCACCATAGCCACCGTATTTTAAATATGTTGGTTGCGGGAGCAGGACTTGAACCTACGACCTTCGGGTTATGAGCCCGACGAGCTACCAACTGCTCCATCCCGCGATATTTGGCTCCTCGAGTAGGACTCGAACCTACGACCGATCGGTTAACAGCCGATTGCTCTACCAACTGAGCTATCGAGGAATCATCAAAAATTAGCAACTACCTAATCTCCCAGGTCGCTTCCAACCAAGTACCTTCGGCGTGTGTGAGCTTAACTACTGTGTTCGATAAGGGAACAGGTGGATCCTCACAGCTATCGTCACTAAATCTATATAAATACAAGAAGAATCGAATGCTGGTGATTTTCCAGCTGATCTATGTCCTAATCCTCACAGGACTTAAAATAATATCATCAACCAACTACTATTTCAACAAGTAATTTATGGTAGATGTTTTGGGTGTTATCTCAATTTAAATTTACGTGGAGCGGGTGAAGGGAATCGAACCCTCGTAGCTAGCTTGGAAGGCTAGTGCTCTACCATTGAGCTACACCCGCATATAACTAAAATTTGTGATGGCGCAGGATTAGATATAAACTTAATTACTATCAAATCGCCATTGGCCATTTAAAGCCGGAAACACATAATATCATTTTATACTTGTTATGTCAACTTTTTTTTGTAAAGATAAATGATAGGACAATACAACAATAGAGCTTTCTGATACAAAATCCGCCTAAACCGAAGTCTAGGCGAACATATAAACCCACCTATAATATGTTATAAATACAAGACATTTACCTTTAAATCAATCTATTATCTATTACACCTTTAGCACAATTTTTCATCATACATATTGAGTAATCCAGTCTTTTCTACCCTACCGTGTAGTTTCTTATGATCGATTGAATACAAATTTGCTGCTTTCATTCTCTCAAAATAAACCGATCCAGCAAAAGTAAATTTCAACTTATCTCCGTCTTTTTCATACATCTTTTGATTAGAAAAAGATATGAAGTCTCCTATAGCTAAACTATTTGGTAATTCTATTAGAGGCATATCCAATGCGTTTCTTACACTATTATGACCTGCTAAATATCCAGTAACAATAGCTTCTGTGTGTCCGATATGAAATCCACTTTTTTCTCCTGCCACAAAAAGATTTTCGATTTCCTTTACCTTCATTGTATTTTCTCTAGGTGCAATAGACAGATGTCTTATGGAATTCGCTACCCCTCCAGAATACGGATCTTCAAATTTAGCATCCTCAAATCCTTTGATTTTTCTCAGTTTCTCAATAGGATAAAATGGTGCCATTAATTTTGCATGCCCAGTATCAAGTAAGATTATATTCTCCGAAAAGGCATCTAACGCATAATGTTGGCATATTTTTATATTTAGCTTTTCTAAATTCTTTTCTTCAGAAGAAAGCGGTATGATTACCACCCCTTCTCTATTCAATCTTTCCTGAAGTTCTTTACTTAAGGTCTCTTTATTTATTTTTACAGAACCACTAAAAGACCCATATGTTCCGTCATTTCGTTTTCCCATCACATCCTTAATTCCGCATTTTTCTGTAATACTCACCCTGCCACCAAAGGTAGGACATCTTAATATACACATTGCGCAACCGTTTCCATATTTATGACAATTGTTCATTGGACCAGTAGACCCAGTGGTTTCTATAAAGCAGTCCCCAGTAATTTTGTTTCCATCATCTAATATAAGAGACTTTATCTTTTGATTTTCTTTTTCAACATTTTTAGCTGTGGTATAAAATAAAATATCAATCTCCATTTCTTGTAATTTTCTTCTTACAGCACTTTCAATAAAATTTACATCATATATGCTTGCATGCTTATGCCCTGGAAAATCAACATTTTTATGCCGTGAAAGGCGATCTGTAATTTCAAATAATTCCCTGCCACCTAATAAAATGGATTCTTCTGCAGCTGTGTATCTTCCATTGTTTCTTGTCAGTCCACCAACATTCCCTAGCCCTAATAATAGGTCTGTTCTTTCTAATAAAGTTACTTTTGCTCCAGCTTTTTTTGCACTGATGGCGGCTGCACATCCAGCCCATCCACCACCAATAACTATAATATCCTTCATTTACTTTCCTCCTATCCTATCTATGCGTTGTGCTATATATATCACTTTATTAAATATTAATTTGTCTTATCACACCTTTATCATAACTCTTACTCTACTAATGAAATTTCCAAGTGGTTGACTAAGATCTCTGAAGAAATATGCAAAAAAGGATGCTATTTTTTTAACTGTGTGGACCCCACATAAGAAAAGACTCGGCTTGTGCCAAGTCCTCGGACGCAGGCAGAAGCCTTAGTCGTTCTTACTTGGAATCAAGAAAGTGTTATACTTTCTGATTCCGTAAAAATTTCGTCTAGACCAAAGTCTAGACGAAAATAAAACATATTTATCAAATTAAAATATATCGGTGATCGAAAGGAAAAGGCTAACCTTCGAGGTTTTGCCCTTGTATTTAGAACTAGAATTCATTGCGTGGGTCACCAGAACCATACATAATACCACTGGATGGGTCAATTAGGATTGCGTTGACATCACCCATATTACCTCTAGTAACCACCTTGTAGCCCATAACGGTCAAATTATCAACAACATCTTTTACCAAACCGTTCTTTTCAATCCGTAGTTCATCTGGCTGCCACTGCATATGTACCCGAGGAGCATCTACCGCCTCACGAATGTTCATGTCATAATCAATAACATTGGAAATGACCTGTTGTACCGTAGTGATGATCCGGGAACCACCTGGGCTGCCGACGACCATAAACAACTTGCCGTCCTTCAGAATAATGGTTGGCGACATCGAGCTCAGTGGACGCTTATAGGGCTCAATGGCGTTAGCATCACCGCCTACCAACCCGTAAATATTTGCAACACCTGGTTTAATCGAAAAATCATCCATTTCATTATTTAACAGGAATCCTGCACCTTTCACTGCTGCTCCTGAGCCGTAGTAATCATTAATCGTATAGGTAATAGATACAGCGTTGCCCCATTTGTCCACAATGGAATAATGAGTGGTATTGGTTCCTTCATGCATTGCTGGCTGCCCAGGCTTCACGTCTGCGCTAGGAGTCGCCTTATTCATGTCAATTTTACTGCGAATTTCTGCCGCATAGTCTTTAGATGTTAAACCTTTTAGTGGAATCTTAGTGAAGTCGGGATCACCCATGAACTCGGAACGGTCGGCGTAAGCATACCGCATAGCCTCCGCCAAAACATGAACAGCCTGGGAGGATCCATAACCCATGGATTTTAAATCAAAACCTTCCAATACATTTAAAATCTGTACGATGTGAGTACCACCGGAACTAGGGGGACTCATCGATATGATATCATATCCACGATAGGTTCCTTTTACCGGCTCCCGCCATATTGGTTTGTACTTAGCTAAATCTTCTTTTGTAATAATACCTCTGTTGGCTGCCATATCTTTTGCAATAAGTTCAGCAATCTCACCTTTATAGAATGCATCAGGTCCCTTCTGCGCAATCAATCGTAGGGTTTTTGCCAAATCTTTTTGTATTAAGACTTCCCCTTCTTTATAGTTAGACCCGTCAGATTTTAAAAAGTACTGCTTGGAGGAAGCAAATTTCGTCAGTCGAGGAGCATACTCATTAAAGGTTTCTGCCTGACGGGCAGTAACGTTAAATCCATTTTCCGCATAATTGATGGCCGGCTGAATCAACGTAGCTAAGCTTTTGCTGCCATAACGATTCAACATAGCACTTAAGCCAGCAACCGTTCCGGGAACCCCAGCTGCTAGATACCCTTCTACACTGGCGTTGGGAATGACATTACCATCCTTATCAAGATACATATCCCGAGTTGCTTTTCCTGGAGCAACTTCCCGGAAATCCAAAGTAACATTGTCCCCTGCCACCGTGTGGATGACAGCAAATCCGCCCCCGCCGATATTACCAGCTACCGGATGGACAACTGCCAATGCATAGCCTACCGCCACAGCTGCATCAATGGCGTTTCCACCGTCTTTTAACACCTGCATGCCGATATCGTTGGCAATTTTTTGGGTAGACATGACCATACCAACACTACTCTTATCTGGCCGAGCCGATGCTGCCTGAACTATACCATTTAACGGAGTCATTAATGTAATCAGCAAGGATAATACGCAAATGACCGCTACCGATTTAGAAACAAATCTCATAAACACAAGCCCCCTTTTTAATCTATTGAGAATATTTTCGCCGCCCATTTGTCAAATCCTTCCACCTGGCTATTTTTATCCGATCTTGTTTTATCCACTGTGTTCAATTGGACTTTACTGCGAAGATATCAAGCTTCTATAACTTTCCCATGTAGATACTCAAAATTGTTATCTTATATAAAAAAATGACACTCTAATAGCAGGTGGTATGCAACTTTTTCATTTACTTTTGGCATCCTATATTACAAAGGAGATGTTATAATGGCTGAAAACAGAGATTTGAAAGCAACTCCCGGCATACCTGATAAAAATAGAGTTGTCGGAGAAATTCCAATGAAGAAAGCTGAGTACTATGGGTATTTTGATTCGGAACCTAGTACAGAAGAGATTATTAATCAGATTGAGACCGCTGTTAGAGATACTGCTACTAAGAAAAAAACAAAGATTTAAACACTCAATAATTTTCCCTTGGGTTATAGCAATAAAATTTCCATAAAAGTAAGAAAAAAGAGGTTTATCTTTCTTATCAAGATAAACCTCTTTTTTCTTTATTAAAAGAATTATCTAAAAAGTTAGAAAGCAAACCTTTTAGAACCAGCCTACTTCTTTACTATCAACGCCACAAACTCAACATGTCAGCTGGTTGATACTGTTTCACGAAAGGATAATATTGCTGTAATA
The DNA here is from genome assembly GCF_030269905.1 of Pelosinus sp. IPA-1. Lineage (NCBI taxonomy): Bacteria > Bacillati > Bacillota > Negativicutes > Selenomonadales > Sporomusaceae > Pelosinus > Pelosinus sp. IPA-1. Next base: position 54,770 of record NZ_BSVC01000016.1, on the reverse strand, counting down.
TTGAAATTGTGTAGAGGTATTTGTAGAAATATATTGAATATACAATTAAATGATAACTAGTCAAAACTATATCTCAGAGACATTTTAAAGGGGAGTTTTACAATTAAAAAGGCAATTTTCAAAGAAACATTTCTCCGTCATAAAAATAAAATTACCGGAATAGCCATTATTTTTTGTCTAGAGGTTTTTTTTGCGTTTCGATTCTACAGCGGAGAACCGGAAATTCCGATAGGAATACTCGCTATCGATGTATGCAATGCTCTTTTTCGTGATTTGTTATTGGCAAGTATATTTATGTTTTTCCGAAAACACATTACTTGGATTAAGGAAACTGCAAAAGCATACTGCCCAATAGTAATTCTAGCAGTTCTTTGGTTAGGCATTTCGATGGTTATTATTAATTCATTAAATTTAAACTTTAGTGTAATAACTATCATGTCAGCTCTTACAGGTGTGATTAATAATATTATATTCGTACTATTAGCTGGCTACCTATATACTAAACGTAATAATCTACTATCCAAAACCGTATACTTTTTATCATATTTTTTTACTATTTTGATTTTTTATAGTGATACCATATACTTTTTCGTTACATCAACACATATTGAAAAGGTGTTATTTGATAATTTAAATAATTATTCAATAACAGGTGTACTTTATACTACAGATAAAACTATTTTATTTGGCATACTTATAAGTTTTCTCTTTCTTATGTTATTATTTCGCGCACCGGAAAGGATGCATAATTTTCACACAAAAAATGCTGGTATCCTTATTATAACAATGTGTATTTTAGCTAATCTTGTTAATTTCGCCACAGCCCACGTATATCCAAAAGCATTGAAAGAAGAAGGTTTTGATGAGGAAGCAGAAATAGAAACATCCAGAAACCTATCCCGCTATTTGCTTACCGAGTCAGTTACTGTCAACTTTATGCGAGAATTTTTGCGAAATGACGATAGTCATGTGACCGCCTCCAATCAGCTTTACCGCGTGGCATTTTCTGCACAGGAAAGCAAGCTATTAAGGGAATTAGAAATTGCTGTTAGCGAAAAACCTACTTCCTCGCCAAAAGCTTTTCCATATGAAAAAGTAATTGTCATTATCGCTGAATCCTTTCATCGAGATTATTTGCATTTCTATAATTCACGAATTCCAATGGAAACAACCCAATTTTGGGATGGTTTAGTGGCTAAATATCCTCATTCGGATCATTATTATACTTCGAATAAACCTACTACTCAAGGGCTTAACTCTATATTTCTCTCCCAGTCGATCTATTCCGATGATCAATCTTTTGAAAATAATGTAACGTTATTCAAAACACTTGAAACTAACGGTTATGATACAGTGTTTCTGGAGGCAACTAGCCAATACTATAATGATGAATTCCGAGCATATAAAAAACGTTTTGGGATGCATACTTACAGGGCAAAAGAAGATTTAGAAAGACAGGGCTATACAGGAAGCAGTGGCTGGGGATTCCATAATGACGTAATGTATGAAGAAACCATTAAGATATTGGAACAAAACCGAAATAATAAAATTTTTATAGCAACTAAGACGATAGATTCCCATCAACCATTTCCATATTGCGGACTTTCTGAAGATGATATTCCAGCAAATATTAAGGAGCAAGATAAAAACATTTACCTTAAAGGAATATACTGGGAGAATATTACCTTAAAAAAATTTTTCCACGATCTTGAAAAGCGAAATTTGATGGACGATAAGACTCTTATTGTTATTACGAGTGATCATAATCCTCATCCAAGTCAGAACGATAATTATACGCGCCTTGGGCAAGACGATTTGCGTTTAAGCCCAGCTCCCATCCCGCTCATCTTTGTTAGCAAAAATTTGCAGCCTTTTGATGATTTTAGCAGTAAAACATTCGCAAGTCAGATTGATTTCGCACCGACACTTTTAGGGATATTAGGAATTCCTTCACCGCCAGAGTTTTCGGGCAGAAATATAATTACTATTCCTGAAGATCATGGTTATGCAATTGGTTGTGTGGGAGAAACAATTTATTACTGGTCAAAAGATCACCAAATAACAACAGACATGTATAGCGGGAAAAATCAAAATGATTCTGAAAAAGCACTGATACATTGGGTCCAAGATTCATATGTCAAGTACTTTCACGGTAACTCTGGCAATAAGCAGCAGTAGGGTCAGATTTTGACTTATAAAGTCATTCTTACTACTTTGCAGGAAAACGCCAAGCTAGAATAAATCATTTAAGATATGGCAAAAGCCCCCATTTGTAGTTTCATTGAAATTTCTACAAATGGGGGCTTTGCCATTGTCCGTTTTTTCATCTTCGTGAACCGTAAGATTTCCACCTAAATGCTTGATTAACTCTTGTTTCTAGTAGCCTATTGCTATTTTTTTATTTCTGTTTGATCAATAAGCTCACCGCTTTGCTTAAAAGCAGCAACTTTAAGAGCATCATTCGAGGCTTCAAATACAAGGTAATTGGGCATATCCAGTGGGTTATAATAACTCTCATCCATCGGTTTTTGTGGGGACTTATCCCATACCTTGTCGCCGCTACGTCCTGTCGTAATATAGTTAGTCCCGGCAGGGTCGGGCTTGCCGTTTCTCAGAGCCTTGGTGCGTGCGTAGGAATGTACATGTCCGGTAAATACGAGATCAACATGATATTTATCAAACACTGGCACAAAGTTTTGACCAATCACATCAAGAGGCCCATTGAAAGGCTGCGTCCAAATACCACGATGCATAAGAACCACCTTCCACTTCTTCTGCGTTTGGGAAAGGTCTTTTGCTAGCCATTTCTGTTGCTGCTCTAACAAATCAGGATACCATTCCTGTAACTCATTTAACTGCGTATTGAGTACGATAAAATGTACGTCGCCATAATCATAGGAATAAGCGTATCGTTCCAGGCCTGCGGGAGCATTCGGTGGCAAGGCGAAAAACGAAAGATAGTAATCGGGTTTGGCCATCTTCCAATCGAGACTATATGCCTCGTGATTTCCCATGACCGGAACTACAGGTATTGCCTTCAAAAGCTTCGCTCCTCCATCAAACCAGGCATTCCACTGCCATTCGTCCTGACCATTATCAACGAGATCCCCCATATTAACAAAAAACGCCGCATCTCCGTTTTTTTCCCATGCAGTCTGAGCTGTTTTCGCCCAATCCTTATAATCTAATGACTGTGAATCACCAAAAATAAGTGCCTTAAATGATGTTACCTCCGCCTCCGTCTTGAAATCCATCCATGCAGATTCCCGTTTGCCAACGGAAATACGATATTCATAGTCAGTTCCAGGCGTAAGATTGGTAACATGGGCCGTATAAATCCCAAAGTGTTTGCCTCCATTATACGTAGGTAGCTCTACTGCTTCTGCCTTGACCTCTGTGATATTTTGCGACTGCTTGGGTCGAATCTCCAGATTTCCTGGCTCACCAAAATTTAACGTCTTCCATGAAATTGTGCGCTCGTGCTTCATATCGGCTGTGACCACATGCATGATTTGCCCCACATCAGTGTCATAACCTATATGCACCGATTTCGTCACAGATAAAAAGCATATAGTAACTATGACGCAAATAAGCGTAAAACTCAAGATATATTTTTTCATTTACATCACCTCGTTATTAACTATATCAATGTCCTTTATTATCCTCATTAGTGCCTTATTTTATCCCCTCTGCCATATGAATCAATTCCCTGACTATAAAAATAACATTATATTGGCTCTGGCGGACAAACCTCTTTTATCCATATATTCTATTACAGATGCCTTAAAATCACCAGTGTAAGTCCCATTTTTATCATATAAAAACTACACCTCAAATATTAGATTTGTAGTCTAATATTTGAGGTGCAGTTCAATGTAATTCTAGGCGAAGCATACATATAAAATTCGAAAGATAAGCTCTTGTTTTTTTATAGTCCATACTCTTTTGCTAATTTTTTAAACAAAGGCAGAGCTCGCAGAACAGTTTCGGTTTGCACACAGTATGAAATTCGCATATGTCCTGGAGCACCGAAATCCGCACCTGGCACGAGCAATAGATCATACTTTTTGGCGCGTTCACAGAATGCATAATCATCCGCTTCCAGCGTTTGCGGGAACAGATAGAATGCACCTTCTGGTTTTATACAGTTGTAACCCATAGAAGTCAAACCTTCAAATAGAAGTTTACGATTTTCTTCGTAAATAGAAAGATCGGCCGTATCCGCTGCACAACGAGCAATAACCTGCTGAAATAGCGCTGGTGCACAAACATAGCCCAGAACTCGTCCTGCACCGCACACAGCAGCATATACGTCTTCAAAATTATCTACCGCGTTAGGCACCAGAACATAACCAATGCGTTCACCGGGAAGAGATAAAGACTTAGAATAAGAATAACAAACCAAAGTATTCTTGTATTTCGGTGCGATAAACGGAACTTCTATTCCATCATAAATAATCTCACGGTAAGGTTCATCAGAAATTAAATAAATCGGATGACCATATTCCTCGGCCTTTTTATTGAGAAGTGCAGACAGTCGACAGACAGTCTCATCCGAATAAACTACGCCGGATGGATTGTTAGGTGAATTAATCACAACCCCCTTCGTATGAGGACTTAGCTTTCTCTCGAATTCTTCGAAGTTAATCTGAAAGTCTTGCTCCTGCGCTGGGATTAATACACACTTAGCACCAGATCCGTGCTCGATAAACACCTGATACTCTGGAAAATAGGGGGCAAAAACAATGAACTCATCCTCTGGCGAAGCTGTTAGTGCTTTAAAGCATATTGAAATAGATGCGGCAGCACCAACAGTGAGATACAGATTCTTTGCCGAATAATCGGTTCCAAAACGTGCATTTAAGGACTCCGCAATTGCTGCACGACTATCTTCGGTCCCCTGCGCCGAAGTATAGCCATGAACAGTTGCTGGGTTCTGGGTATTAATTATGTCACAAATTGCCTGCTGCACTGAATTTGGTGCAGGTACATTGGGATTGCCAATCGAAAAATCAAAGACATTTTCCCGACCAACAATCTTTGCACGCTGGTTACCAAATTCAAAGATTTCACGAATTGTCGAGCGCTTTTTTCCAAGCGCCAGAACAGTTTGATTCAACATAAAAGGATACCTCCTGTAATTTACCGATTCCCAAAATTTTAATATTATTTGGCATTATTATTCGGCATTGTTCAACATTTCACCTCCGCAATTTAGTAAATTTGCACATTTTTAATAAATTTATGGTCATTATGACACTGCCTCTCTCTTAGTTCCCCGGTTTTTAATTCGATCTTCCCCTGCACGTAACTAGTGTCTCAGCCTTAAAACTGTAAGGGTGTCGTCGCCCCCAACAAAAAAATCGCTCAATCCTAAGCCTGAGCGAACATAAACATACATGTTTTTTTTATAAACCTAATACCCCAGCTACATCAGCCTACCTCCTCTCATCAACGCAGCACACTCAACATGTGTTTGATTGATAGACAGATGATACTAAAACACGAAATAGAAAGTTAGTTTGGGTGTTATACTCTCGCAAATTTATTTTAGGTATTAAATTGAATACGGTACAATCTGCTGTATAATCCACCTGCTTTGATTAGTGTGTCATGATCTCCTTGCTCAACAATCTTGCCTTTGTCCATGACAATTATCAGATTGGCACGTTGCACAGTAGATAACCGATGAGCAATAACAAAAGATGTTCGTCCATTCATAAGTCTATCAAGCGCTTGCTGAACTAACTGTTCACTTTCAGTATCCAAAGCTGAAGTAGCTTCATCAAGAATAAGTATGCGTGGGTTCTTTAAAACCGCCCTGGCTATCGCAATACGCTGTCGTTGCCCACCAGATAGTTGTGTTCCTCGTTCCCCAATCGGAGTTTCATATTCATTAGGCATTTCCATAATAAAGTTGTCAGCATTTGCTACCTTGCCGCAGCAATAACATCTTCCTTTGAAGCCCCCAAATTTCCGTATAAAATGTTTTGATAAATTGTTCCATTAAACAAGATCGTTTCCTGGGGCACAATACCAATTTGCTCACGAAGGGACTGCAATGTAACTGTATTGATATTGATGTTATCAATACTAATTGAACCGTCTATAGGGTCATAAAACCTAGGGATCAGATTTACTACCGTTGTTTTGCCTGCACCGCTAGGTCCCACTAAAGCAATTAGCTCTCCCGGTCTGGCTTCAAATGAGACATTAGCTAAAACTGGCTTACCTTCCTCATACTCAAATGAAACATTGGTGAAGGTTAAGTATCCGTCTACAGATGGTAACTCCTTAGCACCCCTTACATCTTTAACTTCCGGATCGATATCAATCACTTCAAATATTCGTTGCGCAGCTGCTAATGCACGTTGGATATCTGCATATACATTACTTAGGCGCTTGACAGGAGTGGGTAGGTTGATCACATATACGAGAAAGGATATAAGAGAGCCAGAAGTTAAGTTGCCGTTTATCACTTCGCGTCCACCGAACCAAATGATAGCTGTAATGCCAATGGTTGAGAGTATATTAATAATAGGTGTAATAATAGCCATCACTTGAACAATCTTCATTTGCGCTTGAAAATTACGGTTATTTTCCTTATCAAATTGCTCTAATTCGTAGTTTTCTCGGGAAAATGACTTAATAACCCTAATCGCTAAGATATTTTCCTGAAGGAATGCAGAAATGTCGGCAGTGCGCTCCTGTAAAGTCCGACTCTTTACTCGCATTCTATGGCCGGACACATTTAACGTATATAAGATAAGCGGGAAGCTAATAAACATCAACAAAGAAAGTTTCCAGTTTATATAGATCAACAATATGATTGACCCAATCAATGTTACTGAGTGACTAACGAAATCAATTACATTACTAACTAAAGCTGTTTGTAGCGCAGCCACATCATTAGTAATGTAACTCATGATTGTGCCTATCGGACGTTTTTCAAAAAATAACATCGATAATCTTTGTAGGTGTTGATACAAAGCTCTGCGAATATCTATAACGATCTTTTGGCTAGAGTAAGCCATAAGATATGTTTGGCCATACATAAAGATACCTTGGAGTACAATTAAGACAATAACACTGATTGCAATTAAGTTAAGCATATCAGTATCTTTTGTCGCCAACACATTATCAATAACATCTCCAATAATTTTCGGTAAATAGAGATTAACCGCTGAGGCTAAAATCGTGCAAACTAGGGCAACTACTATTGTCAATCTATATGGCTTTATGTAACGGAATAACCGAACATATATCCCCATGATATCACCTTTCTTATTCATAAACATTATCCTAAATTAAGATATAATCATAAAAAGTTGATTGAATTCAACTGTAAGCACAATGGCACTATGAAGGTCAGCCCGACGATTAACTTCCCCAAGTTTTTTCCTGCGGCTTTAAGGATAATCTTTGCTCCCTTATCCCTGATGATTCACCTGCTAAAATCATTTTCTTACACATATCATATCGTCCTTTACTCAAATTTTCTCTTTATAAATGCAAATTACTGGTGCGCTTTACTTTTACCTGAAAGACTCTGGGCACTCGTATTCATCTGATATTCAATTAGTTCCTTATATTTCTGTCCGATGTCCGAAGTGGGATTAACAAATACCTGTGAAGGCTTTCCTTCTTCTACGAATTTGCCCTTATCCATGAGTACAATTCTATCCGCAACCCGCAAAGCAAAAGATAGTTCATGAGTCACGACTATCATAGTACTGGCTCGATACCGTGCCAGCTCTTCCATGACGACCAATACCTCTCGCACCAAGATGGGGTCCAGGGATGCTGTTGGTTCATCCCACATCATCAACTCCGGCTCATAAGCCAATGCTCTGGCAATGCCCACACGCTGCTGTTGACCGCCAGACAATTGGGTTGGTTTATGATATAAATGCCCTTCCATTCCAACCTTAGTTAATGCTTCGGTCGCCTTACCTTGCGCAGTATCACGATCCATTCCACTCATTACTAAGCCAAACATTACATTTTCCAAAGTAGTTAATCGACCAAGCAAATTAAAATGCTGAAAAACAAATCCTATACGCTTGCGAATTTTTTGCAGCTCATCAGGTTCCAGCGTAAGGATATTTGTATCATGAAACAGAATAGTGCCTTGATCGGGTTCAATTAGACGATTAACCGTTCGAATCGTCGTGGACTTGCCGCAACCCGACGGCCCCATCAGGACAAGAATTTCTCCGATATTAACTGACAAGCTTAAACCATCTATTGCTTTTAAATTACCAAATCGTTTATGTAATTCTTCAATGACAAGCATGATAGCACCCGCTTATTTAAATTTCATTTTTCGTCGATTTAGCTTTTGTAGTAAGCCTGGACGGGCATTAGGAATTACAATCTCACGCATAATCTCGTCAAATGATAATCCCAGCGCTTCGCCAGCACTAATTTCATCACTCGCAACAGGGTTGATTTTTTCTGCATTATTTGCTATGAATAAACCCAAGGCAGCTCCCAAAATAGGTACTCCTATCCATGGCATATATGGAATACCGCCACCTGATAAAGCAAACATAATAGTGAGAAGCAATGCGCCAATCCCCATACCGTATAGGCATTCGGGAGCTGTAAAGACATTTTCAATCCCTCCCCATAGCCTTCTCCAGCCTTTGGCTGGCGGCTTTCGAATAACAGTACGCTCTCTCCTAATTACGGTCATGACAGCAGTGTGATCTAAGGTTAAGAACGCAATGGTTGCAACCAGCGAGACTAGTCCAGCTAAGACAGCTTTTACCTGGGTCAAAATCATCATTACTTCGGCACGGGGATCTGGTTCTATGACTCCTAATGATGATTTATACAGCGATACGTTTGTATGCCCGACTACTTTATAGACCGTAGGCGTTGCCAGCTCCGTGGCAACATTGCTTTTTGTCAGAATTTGCAGATGCTGGCTGGGTATAACCTGACCGGCAATGAACTGATCCATAAGCTTGACAGACCGGCTAATCTCTTCATCGCTTAAATTTGGCACGGCAGCCTCAAGGTACTGCAACTGTGCCGCCACTAGTGGTGTGTTAAATTGTTGCAATTGCCCAAGACGTCCCCCGGTTGTATTGAGGGTCTGACGTGCCCCCTCTGTATCAAAATTTCGTAAACTGGCAATTGTACTGCTACCGTTGTCCTTGATATTGTTGATGGCAGCCTGAGCCCGTCGAGCGTCAGCTGCGACACTGTCCAGCGTACGCAGCCGCGTTTGAAGATTCGTGAGATTTTGCTGCATCGCAGTCATTTCATTAATAGATGACGCAACATCCGAATTTATCAGACGAATCACTTGCAGCGTATTCACAAGGTTCCCCATTGCCTGGGCCGAATTGCCTAGCTGCAATTGTATCGCACTCGTGTCTAAACCTGCTAACCCGCTAGTAGCTGCTTGGAGAGTAGCTCCGGCATTACCTAAACTGGTTAATGTCTGTTCAACGGCTCCCAAACTGATGTTATAGTTATCAAGAGATTTATTGGCGATTCCGATCATGCTCTGTGCATCTTGAGCAAATCCAGGTATTTGAGTGACTAGCTTGGATGTCTCTCCTAACGCATTGCCAAGTTCACTCCGGGGATTATTAAAAGTTGCGGTTCCAATAGGTGAAGTAATCGTAGAGCCGCTAACTAAAAAACCCTGGCCTTCATGTAACTGCTTGGCATCGCCTTGAATGACCATGCCTTCGGCTATACCGTTGCCCTTTATAGCTGTTACTTGTGCCAAAACATTAGTTGGATCAACAGCAGTTCCTGGGGCAACAATATTGGGTGATGCTCCTTGAAATGCAATTACATCACCTGGACGCAAGGTCACACCTGCAGCCAAACGAATGATAGTTTTTGTTGCGTAGGCGGTTAAGAACTTTCTGAGTTCTATCATAGTGCTAACAAAATAAGTCATGTCATTGCGCTTAGTATCAGCAGATACGCTTTCGGCAAAACCAACCGCCCTATCGGCCCGAAGCGCATCAGCAAGCTGTTCACCTAAGCGAATCGGATTTTCGGGTTCACTGCCAACAGGAAAAGCTATATCGATTAATTGATATTGACCTAAAAGGCGTTCTATGTCAGCATTTACCGTTGAAGCTTGTGCCAATGATTGTACCAAGACCGTAACCGATCCCCCGTCTCGGAAAGCAAACAACACTCCATTGACTTGCATCACCTGATCAATGACTAAATCTTTAGCTCCATCGGGTACCGCTTTTAATGTTATCCTTGGTTCGGTCATAATGCTGATTCCTGACCGCCCTGGAACACTGCCAAATATTTGATCAACCGTCTCATATATCTGCTTTGTTTTGTATTCGGCAGGTACACCAACTAAAAAACTTGTCAGCCCCGTTAAGGTTGGGCCTTCTTTTAGACTCGCACCGGGAAACACTTGATTTATAACATTTTCAATCTGCGCTCGTCCGTCTTCTTTTGCTTCCTCTCGTACATTAATCAGGAAATCAAATTCCCCATATTCACCCACTAGTGAAGTTATGGTTTCCGAAAAGTAGGTATTCGCCGTCATGGCCAATGCTCCGGCCATCGCCCCCCCAATAGCAATGCTGGCTATCAGGAGTATTACCACATCACGGTTAAAAGAGTTACAAAAAAAGGTACGAGCTATCTGTTTTTGTAATAATATCAAAACTTTCGGCATAAATCCTAATCCTCCCAAAACAAATAAACGGTACTGCAATTACTTATAAGTATTTGCAGTACCGTTTATTTTACTCACCCGATTAACCCAAGCTTCCAGAATGGATCTTTCTTCTTGCACTGAGTGTGTACCTTCATCCTAATATTCTACTGAAAGTTAGAGCATCTTTGGCTTTGTGTTTTTTTGCACTAGAATCCTTTTTTATTTGTGACCTCTTGCCCATGAAGAAACAGGCACATTCTTTCTCAACTTGGCCAGAACAGGCAACACGATAACTGCCGCTACGCCGATCTGGACAAGATTGCCGGGAATCGATGCCATCGGTGCTAGCCAATTGCCGTAAATAATTCCTTCGGCACCATAATAACCAACCACTTTAATGAGACAAGCCGCCGTCAAGGCCAGGACATAAGCTGACAGAGTCCGGTGCTTTTCGCAGATAGCGCCGATCGTATACCCCATGAGACCAACAATGACCAGCGTAAAGGGAGCCCATAAAAACCAGCCGCCCACCACATCAAAAAGAGCCATGCCGATTCCTCCCGCCAAAGCGCCAAACCGGCGTCCGTAAACAATGGCGATAATAAAGAGGGGCACATTCCCCAAATGAACTAAACCGCCATTAGCGGCAATGGGAAGACGAAGATTTACAAATACCGTGCAAACAAAAACGAGGGCAATGCCCAATGCTGCATAGACCAGTTGTTTTGTTTGATTGAGAGATTGTTGTTTCATACTAATTCTCCTACCTTCTATTTTTTTTGCATGATAAAGTTCTGCTTATCATCTCTAACGGTACAGGAATTTAGTGGGGCAACTCTCCTGTCCTCATATTGTCCTACTACTTATAAAAATCAATATGACAAGATAACTCCTTTGAACTGTACCTATTAAAATTGCACTTTCTGTACATTTCAAAAGCACCAAATTTATTGTATAATATAATTATGATTTTTGGAACCCCTAAATTACATAATGATCTCTTCTCACTATCTTAACGTAATAAAATAAATAATGGAGGATGATTTTAATATGAAACAAAAACTTGCAAGGGTTGTGGCAATCCACGATATGTCCGGGTATGGTAAATGCTCACTGACAGTTGCCATTCCAGTAATATCAGCGGCTGGAATCGAGGTTTGCCCTCTTCCCACTGCAATATTATCTACAAATACTCTTTTGCCTGGGTTCAAATTCTTTGACTTTACTCCGCAAATGGATGAAATTATCAATCATTGGAAAGAAATTGGTTTTAAGACTGATTGTGCTTATAGTGGATTCTTGGGTTCGGCAGAGCAAATCCAAATCGTTAAAAACTTCATGTTGGATTTCAACTGCTCATTAAAAATAGTCGACCCTGTAATGGGCGATAATGGCGTAATTATTAAAACTTATACACCAGAAATGTGCAATACGATGCGGGATCTTGCTTCAATTGCTGATATCGTCACTCCGAACCTTACAGAAGCTTATATCCTTACAGGAAGGGATTATGTAGACGGAGAAGTTGATTGTGACACTTCTCGCAAACTCTGCGCTGAAATTATTGAAATGGGTGCTAAAAATGTGGTATTAACAGGTGTCGTTCGAGGAAACTCCTTGTATAACTGCGCAATGAGCGAAGATCATTCCTACTTTGAAGTAGCAGTTAATCTACTCCCATACCACATGCATGGTACAGGAGATCTTTTCACCAGCGTACTTACAGCAGGTGTCGTCAATGGTTACACTCTAAAAGAAAGCGTAGAAAGTGCAGCACATTTCGTACGGGATGCAATGATTGTCAGCAATGACATAGAAGATGCTTTTGAACGCGGAGTCGCATTTGAACCTATTGTCTACAAATTACGCGGCGGTCTTTACAATAAGAATTTAGCTTAAAAATAAACTTTTCAAAAGCGATGGGATTATGCAAAACTCGCCTTCGTGTCTCTTAGTATGTTCATAACTGATAGTAACGTCTGTAACGTTTTAACGTTGCAGACTTTTTTGTTACAACGTATACGTATATATAATAAAGATGGCAACTACAGCGTAGTGCCATCTTTATTGACTAGAAATTCGTTTTTTCTATATAGTGACAATTAACATGGATATGGTTTAAGAATAATAATAATCTTTCATAAAGCGGGTGAGCTTTATCACCATACTTGGCTTCTAGATTTTCTCCAATCTCTTTTACTGTTTTCATGCCATCTATCAGTAGAAATACATAGCTTCCATATTCATCCAGATAAGTTTTTTTATATTCTGGAATTCTAAATTTAAGTTTTCTAAAGAACTTTTGGATCTTATGATCTTGTTTTTCAAGCATAATAACAATATTGTCTATACTTACTTCGTATTCTAAGCCATCAGAAATTTTAAATATTATACTTAAAATATCTTGGTTATTTCTGTGCATTTTTTACCTTACCCGTAATGATGGGTATTATAGTTAACACTACCAGAGCTATTAACATTATAAATGCCATTCCATTCGAAGCAGCAAATCCACTTGGACTGGCTTCCTTTATAACACCTGTTACTTGAAGGATGATACCGATCAGTCCTATAATAGAACCACCGGCAACAAGTCCAGAAGATAAACTAATACCATTTGAAACTTTCGTTTCTTTTTCTTTTTCAGATTTACAAGTTTTTTCTACTAACACTTTAACTAATGCACCTAATAAGATAATAGAAGTTGTAGAGATTGGCAGATAGAATCCAATTGCCACTGTCATAATAGGAAGGTTTAATAAGAATAAAACGACTCCCATAACAGCACCCACAATAACCATAACCCAAGGTAATTTACCTGACATAATACCATCAGTTAATGTTGACATTAAATTAGCCTGAGGCAGTGCAAATGGAACATTATCACCAGTCATTGAAAGCTGGTTGGAAAGTAATAATATAGTACCAACTACTACTGCAACACCAAAAATACTAGCAATCGTAAAGTATTTCTGCATTTCGTTTTTGTTACCACCGATTATATATGTAACTTTTTGTGATTGTGAGTAACCACCAGCCATTGATATAGCAGTAACTATAAATGTACCAAATAGCAGTAACGATTTGTTGCTTTCAAGATTTACCCATCTCATTATAACGAATAATAAAGTTACAAGAACGATAGAAGCGATAGTCATACCAGATACAGGAAGATTTGAAGTTCCTATAGTACCTGTTAAACGGCCTGCAACGATAACAAATAATAATGATAAAAATAATGATAAAATAGCAGCTGTTATTGCCATCGAGATATTACCACCGGATACTACAAAGCCTCCTATGAAAGCTAGAATTATACCACCAAACAATATCATGTTTCCAACAGATGAACTATCAGCACCATTTCCAGCTTTAGCATTTAGAGTTTCCTTTATCGATGATACGATAGTAGGTATAAGTTTTATAGCACCTATCAAACCACCAGAAAGCATAATGCCTGCACCGATATATTTTACATAACTGCCAGCAATGTGCTTAACCTGCATAGAGCTTATCCCAACACTAGGGTTATTCCATACAGTTGCACCTTCTCTACCAAGTTCAGCAAAATAACCGATTAAAGGCATAATACAAAAATTTGATAATATTGAGCCCGCAAACATAGTTAAAGAGACTTCCAAACCAACTATAAATCCAATACCTAATAGCATTGGGCTTACTTCAACTTGAAATTTCCATTTGTAGAAGCTCTCATTTACAAAGCTGATCACGTTGTTTGCGACATTCAAAAATGACTCCGTTACAACTGTTAGGAGACCGCCAATTCCGAAACCGATTCCCATGTACTTCATAGATTCTCCAGCACCTTCTGAAGCAACAAGTGTTTCAGATATGGCCATTGACTCTGGGTACATTAATTTACCATGTTCTTCAACAATTAAATAATTATAAACCAGTGAAGCAGCTCCTACACCAAATAAAACGCCACCTACACCAACAACAAAACCTTCTAAGAAACTAACTTGAGAACCTATTAAAAGGATTGCTGGTAAAACGAATATAACACCACTGGCAACAGATTCTCCACCGCTTGACATACCTTGAAGTAAGTTTTTTCCAAGAATACCTTTTTGCTTAGCAAATGCAGCTATAAATCCTGAACCTATTATAGATCCAGGTATACCGGCTGCAACTGTAAGACCTGATTTCATGCCTGAATAGGCAGTAGATGCTGCGAATAAAACAGCTAAAATAATACCAATTATTAATACAGCAACATTTCCACCAGAGTTAGAACCACTTGAAACGTAAGGAACGTAGTCTTTACCAGCTACGCCACCATATGCCTCTTTCGATAATTTATGATCCATAAAATTTACCACCTTCTTATTTGATATATTTAGTCACACCGCATTAGATTATAACACAATTATTTTTTTTAGTAAATTTTTCCGATTTTACAAATAAAGAAATTTATTCATCAACTTTGGATTAACAAATAACTATTATATTTCCTAGATTAATAGCCCCCTTTTTTTAGATCAATGAGTCTACTTTTATCTTTTATGAAATATTTTTAAATATTCCATAAATATGACATATTTTATTATTTGCAATTATTATGCCATATTTCTTATAATCAAAAGATTTCAGAATATTTTTTATTTCATTTAGCTTAACTCCTTATTCTTTCTTAGTTCTAGGTCTTTTTTTTTAATAACAACTCCCCAATCTAATATTTGGATACTATTAAAATAAGGGAAATTAGGATAATTTAGTTATTAAATGCACAATAATAGGTTAAATAGGATCTAATAAGCACCTATTTAGACCCCTTTTATAGCCTAATTAAATGTTTTTATATTTAAGGCTTTTTTTACAAAAAAACATTAGTCGTTAATGGAATTATACTCCACAACAACCAATGTTTCTAATAGGATTATAATTTATTTCTTCATGGGTTGAACACACGCAGTACTTAATACCCCGTAATATTTCTAACTTTTATTAAAGAACTCAAATTCACTACTAAATATTGAATCACATCAGAGCTTAATATCTTCGGGATTCTCTATAACGTGAACAATTGTGGGTTCAAGATGATCCGTAGTTGCTTTAATACGACCAAGCAGATCATAGCTTCGTAAATCGCCAAAATTCAGCCCCGTCAAATTTTCAATATTGGAGATTGGCACTTGGTAGGTCTTATAACTTCCATAAGCAAATTCATAGTCCCGGAGAAGATTTTTTTGTGTCTGTAAATAGGCTGTTGCAGACAGGGTGCCATCAGTCTTAACCATTACAACTACTTTCCAAAACTCGGCTGGAATTTGAAAACCACGGTAAAACATATCATCTATGCGGAATACTGGGCCGGTAAATACTGTGACCTTAAGATTGAATGTATCAGCATTATTTAGTATATAATCCTCTAAGTCTAGCCATGTTTTTTGGTTCAAGTTTTGATGTTGCGGAGAGCAGTTTGTGAAATGAAAAGTATCTTTGTTGGCCTTTTTTGCCGATTCGCCCCATGCCGGGTCACGCCTGCGTACAAGATGTCCCCGGGTAAAATCGCTTTTTTTATATAATTCCGGTCCACATTGATATTCTCGTTCGATACGCGGATCGAAGTACCACTCGTCTTTGGTGCGCTTGACCTTAACGAGTAGATCTCCATGAATATTAACCGCCGTATAATACGCTAAACGGCGTGATTTGCTCATGAGGATGGAAAAATGCGTATAATTTAGCACTGTATGACCGTTCTTCAGGAGAGCGATGTCTTGTTCAAGATCAGATCGCAACTTCGGCAGAGGCACTGTAACACTGTTATCAAGAAAAGTTGGATCATAGCCAGCTAAGTCTTCATACCATTCATTACGTAGCTCTGCCACCAACATTTCCTCAGGCCTATAGCCGGCTAATTCTGATTCTTTTGAAATTCCGGTAACTAGATCATCGGTTTCTACTTCAAGGGGGTTCTTGCTTTCTAGTGTATGGGCAATGTCCTCGCTTTCACTGGTCCGCTTTAATGCATTTTCCTGTTGCATATTTACAAGATCCATATTGGATTTTGGTAAATTGTCACATAGTATGATTGACATAGTTAATGTTAACCTCCTCAAATGCCACGGGAACAGGTGGCAATTAACATAACAGTATATATAATCGACCTCACCTCTATTCTCGTACTACACTATGCTTTTCCCTAAATAAATAAAACCGAAAACGCATATACAGCATTTCAAATAATTTGCCGATTTCACAAGTTATTTTCTCAGTAGTTTCCAAACTATCAAAACCAAGCTTTTGCTTGACGTTTCGTTTATTAAACTGACTCTGCTAAATTTCTAGTGGTGTCGTTTTAATAAAAAAATTCGCCTAAACCAAAGTATAGGCGAACATAACACACATATAAAATTACTCTAAAACCAGCAAACCTTTTAAATTCAGCCACTCCCTCTCTATCAACGCCACACACTCAACATGTGTTGTAATAGGAGCTTGATACTAATATACGATAAATTAGGAGGTTTGACACCCCCACGACACCTCTATTTTTAAGAGTCAGTGAGAGCGGTATTAGAAGTCAAAAAAGCAACATCCCCATGGGTTCCCCTAGTCCGATCCAGAATGCCATAGTAATGAATATCATAAAGTTAAATATCTGTTTTAATGGCTTCTTCAAACACTTTACGTACAATATCTTTAGTAGTGCCACCTTCAAAAATTTTACGCTTTTCTACATAATAAGTTGGAACATAATAATAATCGTATTGCTTTGCAATTGCAGGAGTCTTCTCTTCATCAATGATTTCTACTTTAATGTCTTTATATTCCGGTTTCTCTTGCTTTACTTCATCAATCCAATTAATTGCCCTTTTACAATGAGGGCACCAATCCGTTATAAGTACAGTAATATCTTTCATAAGTCTACCACCTTTCTTATAATTGCATTATTAATACTGTTGTCATTATATTAGAGTGATAAATTCCTTTAATAGTTATTCATGGTGTTTCTCGAAAGGTCTCCCACAACCACCCCAGTATCAATTGACAAGACTTTCTAAAAAATCATCTCTCCTGGTTTATAGCCGTCAGGCAATTCTTCTTCACTTAAAAATTCGAATTTGTCATCACGCAGTATTGGTAAAAATACTTCATATGGAATCCTGGAAAACTCACCGGCATAATTACTGGCTCCGAACCATTTACCCTCTTTGCTGCTCAAATTTAAATCTCTAGCAAATTTTGTATTATTTGAGCAATCATGTACTACTAAATCCCACTTATCTTCATCGGCTATTTTCATGAATTTCAGAGTTAATTCCCTACTCCAAATTGGAGATATATAGCCATGTCTGGAAATATACATATTTTCCCCATAATAATTGTCTATGTTATTCTCATTTAAATGTAATTCTGCACAATTGATAAAATCGAGTTTTGTTTCAAAGATTGCTTGCTTTTTCTTTAAAAAAGCCTCGAAAAACTCAGGAGTCATTGGCGTTTCAATACCTACATTTTTAATATATTTTTTTGCTATTCCAATATTCTCAATAACTTTATCTGAACACTTAGAAGCACCCAGGTTAAAACGTATCTCGTTAAGACCAGCTTCACCCAATGCCTTCAGCGTCTCTTCCGTAGCTAAGATGCCATTTGTATATAGATGTTGATGAATTTGAGCATCTCTAAATTTCTTTATTACAGGATAGTATTTTTCAATTTCTATGAATGGTTCTAAATAAACGTAGGAAATGCCAGTGGGTTTCTGGTGGATGGAAAGAAGTAAATCAATATCCTTCTCATAAAATTTTGTGCCTCCAATTTCCCACATACCTTCGCCAACTGGAGGAATATCGTCTAGTTCTCCATAATTATAACAGAACTTACACTCTATGTTACATTTGTTCGTTTTTCTAATAGCACTGAGTCCAGTGCCTAACAAGCAAGAACGACAGCCTTTTGCGAATTTACTTTCATTTCCCACAAAAAAAGTTCTATTCTCCAACGTTTTTAAACTTTTAATTTCCGACATTAACATATCATTTCTATGTTCGATCGCTGCCTCAATTTGTGCAAAGGTAGCGTAAATGATTTCTTGTTGTTTTATCATAAGTTCCTCTTCCTCAGGCAATTGCGAAAAAAAATCAAACCATATCAACGCATCTTTCTTTGAAATTTTCATAATGTATCCTCCTCTAATTAATCCGTTAGTGTTAAATTTTTGAAACCGTTGCATGGTCTTATTTGGGCTAATACTATATTATAAATAATACATTCAGCAACTGAATACCCTTATATGCGATCATATCTCTTACTTCAATAGCAGGAAAAACTGCATGAGTATCATTTCACTATAATATTCAATACCTTTACACGAATCCCCTCTACTGGGCAACACCCCTAAACAAAAAATCGCTCAAACCGGAGTCTGAGCGAACATAATTACACACTTGTAAAATTAACTAAAACTGTGACAGTCCGCATTACTACCTACTTCCGCTCTATCAACGCCACGCACTCCACATGATACGTATGTGAAAACATATCAACTGGCTGAATCTCTTTTGTTTTGTACCCGTATTCCTCTAAGATAGCCAGATCTCTTGATAAGGAAGAAGGATTACAAGAGACATAGACAATACGTTCAGGGTTCATCGATGCAAAGGCTTCTAATACATTCTTGTCACAACCCGCCCTTGGTGGATCGACAACAATGGTATGAGGACGAATCCCGTCCTTAGACATTTGTGGCATTACATTAACCATATCCCCTGTAATAAATTCTACATTATCTACCTGATTGATCTCTGCATTATGACGTGCATCACGAGTCGCTGGTTCCACGATTTCAATACCATATACTTTTTTCGCATGTTTCGCTAAAAACAGAGTGATGGTACCAGTGCCGCAATATGCATCAATAACCGTTTCATGTCCTGATAATCCGGCATATTCTACGGCTTTATTATACAGCACTTCTGCTTGTTTCGTATTGACCTGGAAGAAGGATCGAGGTGAAATGTGAAAAATGAATTCGCCGAGTCTATCCGTTATCGAATTTTCTCCCCATAAGGTTTTTGTACGATTCCCTAGAATCACATTGGTGCGATTGGTGTTTATATTTTGTACAATGCTTACTAGATTAGGGATTCTTTGGCGTAAGGCTGCGATAATCTTCTCTTGGTGCGGCAATTCATAGGTTGCCGTTACCAACACTACCATTACTTCATCAGTAGCCGTTCCCACCCGCCCTAATACATGACGCATAGTTCCGCGCCCTGTACGCTCATCGTACGTACTAATTCCTAGTTCAGTTATGATTTGCTGCACAGTCTGAGCAACAAGATTATTAGCCTCATGCTGAATAAAGCAATGCTCTGTATTAATAATATTATGAGTTCCTTGAGCAAAACAGCCTACGGCAATTTTCCCCTGAACCGTACCAATAGGAAATTGCATCTTATTACGATAATACCAAGAATCTTCTGCACCGATGGTAGGATGAATTACCACCTCTGCCAGTTTCCCAATACGAGTAACAGCATCTACTACAGTTTGTCGTTTTAAAGCAAGCTGTTCTTTATAATCAACATGTTGTAATTGGCAACCGCCACACTGATAATAAATAGGGCATTTAGGTTGACATCGCATGTCTGCCGCTTTTACTACCCTTTTTAATTTACCTTTGGCATAGCTCTTTTTCACTTCTGTAATTACAACTTCTACTGTTTCTCCTGGTAAACCATAGGGCACAAAGACAGTAAAACCTTCATATTTTCCTACACCTTCACCACTATGACCTAAACTGACAATATCAAATGTATATGTATTATTTCTTGTTACAGGTTGTATTTGTTTTTCCACTTATTATCACCTTTCTACTTATAACTTTACAAAATAGATGCCCTTCATCATAGAAACAAAGGGTGCCAACTAAGGCACCCTTCTATTTATAGCAGGGATTATTGAGCTTTGCTTTCTTCTGCCGCTTTACTTAATTTAATAAGGCGATCTGTATATTCTTTCAATTGCTGATTGACTAAGTAATGTATACTACCAGAAGGATAGGTGCCATCCTCTTGCATTTCGCCTGCTGGTACGTCTGTCAAAATTTCTATCCCTTGATCAATTGTCTTGACCGCCCAGATATGAAACTTCCCTTGACTTACTGCTTCAATTACTTCATCATTTAAAGCCAATTCATCCACATTCTGATGAGGAATCATAACACCTTGTTCACCAGTTAAGCCTTTAATCTTACATACACTAAAGAATCCTTCGATTTTTTCTGTAACGCCGCCAATAGGCTGCACTTCCCCTTTTTGATTTACAGATCCAGTAATGGCAATCGATTGTTTTATAGGAACACCTGATAAACTTGATAGCAGCGCATATAATTCAGTACTAGAAGCACTATCCCCATCTACTCCGCCATACAATTGTTCAAATGTTAAGCTTGCTGTAAGAGCTAAAGGATACTCCTGAGCATATTTTTGCCCGATATAACCACTTAAAATTAGCACACCTTTGCTATGGCTTGTACCGCTCATTTTGGTTTCCCGTTCAATATTTACAATACCGCCTTTTCCCATATAAGTATTGGCGGTGATTCGAGAAGGTTTACCAAACATGTACTCTCCAACTGCCATGACAGCCAAACCATTCACTTGACCAACCTTTCGGTCTTCTGTGTCAATCATGAGTTTACCATCAGCTATCATTTCCTGCAAGTGCTCTTCGTATTTATTTGATCGATATCTTTTTTCTTCGATGGCTTGTTTCACATGTTTCCCTGTTACAATATCACTCTTGTCCATAGTAGCCCAAATATCAGCTTCACATAAAATTTTGACGACTTCGCTGAACCGAGTTGTTAATTTTTTTTGACTTCCGGCCAAACGGCAAGAATACTCTACCATTCTAGCCACAGCAGAACGGTCAAAATGCTTTAACTCTTTCGTTTCAATAGCTGAGCTAATGAAACCTGCCATTTTTTTAACATTATCTTCGTTTCTGTCCATTTGCGTATCAAAATCAGCATGGATTTTAAATAGTTTGCCAAAATCTTCATCATGATTATACATTAAATAATATAAATAGGGGTTACCAATCAAAATTACTTTGACATTGATTGGTACAGCTTGTGGTTTAAGAGTAGCCATAGCAACCATACCATATTGTTCACTAAGATTTTCTACATATAATTTTTGTGTTTTTATAATCCGCTTTAAAGCTTCCCATGCCCCCATGTTGGTTAACACATCTCGGGCATTTAAAATAAGATAACCACCATTAGCTTTATGCAGTGCCCCTGCTTTGATCATCGTATAATCAGTACTTACCATCCCCATACGAGTTTCGTACTCAACTCTGCCTACTAAGTTATAATAGGTTGGATTTGATTCTACAATGACAGGAGCACCTTTAAGCTCTCGATTATCCACTAACAAATTGACTTTATATTTATCCCGGATAGAATCCTGGGTATTCTTTTTGAGAAAAGCAAAAGGATTGCTTTGGTCATCCTCGCCACTATTGGCTTTAAAATCACTAATGTTTTTTACAACATCTGCTTTGATAGCTTCTAAATATTCTACAACTGTACTATGTTCTTGGTATTTTTGCCTGACTTCATCAATCATGTTACCTGCGGCATACAAACCTACTTTTCCATCCAGTTTGCGGATTTCCTCGCGCATTTCCCGTTCTAGATCTTGCATACGCCGAATTACTTCCATAGCTTTTTCATGAACAGAGAGCAATTTTTTTTCAGTAGCTTCTCTTTCTTCTTTGTCTAATGACTGAAATTCTTCAGGGGAAAGAGTTTTACCATCTTTCATTGGCATGCCAACGAAGCCTGTCGTTGACCACTGAGGCAATATACCGTATTCGCTAGCCTTTTGATTAAAGGAATCGATGATAACAGTGCGTCGTTCTTGAAATGATTTGATTGTTTCATTTTTTGCGCTTTCATAGTCATCACTACTAAAAACTTTCCCTACTTCTGTTTTAATGTCCTCAATCAAATCTTCTATATCTTTGCAAAAGACATGTCCCAAACCTGGCGGCAATAGTAAGGCAATGGGTTGGCTACTGTTCTTAAAATTATTTACATAACACCAATCACCTGGTGTCTGTTGTTCTTGAGCAACTTTAGCAACAGCCGACTTGGCATAAGTGATTTTCCCAGTACCCACCAATCCAGAGATAAATATATTGTATCCTTGGTTTTTGGCAAACAAACCAAATTCAACAGCCTTCACTGCACGTTTTTGGCCAATCATTACATCAAGAGGAGATATACTGGCTGTAGTTTCAAAATTAAATAAAGTTTCATCACAGGTAAAACGGAGCTTATCTACTGGCAGTTCAGGATATTTGGTCATCGTACCGCTCCCCTTTTTCACATTTTAATAGTAATCACTTCGACTTGTTTGGTCAAAACCCCTTTTACCTTTACCAAGTTCTTCTATCGGCGATTATGCATAATCATCCCAAGCTATAGAAGTTTCTCCGCAGCGAACACACACATCAAAAAATTCTTGCGGATTCTGACTTACTGCATTGATAATGGCTTTTGTAGCACCTGAACTATGCATAAAGATCAGTTCCTTTTCTTGATTAAATTCCCCTATGATTCCTGAAATAGGGCCATTGGCACAGGTAGCTGACGGCGGGATCTTACTTGCACCAAAACTTTTCATATTACCACAAAATTGACACTTCGGCATACCTTTCATCTCCCTTTCATATAAATGATATACCCCAAAACAACAGTAAAATTTTTGATGTATTAATTACAGAATGAGCAATGATTGCGCTAATCAATGATCCTGTCCAGTAATAAACAAATGATAAACCGACTCCCACAACAATCATTTCACCCAGCCAATAGAGATTAAAGTGCATGAGTGCAAATATTAAGGAACTAACTATGGCTCCACCCCAGAAACCCCAACGTTCTTTCATCGGTAAAAAGGTAAATAATCGATACAGTATTTCTTCCGTTAAAGGCGCCAAAACACCCGCTAAGAATAACGGTATCGCTAAATCTCGCCAGGAAGCAGCGTTTTCTACTTGTACCAGTAATGGATGTGGACTAGGTGTTACAAAAAGAACAGTTGTATATAGTTTCTCACTAAATATGCTGACTCCTAACAATAAAAAACCAACCAATAAACCTTGTACTACATTTGCTGTAAGATGTTCCAATGAAAAACCTAAACTACGGAAATTTCCATTACAACTGCGTACCGTCAAATAAACTAGTATTAATACTACTATTCGGTCTGTTACTTCCACTACAAAAGGTGTAACGACAAAAATTAGAGGGTAAAGTACTCTTACTAATAGCAAGCCAACCAACAATCGTAATATATGAATTGACAAAACTGCCTTAAGATTCCAAGGAACTTTATCATATATCATATTTTTACCTCTTTATAGACAAGACATATTAATACCATTATGCACGTCCAACTTATCTTTCATCCTTGGAAATTTTTAAACACAAAAAAGTAGCTTCCGTGTCTTGGTTTTGACACGAAAGCTACTTTCTCTCTCATTTTATCCGATGACTAAACCGCTCTAAGACTCCCATCTTATATAAGTGGGAGTTAAGAGCGGCTAAGTCCCTGGATAAGAAGGGCTAAGATTCAGATGGAGTTAAAACTCCATCTGAATCAAGTCTTCTTTATAATCTTTCTCGTAATAAATTATTTACCATGTCTGGATTAGCCCGGCCTTTAGTTTGTTTCATAATTTGTCCGACTAAGAACCCGATTGCTTTATCCTTACCTGCTTTAAAGTCAGCTACAGACTGAGGATTTGCAGCAATTACACTATCAACGATAGCAACAATTTCGCTAGTATCTGAAATCTGTACCAAACCTTTTTCCTTGACAATAACTTCTGGAGCTTTACGACTGACCCACATTTCTTCAAATACAGCTTTTGCTATTTTATTAGAAATAGTACCTTTCTCGATTAAAGCCAGTAATTCTGTCAATTGTTCTGGCGAAACAGGACATTCTAAAATGCTAATGCCTTCATTATTTAAATGCTTTGATACTTCACCCATCAACCAATTGGCTACTGTTTTTGCATCGCCATTAGCCTGTACACTTTGATCAAAATAATCAGCCATGGACTTACTCGCAGTAATCACATTGGCATCATACTCTGATAAACCATAGGCATCCATGAGACGTTGTTTACGCGCATCTGGCAATTCAGGCAGATTTGTGCGAATTTCTTCCACTCTTACAGGATCTACAACGATAGGTACTAGATCTGGCTCTGGCAAGTAACGATAATCATGAGCCTGTTCTTTACTTCTCATAGAAGCTGTCATTCCCTTGTTCTCATCCCAAGTACGTGTCTCTTGAATTACTTTTCCACCATCATCAAGAAGATCTTCTTGACGAGCAATTTCATATTCTAGGCCCCGTTGCACAGATCGGAAGGAATTTAAGTTCTTGATTTCTGCCTTGGTACCAAGAGTGGTTTGTCCTCTTGGACGAAGTGATATATTAGCATCACAACGCAAACTGCCTTCTTCCATTTTGCAATCAGACACATCTAAGTATTCTAATATAGCCTTTACTTTTTCTAAATAGGCTTTGGCCTCTTCCGCAGAACGAAGGTCTGGTTCCGAAACAATCTCAAGTAGAGGTACACCTGTACGATTATAATCTACTAAAGCATAGTCAGAAGTATTAATCGTAGCACCAGAATGTACTAACTTTCCAGCATCTTCTTCCATATGAATACGGGTAATGCCAATACGTTTGGTTTCCCCATTGACCTCAATATCCAAATGACCATTTACTGCAATGGGCAGATCATATTGAGAAGTCTGGAAGTTCTTCGGCAAGTCAGGATAATAATAGTTTTTACGATCAAACTTACTGAAAGGTAAAATTTCACAGTTCAAAGCCAACCCTGCCCGAATGGCAAATTCTACGACTTTTTCGTTAATAACTGGCAGTACGCCAGGTAATCCTAAACAGACTGGACAAACATTGGTATTTTGGTCAGAACCAAATTTTGTACTACATCCGCAGAAAATTTTTGAATTTGTCTTTAACTCTGTATGAATTTCTAAACCGATTACTACTTCATAATCCATCTATTTAACCTCCCCTAGGGTTGCAAAGCCCTTGTGGTAGTCGTTATTTTGTTCAAAAGTATAAGCCGTACGGAGCAATGTTTCTTCACCAAGTGGTTTACCAATGATCTGCATACCAATAGGCATGCCGCCAGCAAAGCCACAAGGGATTGAAATCGCCGGTACTCCAGACAAGTTAACAGGAATGGTGCAAACATCCTGCAAATACATAGCTAGAGGGTCATTTGCCTTTTCGCCTAATTTAAAGGCCGTTGTTGGTGCTGTTGGCGTAATTAAAACATCGACCTGTTCAAAGGCCTTATCAAAGTCCTGTTTTACTAAGGTACGAACTTTCAATGCTTTTAAATAATAGGCATCATAATAGCCGGAACTTAAGGCGTAGGTACCGAGCATGATACGTCGTTTTACTTCTGCACCAAAAGCCTCACTACGAGTGTTCTTATACATTTCAACAATATCATTACCTTCTACTCGATGTCCAAAACTTACACCGTCATAACGAGCTAAGTTAGAACTAGCTTCTGCTGGTGCAATCATATAGTAGGCTGATAAGGCATATTCAGTATGAGGCATTGAAATTTCTTTGTATTCAGCTCCTAATGCTACCAATTGCTCAATGGCTTTATTAATTGCTCTTTCTACTTCTGCATCCATTCCTGAAACAAAATATTCTTTTGGTAGGCCGATTTTCAAACCCTTAATATTGTTCACTAAGGATTTCGTATAGTCAGGCACTCCAGTGTTAATGGAAGTAGAATCTTTCTCATCATAGCCAGCAATCACGTTCATCACATGAGCGCTATCCGTAACATTACGAGTTATCGGTCCAATTTGGTCAAGGGAGGAAGCATAGGCTACCAATCCATAACGGGAGACGCGACCATAAGTAGGTTTTAGACCTACGACACCACAATATGCTGCTGGCTGACGAATGGATCCGCCTGTATCAGAACCTAAAGCCCAAATGGCTTGTCCTGCAGCAACAGCTGCTGCTGATCCACCACTTGATCCGCCTGGTACAGTACTTAAATCCCAAGGATTGTGAGTAGGGAAAAAACCTGAATTTTCTGTTGACCCGCCCATGGCAAATTCATCCATATTGGCTTTGCCGACAACCACAGCATCCTCTGCTGCTAGCTTTTCGGTAACTGTTGCATTATAGGGAGGTACAAAGGTTGCTAAAATTTTAGAGGCGCAAGTGGTTTTTGTACCTTTTGTGCAAATATTATCTTTCAATGCGCCGGGAATACCAGCCAACACAGAAATTTTCTCACCACGACCAATTTTATCATCAACTGCCTGAGCCTGGGCTAAGGCGTTCTCACGAGTCTGGGTAATAAAGGCCTGAACATCTTTTTCAACAGCATCAATCCGGCCTAGTACAGCTTTTGTCAATTCTACAGCTGAGATTTCTTTTGTTACTAATTTTGTATGTAATTCACCAGCCGTATGTTTAAATAACTCCATGCTTATCCTCCTCTTATCCTTCCATAACCTTAGGTACTTTAAAATAACCATCTTCCTGCTCAGGAGCATTTGATAAGGCTAATTCCCTAGGCAATGAGGGTTTTGCTTCATCTGCCCGCATCACATTTTTTAAAGGCAATACGTGAGCTGTAGGTTGTACATTATCAACATTCAACTTATTTAAAACGTCAGCATATTCCAAAATAGCGTCCATTTGTCCAGTAAATGTTTCAAGTTCACTTTCGGAAAATTCCAATCGCGACAATAACGCGACATTTGCTACATCTTTACATGTAATCTTCACAATTTCACCATCCAAACTTAATATTGATCAGGAAATTTCATAATAAAGTATATTATATCATGTTTGCTCAAAATTCAAAAATAAAAGTTCTATTTTGGTAAAATAGGTACAAACTTCCCATAATCTTGACGAACTATTTACCCTAAGGTGTATAATGTATGTGCCTATAAAAAATTTGATTGTAAAGAATGCAATTAATAGTTAAAATTTAGAAATAGGAAGATAATTATGCACTTATTGTGCCGCTAAAATAAGAGGAGGCTATTATGGAGAAATCAAAAGTTTATTTTACCAATCTACGGGCAACAGCCAATATGAATTTACTCCAAAAATTAGAAAAACTGGTTAGAAAAGCTGGAATCGAACAAATTGATTTTACGGGTAAATATACTGCAATTAAAATACATTTTGGTGAACCAGGCAATCTTGCTTACCTTAGACCTAATTATTCGAAAGTGATTGCCGATGTGGTAAAAAGCTTGGGCGGAAAGGTATTCCTTACCGACTGCAATACTCTCTATGTAGGTAGACGCAAAGATGCTCTTGAGCATATGGATGCAGCCTATGAAAACGGCTATAATCCTTTCACTACAGGCTGTCAAATTATTATTGGCGATGGTTTAAAAGGAACGGATGAGGCTTATGTTCCCGTGCCAGGTGGCGAATATGTGAAAGAAGCCAAAATTGGGCAGGCCATTATGGACGCGGATATTATAATCAGCCTGACACACTTCAAAGGTCACGAACTCACTGGCTTCGGCGGTGCACTCAAAAACATTGGAATGGGCTGTGGATCAAGAGCAGGAAAAATGGAAATGCACAGCGATGGTAAACCACGAATAAATAAAGCCTGCGTTGCCTGTGGTGCCTGTGCCAAAATTTGTGCTCACAGCGCCATAACCATAACCGATAAAAAGGCTAAGATTGACTATGCTAAATGTGTTGGCTGTGGAAGATGTATCGGCACTTGTCATTTTAATGCAATTGGCGCTGCCTGGGATGAATCAAACGATGTCCTCAACAAGAAAATTGCCGAATATTCTTTGGCTGTATTAAAAGATAGACCCCATTTCCATATTAGCCTAGTCATCGATGTAGCCCCCTTCTGTGATTGTCATGCAGAAAATGATCTGCCAATTATTCCTGACATTGGTATGTTTGCCTCTTTTGACCCCGTCGCACTTGATGTAGCTTGTGCTGATATGGCTAACCAAGCTCCCATTATTTCTGGAAGCTATCTAGCAGAACAGGTTAAAAAACAAGCCTCCAAAGACGCGCAGGATCACTTCGTGGCAACTCATCCTGAGACAAATTGGATGAGCTGCGTTGATCATGCTGAGAAAATTGGGATTGGTACAAAAAATTATGAACTTATTGAGGTCTAAGCCTTTTTAAAAAACATTTTTTACTGCAATGATATGCATTAACCCCTTTTCAATTGTAAAAAAGAAGTGCTAATTCTAGCACTTCTTTTTTACGGAATCAGAAAGTATAACACTTTCTTGATTCCAAGTAAGAACGACTAAGGCTTCTGCCTGCGTCCGAGGACTTGGCACAAGCCAAGTCTTTTCTTATTCTTTCAATAAATAAACTCTTGCAAGATTTATCATTGAAATCATGCAAGAGTTCGTTTCAGCCAACATGGAACTGCTGACATTAACAATTTAGTTCATAACCCTATAAACCTATTTAGATTCATCCTTTTCATCTCGGCCAAATCCATATACTATGTTTTTATAGTCTGTTATAAATCCATCGAGTTTTGATTCAACTGTGATGATTCTGGCTTCACTAGAAGTAATCTTTTCCAAAATGACTTCCAATAATTCACGGTCAGTCATGATCACCCCTCCTCAAATTTATTCTCATGATAATTCCATTATATGTCTTTGAATCAAAAAGGTGCCTCGAATTACCTCATTTGATTCTACTATCATGATTAAGAATATGAGACCATAACCTTCCCGTAATTTTTTCAATTTAATTTTTGTTTAAAATCAATTACCCAAAACAAACTTATTTATTGCATTGGCTACTCCTTCATTGTCATTTGAATCCGTTATGTAATTGGCTTTTTGCTTTACTGCATCCTCGGCATTCCCCATCGCAATGCCAATGCCTGCATATTCGATCATTGATACATCATTTTCACTGTCGCCTATTGCCATTATCTCTTCACGCTTTACATCATACAGTAAAGCTAGTCTTTCAACTGCTTTTCCTTTGGAGACGCCTTTACGGGTAATCTCAATGTTATATTTGGAAGAATCCACAATTTCCAGCTCGTCCATTTTCTTTAATTCATCCCGTAGTTCATAAATTGAAGTTGGATCTCTGTATATAATCTCACTTTTTACAATGTTCTCTTTTTCATTATGTAATACCCTTTTCCACTGCTCCCAAGAGTAAACATACTGCACATCTAACTTGTTGCTGCGTGTGCCTAATATTTTACTTGCTAAATAAAAAAGCTTAAACATAAAGTTTCCATAGTAAAACTTATGTGGCGTACAATAATAAGGCGTAATGTCATGCCTACGAAACATTTCCAGTAAGTCTAGTGATAAACTCTCACCGAGAATATCTTTGTAAATCACTGCATCATTATCTTTTTCTTTTATAAAGGCTCCATTTGATGCAATAACCGGAGATTTTACACCAATTAAATTAGAATAATATTCAGCGTCAGTATACATTCGCCCCGTACTTATCACGATATGGACACCTAATTTATGCGCTTTTAGTATAACTTCTTTTGTTCTTTCTGTAATTTTATGCTTGCTATTTAGAAGTGTCCCATCCACATCAATACAGACAAGCTTATACGCCATAACTGGCATGCTCTTCTAATAATTCTTTCATTTCATCTTGCTGCTTATATAAATATCCATGCTCCCAATTCAAACTTATGGCCCTTTCAAAATCGTTGATCGCATTTTCAATAAACTCAATGTTTTTACTCACACGAGCCTTTCTAGCATAAAGTAATGCTCTTTTGGCATATGCATCATCATGTTCAGGTTCTAAAGTAATGACTTGACTATAATCATGAATCGCTGCTAAAAATTCTTTGGAAATAAAAGCAAGTTTTTCTTGATCATTATCAGCTGCAGCTTGTCTTTCATCCTGCATTGCTACGTCATCATATAGTTCACCACGTCCCAAATACCCTTTTGCATCTTTGGGTGCCAAGGCAATTGCTTGTGAGTAGTCAGCCAATGACTTATCTTTTAGCCGAAGATTTCGATGATAGCATTTACCTCGATGAAGATAGGCGGCAGGTTCATTTGGGTTTACCTCAACTGCTCGTGTGAAATCACGCAGTGCATCTACATGTTGGTACTGAATAATGTATAATAAACCTCGCTGCACTAAGGCATCATAGTGATCAGGATTCGTAAGTAATACTTTCGTAAAGGCATTACATGCTCTTACCCAATCTTTCTGCGCCAATAATGCCATGCCATATAAGTAATCTTTGTCTCCTTGGCCTTCTCTAAGTTTTTTTGCTTGATTCTGTTGTTGAATCAATTGTTCGTTAGTGTTTTTCTTACAATAGTCCGCTATACTCTCTATTGTTACTGGTATGTAATTTTCTTCATAATTCGCCAAGCTGCTTTTAATATACTGAGAGTCAACAGCTGCCCTTGCTGGGTCTTTAGGAGAATTATCTTTATTAAATTTATCTCCTCTTGTCGCTAGAATACGTTTCTCCAACTCAAGATGCAATCTTTCAATGTTTTTTTCAGTACCTGCGATATCCTTATATCGTTTTAACTGTTCCTCTAACAAGTGACGAACCCAATCTTCCTCTAAATAAAACGTCGTATAAAATTTTTCTACTATCCAGTTTTTGATGGGTAGAGCCACTTCCTCAGGCTTATAGTTTGGTTGGTTTTGGGCTAACCAATCCTCTACCCGATAGTAAGTATAACAGGCAATTTCAAAGATGGTCGCATCTCCTAAATACTGCATTGCCACTTGGTGTAATTGCTTGTCCTCTTCTTGAGTATTATGTTTACCACACTGAATACTGTTATGTATAAGTCCTACAAATAATGCATAAACATCGGGATTCACTCTATCAACCGTCTCTATTTCTCTTGCTACCCATTTACGAACATTTGAACTGCTTTCTGTATTCTTTGAAAACAGACTTGAAAAGATACCCAAAATCAGCCCTCCTTTTGTTATTCTATAATTATCGCATAAATTGAAAATTTCGCAATACTTCTGAAAAAGGGGATTTGATTCCCCTTTTTTTACGGAATCAGAAAGTATAACACTTTCTTGATTCCAAGTAAGAACGACTAAGGCTTCCGCCTGCATCCGAGGACTTGGCACAAGCTAAGTCTTTTTTATTTATGACTTGGTAAAATTTCATATAGATTCTCATCCATTTCTCTAAGGAATGGAGAAGGATTACCTAAGTAAAAAAGGCTTAGATGATGCAGTGTTCGTGTACAAATTGTATATAGAATATTACGTTCTTCCTTATGACTGTAGTTAATAGCATCAACATTAGTAACCAATACCGCATCAAATTCTAACCCTTTGGCTAAATAAGAAGGAATGACAACGATTCCTTGATGGAAAGCGTCATCTTCATCAATGACAAGAGTAAGATCTACATGTTCCTTAAGATCAGAAAAGATTTTTTTAGATTGATAGGTATTTTTACAAATAATCGCGATTGAACGCAAACCTTCCTGTTGGATATTATCTATCGCATGCACTAGATTCGGAACCAATTCTTGAAGTTTCTCAATCTGAGTGATAGAGGGTAATTTTCCTGAACGATTGATGGCTTCTACGGTTACTGGATCAGAGAGGATGGCCTGACAAAAAGCTTGAATTTCTTTCGTCGAACGATAACTGCGAGTCAGCCGAAAGGCAATGGATTTGTCCGTACCAATGATTTCGCTCATATCTTTAAAACTTGCCGTATTTAAGAATGGATGCACAGATTGAGCAGGATCTCCAACCACTGTCCATGTAGAGTTAGGAAAGAGAGTCACCAATATTTTGAATTGGAGCCTAGTATAATCTTGTGCCTCATCGATGATCAAGTGCTTTATATCTCGATTTACAGGGAAACCTTGCAATGCGCCTTGAAAGTATATAAACCCAGGAATGTCTTCGTAAGGAAGAGTACCGTTGTTGATATAAGTAAGGGTTTGTTTTTGAATGGCTTGCCATTCTCTAGGAAAATCAGCCTTGGATTCGGACCGAGCAAAAAGCCAGCTACCTTTAAATAGACGACGATACTCGGATAAAGGGATTATTTTAGTCAATCTATTAAGTTTCTCATAAAAGGAATTAAATTCTTCCCTAGCAGCTATCCTTGCAAGGGCTTTGATTGTATTTTCGTCAACTTCTTCTGCCTTAGCTACGATCTGTGCTTCTTTTTCCTTACGGACTTTCTTGAAAAATGGGCGCATTCTATCTTCGATGACTTGTTTTATCTTTTCTAGGCGAACAATTACTGGCATACTCGCAAGATTTCCCAAGTAATAGTGTTTCCACTCTTCCTTGGCAAAGATGGTTTGCCCGCCGAACTCAATGGCTGGATAATCATTCACTAGGTTGGACTGCATCCATTCTATATACTCCTCAATGATCCGCTCAAAATTACGTGACGACTTAAAACGGATGTTGTCTGCACGCAGCGCTTGTTCTGGACCGCTCCCATTTGATAATACGGTTTCTAAATGAAAAGTGCGAGTTTCAAGTTTTATAGGCAGCTGAGCTATGGATTCTAAGGCACAGTCATAAAAGGTCTTGCGCAGTACATTTTCTTCTCCCATTTCTGGTAACACATTTGAAATATAATCACTAAATAAGTGGTTAGGAGAAAGGATTAAAACATTTTTTTCATTGAGAATATTCCGATCACGATAGAGCAAGAAAGCAATACGATGTAAGGCTACAGAAGTTTTTCCGCTACCTGCCGGACCTTCCACGAAAAGTGCTCGATGGTTTGCATCGCGGATGATTTGATTTTGTTCACGCTGAATGCTATTGATAATGGTATGCATCTTATCATCAACACTTTTACCCAGTATTTCCTGTAAAACTTCATCATCTATTTTTAAATCAGAATTAAACATATACTGCATAGAACCGTTGGTTATTTTATATTGACGTTTTAAGGTTATTTTCCCTTCTATCGTCCCCTCGGAACATTCATAGGACGCCTTACCTAATCCGAAATCATAAAACATACTGGATACGGGTGCACGCCAATCATAAATAAGAAATTCACCAGTTTCCTCATTCATTAGAGTAGAGATACCAACATATACTTGCTCTTCCTGGGGCGTAGCACTTCCATCTTCTTCAATAAAATCAATACGTCCAAAATAAGGAGAGTAAAGCATCTTTCTTAATGTACGAGGAGTACTGTGAGTCAAGGAAGAGATTGCCCTTTGACGATTTGCTGTTTCAACCAACTGGGCTTCATCACTGCCGCATTTCTCCCAATAGTTTTCTAGCGTCTCCTTTAGCTCAGACTGTTTCACTATACAATTGTCCTCGCTTAACGCAAGTTGTTTTTTTATTTCTTCAAGGGTTTCCTCTAATCTTAGAATTTCTTCTTGCCTTTCTTGGTCGTTCATCTTGGCCTCCATGATAGAAAATTAATACAATACAGATTCCATTTTTCCTATATTCCTGTAAAGATCATAATAAGGATTGTATCATAATACATTTCCTCTGGCTATTGTGCTCACAATACGTTTTTTTAACAAAGCCATTGAGCACACACCAAATCATGCTGATAACCTTGTACTATCACTTTTTATAACGGCATGTTATATTATTATAAATATCAGTCGGAAAACATTCATCAATGAAATTTATTCACAAAGGAGCATTTCATGCAGAGACGAGATTTAATGATTGGCTTGATTGTCATTACTGTTTGGGGGCTTAACTTCATTGCTATCAAATTAGGTTTGCAGGATACACCGCCTTTTTTACTGGGTGCTTTACGGTTCCTTTTAGCCTGCATTCCTGCTATTTTTTTCCTGCCAAAACCACCCGTGTCTTGGTCTTGGCTCATCGCCTTAGGTCTATCGATTAATGTAGGACAGTTTGCTTTTCTCTTTTTAGGTATGAAGGTTGGTATGCCAGCTGGCTTAGCATCCTTAGTATTACAATCCCAAGCCTTCTTCACTTTATTTGTAGCGGTTACCTGGATTGGTGAAAGGTGGCAATGGAATCACTTAGTCGGCCTTATACTTTCCGCTTGTGGTATGGCTGTTATTGGCCTGCAGCAAGGAGGCACTATGACTCTTGCTGGCTTTGCTTTGACCTTGGCGGCGGCAGCCTGTTGGGGGACTGGTAATGTCATAATGCGCCGTGCTACCCAAGGTGTTCCACCTTTTTCTATGTTGTCCTTAGTTGTCTGGGCTGGTGCAGTGGCTATTATACCCTTAGCGCTGCTTTCGTGGTTCTTAGAAGGCTATGACGCTTGGTTAATCGCCTTCCGATCTCCTACCCTAACTACAATTGGTTCACTGGTATACCTATCTTTTCTTGCAACGTTAGTCGGCTATGGTTTCTGGGGTAAGTTATTATCACGTTATCCAGCAGCTCTTGTCTCCCCCCTAGCCCTCTTAGTGCCATTAGTAGGGATGAGTAGTTCTGCACTGTTTTTAGGTGAATCCCTATCGATTATGCAAAGTGTAGGTGCACTACTCGTTATGCTTGGCCTGGCAGTTCATGTGCTTGGACAGCGTTGGAACTGTAAGAAACCCGTTCTGAAATAGTAACTGAAAAAGGATCTTCTTAGATTAACTAAAAGAAAGAATCACTATCGCTCTTACGAGAAATAGTGATTCTTATTTTTTTACTTTCCTGCTACTGTTAATGACTTCACTTTAATAGATGGAGATGATACGGTACTTTTAATCTGTAAATCATCTGCAATGTCTTCTATATTGTTTAACAGTTCATAAAAATTACCTGACACGGTTATCTGATTAATCGGACGGCCTAATCTGCCGTTTTCAATAATAAAGCCAATTGCGGAGAGGGAAAAATCACCCGATATGGCATTAATGCCTGCATTCGTGCCTTGCAGTTCTACTATGAGAATACCATTGTCTATTTTTTCTATGAGATCACCAAAGGATGCCCCTCCTGGCTGCAAATATACATTATGAGGTCCTACCGATACCACGCCACTATACCCATCTTTTGCTGCATGTCCTGTAGACTCGGCTCCCGCTTTTTTTCCTGTTTTCCGATTATGTAAAAAACTTCGTAGTGTACCTGCTTTAATCAATTCAAGTCTTTTTGTTGGATACCCCTCAGCATCAAAGCTTGCTGCACCAGGTGCATCTTCTTCTAAAGGATCATCAATGATTGTGATATTATCACCAGCGACTTTTTCCCCTAACTTACCTTGCAATCGTGAAAATCCCTTTTCTACTGCTTCACCAGAAAAATTCCCAATAAAAGAGTCAAGCAATTGGGTGGCCGTATCATAACGAAAAATAATTGGATAATTTCCTGTCATAATAGAATCTGCTCCTAATTTAGCGACGGCTTCTTGAGCAGCCTTCTCTGCAATTTCTTTACCATTTATTTTGGTAACATCATTCCATGTGAAGTCATATTCCCCACCTGTTGCTGTTTGCTGCCCATCACTTGCCATAAGATAAATGCCTGCAGAAAGATTGGTATATTTTGATTGACAATGCAGCCCTTTGGTATTGGCAATCAGAGTTTCGCCCTCTGTTTTTGCTGTAGCACATTGTATTACCTTTTTTACTAATGAATCTGCTGCTAATGCTGCCTTTTCCATATCAAAAGCGATCCCAATAAGTTCTTGGGGCGTAACGTTGGCTACCGATTTTGAATATCGATTGAGCTTCTCATAAAAATCAGCACCTGCAAATAATTCTTCTTGATCATCACTTTCCATAATCCCTGCATTATTCATTGCTTCATCAATTAAAAAAGCAACGGATTTTTCATCCAGCTTCTCTGTGTAGGAATATCCCATCTTGTTTTGATAGATCCCGCGAAAAGAAATCCCTCCTTGTTCTGTTATCACATAATCTTTAATCTCTTGCTCTAAGACCTTTACAGTAGTGGATTTCTTAGCAGAGTAAAAAATCTCCATATCATTAAAGCCACTTTTCTGTCCTTTTTCAAATAATGTTTTTTGAAAGTTATGTATATCCAACACTTATTCCTCCTTTCTTCCACCTACAGTTAGCTCTGATATCCTTACCATTGGTTGCCCTACTGTGACAGGAACGGTACCACTACTTGCCCCGCACATGCCAATTTCATGTTTTAGGTTATTACCTACTCGATCGATTTTTTGTAAGGTACTCATTCCATTACCAATTAATGTAGCTCCTTTTATCGCCTCGGCAATTTTCCCTTGCCGAATCATATATCCTTCCCGTACGTTAAAATTATAATCACCAGTGGCAGTATTGACGGAACCGCCCCCCATATATTTTGCAAAGATCCCAAACTCGGTACTTTGAATAATCTCTTCTGGAGTGGATTCCCCTGCTGCAATGTAGGTATTATTCATTCTAGATGTGGGGGCATAACGGTACGATTCTCGACGTCCAGACCCTGTTGGCGCCATTGACATTTTACGGCTACCTAGCTTATCAATAAGATAACCCTTTAAAACTCCATTTTCAATCAATAGGTTTCTCTTTGTAGGCATGCCCTCATCATCTATATTTAAAGAACCCCAGACATTTGGTATCGTCCCGTCGTCATAAGCCGTGACAAGGGGAGATGCAACCAGTTGTCCTAATTTTTCGGCAAAGACAGAAGTCTTATAAGCAACACTCGTTGCTTCCAAACCATGACCACATGCTTCATGGAAGAGAACACCACCAAAACCATTATTAATAATAACAGGAAACTTTCCAGATGGAGCAAAGCCAGCGTTAATTATAGTCTTAGCGCTGCGGGCAGCTTCGCGGGCATATGCCTCTATATCTAGCTGTTCCATATATTCTAAACCACCAAAATAGCCAGGTCCTACAAACCCCGTTTCCTTTTCCGAGGCAGCTGTTGCCATCGCACTAATTCCCAAACGATTGCGGCTGCGAATATCTTCCACATAAGTGCCCTCCGTATTGGCGATTAATACATTTTGTACATAATCGGAAAAAGAAATGTTCGTCTGGGTAATCACTGGATCATAGCCCATTGCTCCTTCATGAGCCCTACGCATCCAAGTAATTTTTTGTTTTTTGCTAATACTATTGGGCATTATTTTTATTTCATGGACATTTTTGATAATATTTTTACGTAAATCGATTATGCTATTTTGTCGTTGCCCATTCATTGCTTGCGCCGCACTCTGAGCAACCTTGATTAAGTTAGCTTCACTTGCATCATTTGTATAGGCATAAACTGAAAAACAACCTTTAAAGATACGAATACCTACGCCAAAATCACGCCCTGATACTGCTTTTTCCAAGATACCACCAATCATGGTTAACGAACTACTGGTTTTGTCCTCTACAAAGATTTCAGCAAAATCCCCGCCCGTTTCGCCAGCAGCATTCAGCACTTTTTCAATTACTCCTTGAGATAACAATATATCACTCCTCTTACCTGTATCTTATAACCTTATATTCTGCATATTCTATAGAAGTTATTTCTATTACTTCCCCTTAATTAAATGATTGGACATTGCAGTACAACTTTCCTTTGTATAATACCTATAAAAAAGGCCTGAATCTTCACATTTTGAAGTTCAGACCCTTTTTATGAATATTATATTTTACTCTATCCCCCATATCTTTTTAACATCTTGAGGAGTAGCTAGTTCTCTTCCCATACTTTGTGCAATGCCAGCAATTCTCCCTACCAACGCCACGTTTGTTGCTTTAATACCCTTACTATAATATACGTTATCTTCAATGCCTACACGCACATGGCCTCCTAATGCCATAGCCATAACGGATAGATTTACATGCTGAGGGCCAATGATGGAAACACTCCAAACTGCATTGGGCGGTAAACTTTCAAAAAGA
This sequence comes from Pelosinus sp. IPA-1, assembly GCF_030269905.1. Lineage (NCBI taxonomy): Bacteria > Bacillati > Bacillota > Negativicutes > Selenomonadales > Sporomusaceae > Pelosinus > Pelosinus sp. IPA-1. The sequence continues at coordinate 16,215 of NZ_BSVC01000016.1, read as the reverse complement.
AAAAATAAATTCTTGGGGGTCGCTGGTAAAGAGCCTTTTACTCCTAATACGAAATTAAATAGTAAAGGTCCTTTGATCAAGCCTTCCGTTTGCAAACGAACAGCATTGTGAATCATAGCTACATCGAATACTTCTATTTCTGGTTTAATATTTTTTTCAAGCATAGTTTTTGCCAGATACTCTACAAGCTTTGGCTCATTCGCATTAATGCTTGTAGGAAAATTAGATGACCCAGATGACAGACTAGCAGAAAGTGGATTTAATCCTAGGGCTTCTGCTCTCGCTTCCCCTGATTTCCCAGCCCTTGCGCCAGTAGAAATTTGTTTTACAATGGGACATCCAGCCTCATCAAGCAACCGAACAGTTTTCTCAAAATATTTTACATCACAAGTTGGGATTCCCTCTTCATCCCTCCCATGAATATGGGCTACAGCAGCCCCCTTTTCATAACAAGCAATTATATCCTTAACAATTTCTTCTGGCGTCAGAGGAACATGAGGAGTCATTTCCTTCGTTGGTACATTGCCCGTCGGTGCGATTGTGATAATAAGTTTTTCCATTCTACTCACCTCTTATTTCACTGTTTCGATATTTTTATCAAATTCTATAAATCCAGCCACCATGCCTTCGATTAATTCGTCTGCTTGGTCTTTCGTGATAATCAGCGGTGGCGCAAGAAGGAACTGATCCCCATTTACTCCATCGGCATTACCATTACCAGGATATACAATTACCCCATGCTTCAGTAATGTATTTGTTAGTTTTTCTGCCATACCCATTTTAACGGGGAAAGGTTCTTTTCTTGCTTTATCCCTTACAATTTCCACACCAAGCATCAATCCCTTACCCCGCACATCTCCCACATAAGAGAAGGGCAATAATTTTTCCTTTAATTGTGACAGTAAATATTCTCCAACAATACGGGAGTTTTCTACCAATTTATTTTCTACCAAAGTTTGAACTACTGCTAACGCAACCGCTGCTGATAAAGGATTTCCACCATAGGTATGTCCATGAACAAATACACCTGAACCTTGCTTAAAAGCATTGTAAATTTCTACTTTTGCAATGACAGCACCTAAGGGAGAATATCCAGCACTCATACCCTTTGCGGCACAAATCAGATCCGGTACAACTCCCCAATCTTCAATACTAAACATAGAGCCTGTCCGTCCAAAACCAGCCATTACTTCATCAGCAATAAACAAAATATCATAATGATCACAAATTTCTCGAATGATTTTAAAATAATCCTTATGGGGAACAATAGCACCACAGGCTGCGCCACCTACAGATTCTGCAATAAAGGCAGCAACATGATCCGCTCCTTCCATTTTAAGCGTCCGTTCCAAATCAAGAGCACAATCCACATTGCAAGTCTCTTGGCATTTACCAAAAGGGCAACGATAACAGTATGCCGGCGCAATATGAGGAAAATTCAAGAGTAGTGGTGTATATTTTCCACGCCTTTTATCACCCGTCATAGACAAGGATCCAATGGTATTGCCATGAAAACTCTTCCAACGAGAAATAATGCGATATTTCCCTGTTTTGCCATCTCGCTCCATATAATACTGTCGTGCCATCTTTAGTGCTGATTCTGTCGCTTCTGAACCACCAGATACCAAATATAACTTACTCAAGGAACCAGGTGCTAAATCTGCGATCAAGTTCGCCAATTCCTGTATCGGCGTAGATGTCCAGCGGGATAAATGACTAAAAGCCACTTTCTGAGCCTGTTTTACCATGGCATCGATAATCCGTGGATGAGCGTGACCTAAGTTGGATACAGCCGCACCTGAGCAAGCATCAATATACTTCTTGCCCTCTTTGTCATACAGATAAATCCCTTCTCCGCGGTCCACCTCAAGATACGTTTTATTTACATTACGATAAAATACATGACTCATCTTACTACTTCACCCTTTCACTACGTAAATTTTCCCTAATAATTTAGAAGAAATTAACATCACTGCACTAAAAAAAACTATATAGACTTTCATTTAGGCTTAGTGTATCATTTTATTATTCTTACTAGAAATGATTATTTTATATGACATTAATCATTTATAATGATGATTAAGGAGGTATCTCCGTGGAATTACGCCAACTGCAGATTTTTTGTGCTGCCGCCCAAACATTAAACTTTACAAAAGCCGGTTTAAAATTAGGCTATGCTCAATCCAATATAACAGGGCAAATTCGCCAGTTAGAGGAAGAATTGCAAGTAAAGTTATTCGAACGTTTGGGGCGAGGGATTCAACTAACGAACGAAGGGAAAATCTTCTTACAAAATGCAACAAACATATTAGCATTATGTGAAAAAGCGAAAGAAGAATTATCACCGCAAGTTTTCCGCGGAACAATCAATATTGGAGCTGCTGAGACACTTTGTGTATATCGTCTTCCTCAAATATTGACTGAATACCGTAAACGATACCCCCTTGTTGAAATCCGCGTCAAAACAGAAAGTTGCGAAAATCTTTATGAATTAATCAAAGGTAATCATATTGATATCGCCATGGTACTCACTGATAGGATTAAACCCCATGATATGGCAGTACAAACACTCCATGATGAATGCATGACACTTGTAGCAAGCCCCCTTCATAGACTAACGAAAAAGAAAAGCATCAATCCCAGTGATTTTTCTGATGAATGCCTAATCCTTACATCCCCAGGTTGCGGATATCGGCCTCTCATTCTCTCTGTCTTTAAAAAGCATGAGGTAAAACCAGAATCGATGATGGAACTCACCAGTGTAGGAGCAATAAAAGAATGTACGATTTGTGGATTGGGAGTTGCTATTTTACCGAAAATCTCTGTTAAAGATGAATTGGAAAGAGGAAAACTAATCGAACTGGATTGGACAGGACCCAAGTTCGATGTAAAAACTCAATTAATCTATCATCATGAAAAATGGCTAACACCTGCCTTGAAGGCTTTTCGGGAGCTTTGTAGCTCTATGACAAAATGATAAAAAAGTTCACTAAGACTAATCACTAAAAATGATTAATCTTATATAAACCAATCATTTTTATGTATATTTTCCACGTGCTATACTTAAACCAACAACAGATTTATGGAAAGGTGGTCTAAGTAATGGGCATAGAATTATTGTTTTCACTCACTCTTCTAATTGCATATGTAATTCTAAGAGTGTTTTCATGGCGCGGAACTACGGAAACCAAGTCGGCGTTCTGGACTAAAGATTTGATTCAAACCAATTATAAAAATAAATAAATTCACATACTGATTACCCTTTGTAAATTACAATAAAGAAAAGTAGGAGGGCACCTAAGGGTGCCCTCCTACTTTTCTTTATCTTTCTCAAGATCTTCATACCCACTACTTTAGCCAGTACTTCTTCTCATTTACTCCTACTTATTTAATCAGCCGTTTTCTCCCATGTATCAATAAGTTCTCCATTGAGCTCGAAGGCTTCTATCTTCAGACTGTGGTTACTTACCGCTACTGTCAAATAGTTTGGTTGTTCCATAGGATTATAATATACCGCATTCCAATTCTTTCGCAGGGCGCGGCCAAAGGTTTTTTTACCGCTTCGCCCAGTCGTAATATACACTGGGCCATCCCCCTTTTCATCCGTCCATTTATCACCTGCCATGGGATAAGAACGAGCATATACGTGGTCATGTCCAGAGAATACTACATCTACATGATAGCGTTCAAACAGCGGTGTGAAGGCATCACGTAGATCTTCATCCCCATCGGAAGGGCGATTATGGTGTACTGGGCGATGAATAAAAACTAGCTTCCAGCGTTTTTTTGTTGCAGCTAAATCTTTTTTTAACCACTCTTGTTGAGAAGCCAACATGTCTGGTATCCACTCCGCCTCTTCCTGCAATTGACTATCGAGGATACTGAAGTGAACATCGCCGTAATCAAAAGAATATACTTTACCTTTTAAATTATTTGGCCCATTACTAGGAAGTCGAAATAGTCCTGTATAAAGAAGGGGTTTGTCAATTTTCCACTCTGTTGTATAGGTTTCATGATTGCCCATCACTGGCATAATTGGAATGGTATCGATCACACCTTGACCAGCTTGGAACCAATCGTTCCATTGATCATAAGAAAGGCCAATATCAACTAAGTCTCCGACATTCATCATGAAGGCAACATCCGAATTTCTTTCATAGGCAGTCTTTAGAGTACGTTTCCATAACTCATAAGAATCTCCCTGGGAATCGCCAAGCAGCAAAAAACGAAAGGATTCTACCTTAGCTGGCGCTGTGGTAAAGGTATGATATGGGCTCCAAAATAATCCATCACCAACTCGATACTGATAACGAGTGGCTGGTTCAAGTTCAGTCAACTGTACCGAATGAACCGTAATCAAGCCGCGATCAGTCGCCACCTGCTGCGTTGTACCCGTCCTGACTGAGTGTAAATTATCTGCTACCTTTGCATACTCTACCTGACTACCAATGCTATATTGCCCTGTCTGCCAAGTAATCGTCTGTGTTGTGGATGGTTCCTCCATAAAAGTAAGGGCCACATTTCGTGGCAAAACCACCAAGCTAGGCGGCAAAAACCAGAAGGCCAATATTACAGCCAAAATAGCGGCTCCCACTATAGCCTTTCGTGTAGTAAATAACTTTAGTGCCTTTCGTATCATCCTGTACCCCTTTTCTCTTAAAACAGATCTAAAAGAGTCCGTATTCCTTTCTTATAGTTCCCATACCTTATTATACTATTTCTCGATAGCTCTAGTAATAATATCTATACTTTTTTGCTATTATTATGTAATATCTCACAAAGTATTCGTGCCATAAATTTAGAAAAAAATCATTTCCGCAGGATTGGAATTGCAGCATCTTCTTTGAAAACAATTTCGCCTGCGGCAAAAAATTTATTGATTATCTTCAAATTTGGCTAACCGAGCAAAATTTATTATAGTATTCAAAAGAGACAAAGAAAGTAAAAAGATGATTTCTGTTTAACACAGAAATCATCTTTTCAGTTAACTAATTCCTTCTTTAATATTTTACTTTAAGATGTTTAAGCTACTTTTTAAGTTAGCTTAAAAACGGTTATCGAGAAATTTGGTCTTCGGACCTGCCTTCTTTACTTAAGTGGTTTGAAGCGTGCAGTGAAAAAGCGTAATACTGGTGGTTCATAAACCATTTCCAAACCACAAATTTTATCCCGATTTTCATATAGATCAATAACTGCTTCAGCAACCACATCCATATGAGCGTAAGTATACACGCGACGAGGAATCGTCAAACGTACTAATTCTAATTTTGGATAGTGATGTTTACCTGTTTTTCCATCTCGACCTGCGGATACGATACCACGCTCCATGGAGCGAACACCTGAAATCGTATAAAGGGATGCTGCTAGTGCTTGAGCAGGAAATTGATCTTGAGGAATATTAGGTAAAAAGCGTTTGGCATCTAAGAAAACAGCATGACCACCGATTGGTTTTACAATAGGGACACCTGCGGCATCTAACTTACTGCCAAGATAGCGAACTTGTTCAATACGATGCTTAATATAGTAGTAATCAACAGATTCCCGCATACCACGGGCCATAGCTTCCATATCACGACCCGCTAATCCGCCATAACTTGGCATTCCTTCAAATAATACCACCATTTGTTTTGCCTTTTGAAATAAATCTTCATCATTCAAGGCTAAGAAACCACCAATATTTACCAAACAATCTTTCTTGCCACTCATGGTAGCGCCATCACCATAGCTGAATAGTTCCTTTACAATTTCAGCAATCGATTTATCTTTATAGGCTTCTTCTCGTTCTTTAATAAAATATGAATTTTCGATACAGCGAGTGGCGTCAAACATAACTTTAATACCATGTTGTCTTGCAATTTTACTAACTGCACGAGCATTTTCCATACTGACAGGCTGACCACCAGCCAAGTTTACAGTCACTGCTATGCAGATATACGGAATTTTATCAGCACCAACACGATCAATTAAATCTTGCAGCTTTTTCAGATCAACATTTCCTTTAAAAGGCTCTTCATTTTCCGAATCATGAGCAGCATCTACAATAATATCTACGAATGTAGCGCCATTCATTTCTTGGTGAGCCCGAGTTGTAGTAAAGTACATATTGCCAGGTACATAATCTCCTGGCTTAATAGCAATTCGAGATAAAATATTTTCCGCACCACGTCCCTGATGAGTAGGAACAACATGTTTGAATCCATAAAGCTCTTGAACTGTTTTTTCTAATTCAAAAAAGTTAACACTTCCAGCATAAGCCTCATCACCGAGCATCATACCAGCCCATTGATTATCACTCATCGCATTTGTGCCACTATCTGTTAACAAATCAATATAACACTCTTTAGAATTAAGTAAAAAGGTATTATAGCCTGCACGTTCAATCGCAACTTCTCTTTCTTCCTGTGTTGTCATTTTAATTGTTTCCACCATTTTAATCTTAAAAGGCTCGGCCATATACTTACGCTCCATAATAATGATCTCTCCTCTTACTATTATATAGTTTTAGTGACCTGTTACTATCTAGATCACCTTTTAGGCGCCAGCTACCTTTCGCCCCTTACCTTGTATAAATGCAAAAAATGTGCCAATTCGCAAAATCGTAATTTTGCTTGAATTAGCACACCTTTTTTCCCTCTTATGTATACAGCTGTAACTTTTTATTGCAAAAAAGATTCCAGTAGCATTAAAAGTTTCCAGAAATTATGGTTTTATTTTTCATTCTGGTAACAATCCATATTTACGCATTTTTTTCAATACTGCCGTATGAGATAAATCTAAAACTGTACCTACTCGCCTGGAAGAATGATAACGCTCCAACGTTTCTTTCAAAATAAGTCGTTCCGTCTCAGCCAAACGTTCTTTCATCGTCTGATAGTTTTCACACTGTGCTGTTGAAGAGTTTTTTACACTCATTGGCGTTCGCCGTCCTAAAAAGATATGCTCAGCTCGAATTTGGGGACCATCTACCAAATTCACAGCTCGTTCGATAACATTTTCTAGCTCACGGACGTTACCAGGCCAATCGTACCTTTGTAAACATTGCATGGCTCCAGTAGTAAAGGCATTAACCGGACGACGCATTTTATCCGCAAATCGCCCTAAAAAATACTCCGCAAGGATCGTAATATCCTCTGGTCGTTCTCGCAGTGGCGGCAAGAGAAGGGGAATGACATTTAAACGATAATATAAATCTTCCCGAAATGTTCCTCGCGCCACCATATCTTCTAAGTTGCGGTTGGTAGCAGTAATAACCCGTACGTCTACCACCAGTTCTCGTGAGCTACCTAACCGTCTAACGCGCCGCTCCTGGAGAACTCGCAGAAGTTTAACCTGTAAGTGCACCGACATTTCTCCTATCTCATCAAGAAAAAGCGTGCCACCATTGGACAGCTCGAACAGCCCTGGCTTTCCTCCTTTGACTGCTCCCGTAAAAGCTCCTTCCTCATACCCAAAGAGTTCGCTTTCCATTAACGTCTCCGGAATCGCTGCGCAGTTAATCGGTAAGAAAGTACCATGAGCTCGCATGGATCCATTATGCAGTGCCCTAGCGAAAAGTTCCTTGCCTGTCCCCGTCTCTCCACGAATTAACACGGTAGAGTCACTTAACGCGTACCTGCGAGATTGAGCTATCAATTCTTGCATTACCGAACTAATACACGCAATATCTCCAAAATCTACAGGGAGAGAAGCAGTCATCTTTTGCACTAAATTCCTTACATCTCTAATGTCTCGCAGCACTGTTACAACCCCAATAACCTCATTGCTATTCCCTTGCAGAGGAATGGTACTAATTACGCAATAGCTGCCAATGCATTCAACAAATATTTCCCGATCCCGATAAGAGCACCCAGTTGCTAATGTCTCCGACACTAGCAAATTCCATGAGAGATTGTCCCCTAAGGTTTGTCCTAGCATCTGCTCCATTGGCATGTTCAAAATTCGGACTGCTGCGGTATTACATTGGATAATAACACCGTCACAATTGACAACCAAAATTCCATCGTTGACTGAGGTCAATACCGCATCAAGCTGCTCGGCCCGTTCCTTTGAGGGCATAAATCTAGTTTTCTCCACTCTATGTACGCCCGCTACGCCACATAATGCCTGAATTAATTCCCCTTCCTTATTTTGTGACACAGCCTGACACTCTAGAAATATAGCTTCCTGCTCTACTTCGATGGTAACAATATTAATATTACGTTGCTCTAGAATCATACTAATGTCGCGAACTAACCCCACACGATCAATACAAGGCATACGTAAACGCAAATTTACCACTCCTTCTTTGCAGATCAAAAACCGATTTGATTAGAGCTCTATATTTTCAGGTATATATCTACAACATTTTTACAATCCTTTTCTAAGTTTGAATTAGTACGCATTCCCTTTTGATAAAAAAAATCTGTTATTATACTTAATTTACCATCTATATACAAACTCCTGCAAGGCTGGATGCCCTGCAGGAGTTCGGGTACAGTATTTGTCTCATTTCTACAACAGTGTTGGTACGATACGATATATGATATCATGCATTAAATCATCATCATTACTTACTGCAATAACATCTGCAACCCTTTTTACATCTTCTTGTGCATTAGCTGGTGCAACTCCACAATGAGCAAGCCGTAACATTTCAATATCATTTTGAAAGTCACCTGCTGCAATCACTTTCTTAAGGCGGAACTCTTCCATATTCAGCAATTCACCCAGCATATTTCCTTTAGAAACATGCTTGCCTACTATTTCTAAATAGGTAACTGCAGAAAAAAAGTTATTTGTTTTATTCTCTAGGTGAAATACTGCTAATAAATTTCGGCTAGCAAGTAAATTTTCGTGACTGTCACAAAGAATAACTTTAATCCAAGTTTTTTCTAATATATCACTAATTTTAGCATAAACGAACTCTTGTTTTTCTCGTTCCATATGCTCATCAATATTATTAGGATCAGTAATTACATATAGTTGCTCTTCGGTAAAAACTTCAATACACATTTGTGGAAATAATACCATTAATTGTCTCAGGTAATCAGCTAAATCAATGCTTTCAATATGCTTTGTTTGAAGAAAGCATTGCTCCTGCCAGGAAAACAGTGCGCCGCCATTATAAAGAATACACGGTGCATTAATTTCAAGCCCAGTTATATAAGGCACAACATTTTTTTGTGTACGTCCAGTAGCTACCGCAAAATATCCGCCTTGTGCGACAAAATGAGCAATTGCCTCCATATTTTTAAGTGAAACTTTATGTTCACTATTTGCAAGTGTCCCATCTAAATCTGTAATAAGGATAAAGTCCTGATATGGTTTCACAACTCAAGCTCCTTTCATTATTTATGTATAATACAGCCGATATGTTTAACAAATTCCGTAGGAGATGTTTTTGTATATTTCTTAAATACTACGCAAAAATGCTTATAATCACTAAAACCGATCAAATCAGAAACCTCATACACCCGATAAGTCCCCTTTTTCAATAAACCAATAGCTTTCTGAATACGGTAACGTGTCAATAATTCTAAAAAAGTTTGTCCCGTTGCTTCTTTAAACTTACGACTTAGATAGCTTGCGCTCACATCAAACTCCTCAGCAATCGATTCAATACTAATTTTTTCATTATACTGATCCCGAATTTTGTATAAGGTTTGCGCAACATAGCTATTTTTCAGGGTATCTTTGTTCAAATATACATCCCAATCTACAAGCTTACCAATGTCTCTCTTTTTGGTAAGGGCAACAATATTCGAGTATGCTTTATTTTCTTCCAGACTTCCCCTTATTCTATTAATTGTATTTTTAAGTTCGTCTTCATCTACAGGTTTAAGCAAATAATCTGCTACCTGCAGATGCAATGCCTTACGTGCATAGTCGAAATTAGAGTAGCTCGTTAAAATGATACTTCTAAATGGCTTAATCTCTAGACTTTGTGCTGCTTCAAGCATCTCAATACCATTCATTTCCGGCATAATAATATCTGCAATAACTAGATCTGTTTCATATCGCTTTAGCATCGCAAGTCCTTCTTTGCCATTCTCTGCTGCCCCCACCACCGTACAATTCATACTCAGCCAGTCAATGGTGTAAACGAGTCCTCTGCGTATAATTTCTTCATCTTCAACAATCAAGACTTTGAGCATATCGTTTTACTCCTTTTACTGTTTCTTATGAATTGGCAAAATAATTTTTACAGTAGTCCCTTCATGACGCTTACTCATAATTTCCAATCCATAAGACTCACCATACATCAACTGAATCCGTCGATTGACATTATAAAGTCCTGTATGTTGTGAGCAATTTGACGTAGATGATAGCATTTCGCGAATTTCATAAAGAGATTGCTCATCAATTTCCGTACCATTATTAGCAATAATAATTGCAAGCTGATTCAGGGTAATGCTAATTTTAATTTCTACAAGCATATGATGACAGGCACGAAAACCATATTTTACAGCATTTTCAATAATGGGTTGAATAATTAGCTTAGGAATAATACAATTATTAATTTCTTCTGGTATATCAAGAATATAATTTAGACGCTGACCAAATCGATATTTCTGAATATCGAGATAATTTTGCGTGTATTCCATATCCTCTTTGATTGTAACTTCACTGCTATTGTTATTGATGCTGTAGCGCAGTAAATTAGATAAGGATACAATCATTTTATTGGCTGCAACAGGATCTAATTTAATCATGAATTTTACATTTTCTAAGGTATTAAATAAAAAGTGAGGATTAAATTGGGACTCAAGCTGTTTAATCTCTGAAATAACCGTTGCCCTGGCCTTTTCATGGTTGGTTTGCATGAGCTCTTTTAAGCTGGAAAGCATTATATTATAAGCTTCACCGATAATTTGAAACTCGTTATTCGTATTAATAGTTAGACGCATATCAAGATTACCATCTTTCACAGCTGAAAATGCCTCGACAAGTTGATCGATCATTTTTGTCTTTTCCTCAGCTTGCTTTTTCACACTGATTACGATGGACAGGGATAATATGAATAATACGCCAATAAGAATCATCAATGCATTCGTCAATTGATTGATAATACCACCAACAGAAGTCAATGAAAATACTGTTAACTCACCATTTAGAATTTCTCTTCTGCTAATATAATACTTCCTATCTGCCAATGAAAAATAACCATCTGCATTTTTAAACTCTATTTTCATTTTATTCATTGCAGTATAAAAAAACTCATCTGTACAAATTGGCATATAATCATAACCGTCTTTTACAATAATATGGACATAGGGGTTTGCCACGGCGCTTACTAGTTGTGCTGCCGGCACAACAAACAGTACATAACCAGAGATTTTACCTTTTTCGAGTATTGCTTTGCCAATAACGAGATCCATTTGCGGACCGAAACTAGCAATAGAACGAACGAAAGTAAAAATTGGAACTGACGGCCTTCTTTGGATTTGCCCTATAATCCCCCAATTTGCACTTCTTGCAAGTTCAACAAATTCCGGATCCTGTTTTTGATTAGAGATTAACCGATTCATCCCCTCATCATAAAGATAAAAGTCGGTATGTACACCTATGTTATTCGTTGATTGATAAAACTTTTCATACATTTCTACCCTTGCATTTTTATTATCATGCAACTTATTAATATCACAAGTTGCTGCAATGTCGTTAGCTTTTTCCATATAACCAGAAATAATTGTACTCATCATTTCGCAAGCAACATTGAGCTTACTTTGATTGCGTTCAAGTACATTGATATTCCAATAAGCAAAGCCAAGTACAAAAACAAAAATGGCAATAATAAAAGTCGGGATAAGTGCATATAGGGTAAAAGTTCTCCGTAGCTCATCCTTTAATTGGTTAACTTTTACACTCATATTCTCACCCCGATTTTGCTAACTACTGCAATGACAGTGTCTCTTACTCCATTATAAACTAATATCCTTACTGCCGGAAACCTTAAAAAATAAAAGCAATGCAAAAACTGTTGTCAGCGTCAATATTGTAGAAAGTGCCGCCGCAGTACCATAGCTTGCACGAATTACTTCTGTATAAATGGCAACTGACATTGTTTTTGTTCCACCAGTGTACAAAATTACCGATGAACTCAATTCATTAATACAAGTAATCCAACTTAGGATGGCTCCCGATAATACACCCGGTATCATCATTACCGCCGTTATTTTAAAGAAAGTCCGCAGTGGTGACGCACCAAGGCTAATCGATGCCTCTTCAACACTGGGGCTGATTTGATACAAAATTGCTGAGCTTGAACGCAAGGTATATGGTAAACGCCGAATTACTAAAGAAACAATAATAATCATTGCTGTACCAGATAAGATCAACGGATCTTCATTAAATGCCAGAAGTAAGGTTATCCCAAGCACTGACCCAGGAATAATGTAAGGAAACATGGTCATTGTATCAATAATATCTGTAAGCCAGCTTTTTCTCCGTGTCGTAATATAAGCTACAAGCATACCAAGTATGACAATGATCAAAATTGCAATAAAGGAATAAACATAAGTATTGGTAATTGCTAAAGTCAAATTCTTAAAAACGGTAACATAACTATTTAAAGAAAAACCTGGCACAAAAATTTGTCCGTTTGTTTTTAAAAATGACGTATACATGACAGTAAATTGTGGAATCATCGATACAAACACTAATAAATAAATGCCTATATGCATAACAATATTTTTTAATCCTGGCAATTGTTTCGCCTGCATAGGTCTAAGAGAGCTCATTGTAAACGATTTTCGATTGACAACGTATTTTTGCAATAAGAAAATGATTGAAGTAAGAATAACCATTAATGTTGCCATGGCTGCAGCAAAATTGGCCTGTCCGCCTACTTCATTAATAAACTCAGAATAAATCATAACAGGCATAACATTAAATCCCTCACCAATAAGCATTGGTGTACCAAAATCGGCTAATGCATTCATGAAAACCATCAACGCACCAGCAAGCATTGTGGGTAACAACAGCGGCATAATGACGGTTGCTATTTTTTTTATGCCACTACATCCTAGACTTTCTGCCGCCTCAATTAGGGATGCATCAATCTTTTTTAGCGCACCCGAAACATACAAATAAATAAAAGGGTAAAGTTTTAATGTAAGTACCAAGAGTATACCACTAAACCCATAAATAGATGGCCATTCCATTTGAAATAATTCGGAGAAAAACTGAGTAAGTATTCCGCTTCGCCCACCTAATAAAACCCAAGAATAAGCACCTATAAAGGGTGGTGACAACATGGAAATAATCACAAATACTTCAACGAGCCACTTACCTTTCACCTTGAACGCCGTCATAAAATAGGCAAGGGTCATTCCAATTATAATGGAAAGTATGGTAACACAAGTAGTAACCCACATACTGTTGATCAATGACTGATAGTAATATTTTTTTCTGAAAAATTTAGCGAAATTCTCCATTGTAAAAGACCCTGTAACTGGATCTTGAAAACTACTAATAAACAAAGAGAATAAAGGATAAATTAAAAATAGTGCAAATATAACAACAGATAAAATAGTTACCGATGTCCAAAAATCCCATCTAAGCAGTTTTTTATTCATACTGCTTCACATCCTCAATTAAATTCATCGTTTGATCTGCTGTAAAAACATTAATTTTTGCTTTATTCGGGCGAAGAGTAATGCTATCACCAACCTCAAAGATCCTTTCCGCATGCCCTAAATCTTGCGAAAATTCAATTGATGATTGATTGGGAATTAACATTTCAGGAGGAAACGTAAGAGTATAATTTACGTATTTCCCCAGAAATACCCGAGAACTAATATTACATTGTATGCCATCTTCCTGTACAGAAAATTCTTCTGGCCTAACAGCAATAATAACATCTTGCCCATCTTCTACCGAGCCTAGGTTATCCATTTGTATTTGATAACCATCTCCAAATACAACAAATGTTTTTATTGCATCCACTTTTATTTTGCCTATAAATAAATTAGAATGTCCGATAAATGTAGATACAAATACATTATAAGGTCGTGTATAAATTGATTGGGGTTTGCCAATTTGCTGGATTACACCGGTTTGCATAACTGCGATTCTATCTGAAATCGCTAATGCTTCTTCTTGATCATGAGTTACATAGACAGTGGTAATTCCCACTTGGTTTTGTACATCGCGAATTGCACTCCGCATTTCCACTCGAAGTTTTGCATCTAAATTGGAAAGGGGTTCATCCATTAAGAGTACACTTGGATGAATTACGATTGCTCTTGCTAATGCAACACGCTGTTGTTGCCCCCCAGAAAGTCGTTCCGGTAAGCGGTCTTGATATTCTTCTATTTTTACTACCTTTAAAATATTATCAACTTTCTTTTTCATTTTTTCCTTTTCTAATCCGCGTAACTTCAAACCATATTCTACATTTTCTCGTACAGTTAAATGAGGAAATATTGCATAACTTTGAAATACCATTCCAATATTGCGCTTATGTGTTGGAATATCGTTGATCAGCAAATCATCAAACTTAATTTTTCCGCCTTCAATACTATTAAAACCTGCAATCATTCTCAGTAAAGTCGTCTTACCACAACCCGATGGCCCCAGTAAAGTGAAGAACTCACCATTTTTTATATGTGCTGATAAATCGGGGATAATCGTTACTTGGTCATATCTTTTGATTACATGGTCGATGTGAATTGCGACACTCATATGTAAACCTCCGTTCAAACTTCTAACAATTTTGTATAAATACAGCCCACATCAAATTAATTGTGTGGGCTGTATTAAATAATGAAAAGATCAGTTAACGCTGGTAAATATGTCTTTAAATTTATCCAGCCATTGTCTTTGATTTGCTACAACAACTTTTTCATCATCATTTATAATATTGATTTTAGTTTTTTCAATTAAGCCTTTTGGAGGTTCAACATCAGTACGGACCGAACGTCTATGTAACTGTTGTACGATAATGGTCTGCGCATCTTTACTTGTAATAAAATCAATAAATTTCTTTGCATTTTCCATATTTTTAGCATTTTTTATGATGTAAACACCATCTGGTTTAGAAATAACGCCTTCTTTCATATAAACCAGCTTTACTGGAGCACCATCGGCAACATATTGTGCACCACCTTCCTCAAAGGTACAACCGACAGCATATTCACCATCAGCTACTCCTTTATAAACAGCCGAAGAACCACTAAGTAATTTACCATTTAGATTTGCACAAAGTGCTTTTACATAATCCCAGCCTTTTTCAGGGTCACCTTTCCCCATCGCATAGAGCATATTGATTAAATGTTCATAGGATGAGGATGATTTCGCTGGATCACAAAATGCAATTTTCCCTTTCAATTTCGGATTTAGTAAGTCCTCATAACCTTCAACCTTTATATCGCCAATTAAATTTGTATTTACCATAATCACACTTGGAATATCCGTAAACCGAGTTAAAGTACCTTCCGTATTCTTAAATGCCTGTTGTACCTTATCTTCATTAGCGGAAGTATATGTCTCAAATAAATTTGCTTTCGGTTTCATTGTACCAAGAGATCCACCCCAGAAAATATCACCTAACGGATTTGCTTTTTCCGATTCTACCCGTTTTAATAATTCACCACTACCAGCCGCCACAACTTCTACTTTTATGCCGCTTTGTTTTTCAAACTCACTTACTAATGGATTGATAAACGTTAACGGATGAGGACAATAAATAACGAGTTTATCTGTTTTTTCTGCCGCAGATTTTTCCGTAGTTGCTTTCGTATTGCCACCACCGCAACCAACAAGAATTAGACAGGAAAGAAGTACAATAAATACCAAAGACACCAGTTTTCTCATTAGATTACCTCCATTCAAGCTTTATTTACTCAAATTATATCTAAACCGTTTCTATTGAACAATCCCAAAAACATCTATAACTATCGTGAAAAATGAACTTTGTGATTAATTTATCGCAATTTTCTGATTAAACATAAATCATTTTTTCAGCAAGAACGAAAGAACAGTTAAATCAGCGGAAAAGAATAGGTTACTGAAAATAATTATAATGTAACCTGTAACAAATAAAATCCATTCTAGTTAAACTTAGAGCTAAAAAAAGACAGTCAATACTTCAGCGAAGTCCTGATTGTCTTTTTTTAAGGTGATCATTTCCAGGTATTCGTTTTCTGTTTTAAGCCATACTATTTATTGTAGAGGGTTCGTAATGGTTGAGCCAAGACTGGTGCCGGATCTTAATAGGGTTCGGTATTGGTCGGC
>NZ_BSVC01000015.1 GCF_030269905.1 Pelosinus sp. IPA-1 | reverse complement strand
GGTAGAGCAATCGGCTGTTAACCGATCGGTCGTAGGTTCGAGTCCTACTTCAGGAGCCATTTTCATAAAAACGTCATTCATTACTGTGAATGACGTTTTTATTTTAGGGATGGAGAATTTTTTAGTTTGATAAATACTTTATTTAATAATAAAACTTAATAAACGTAAAAATAATGTATACAATATACAAAGTATTATAGACATTTATCAAGTGATTATTTATACTATTATAAGAAATAGTCTCGATTGGAGGAGTTATATATGTTAAAAGAAACTGAAGTCGTAAAAATAAGACGTAAAGTATTATCGGAAATTGCTAAACTCACATTTGCTGGGGAATTAGATAAACATAATATTGTAGATATTTTGGACGGTATTGTTACTGAGGATGGTCCAAGATATCGTTGTTGTGTTCATAAAGAACGTGCAATTGTTAAGGATCGTGTAAAGTTTATTATGGCGCAGCCACTTGATATTGGAATTACTGAAGCTGCTACAAATGCTCTAAATGGTCAAATTGCAGATATGCCAATCCTTAACATTATGCCGGAAGCTTGTGATCAATGCCCTATTGATACTTTTTTTATAACAAATGCCTGTCGTAATTGCGTTGCTCATAACTGTATCGCAAGTTGTCCCAAAAGGGCTATTACAGTTGTACAAAATCAAGCATATATTGATAAAACAAGATGCGTAGAGTGTGGTTTATGCAAGAAATCTTGCATGTACGGGGCCATTGTTGAAATTACACGTCCTTGTGAAAGGGCCTGTGATATTGGAGCCATTAAAGCAGATAAAGAACGCCGCGCAGTCATTGATTATGCTAAATGTGTTCAATGTGGCGGATGTAAAGTTGCATGTCCTTTTGGTGCAATTACAGAGCAAAGCTTTATTGTTCAATTAATTCAGCAAATGAAAGCGAATAAGCGAGTATATGCTATCTTGGCACCTGCTTTTATTAGTCAATTTGGCATGAAAGTTAAACCAATTCAAGTAATAAATGCATTAAAAAAGATCGGTTTCTATGATGTTCAGGAAGTTTCTTTTGGTGCAGATATTGTCACATTAGAGGAGGCAAAAGAATTTGCGAGTACAGTGCCAGAAAAGCAAACATTCATGACAACATCTTGTTGTCCAGCATTTGTTGGTATGGTTAATAATCATTTACCACAGCTTAAGGAGCATATATCAACAACCGTATCGCCAATGGTCGCTTCTGGTAAGGTAATTAAGGAAGCTGATCCTGAAGCAGTTGTTGTCTTTATAGGACCATGTGTTGCTAAAAAGGTGGAAGCGCGGCAATATCCTGATATTATCGATTTTGTCCTTACTTTTGAAGAAACAGAAGCTTTGTTTGCTGGTTATGGTATTTCACCTGCTGATATGATTGAAACTGAGTTTGCAACAACGGCTTCTCGCGATGGTAATGCGTTTGCAAGAGCTGGAGGCGTAGTGCAGGCTGTAATTGACGCGGCAGAAAAACTAGCTCCTGATTTACAGGTAAAGCCTCATAGAGCGGAAGGATTACAAAATTGTAAAGTAGCCTTATTGCAGATGAAAGCTGGCAAGATCGATGCTAACTTCTTTGAGGGGATGGCATGTAATGGTGGATGTGTTGGTGGACCAGGAATTTTAATTGATACGCGTGTTAGTACAAAAGCGGTTGATAATTTTGCTGCTTCATCAAGTATGGTAAATGCAGTAGAAAATCAAAAAGCAATTAATGATAGTAAAAAGGATATACATTGGCATAAAAAGCAGTAAGTGAAACCCTCAGCGTTATTTTCTTCTTGTTCGCCTATTTAACGTTTCTTATTCTTAATGAGTAGACAAGATTCATGGCGTTGAAATTCTTTATGACCCCTAATTTTATTCTGATGTAGATACTTTACTAAAAGTGTATACTTGTGCTAAAATTATTTCTGATTCATATTGGTTGAGGGGAGAAAAGAATATATGTCAGGACACTCAAAATGGGCTAATATTAAACATAAAAAAGGTAAAATGGATGCAATACGTGGTAAAGTTACTACTAAAATTGGCCGGGAGCTTACTGTAGCGGCACGGTTGGGTGGAGCTGATCCTACTGGTAATATGCGGTTGAAATTAGCATTACAAAAAGCGAAAGAAAATAATATTCCAAAGGATAATATTCAACGTGCGATTCAAAAGGGATTGGGATCTTTAGATGGAAGTAATTATGAAGAGCTAGTTTACGAAGGATACGGTCCCGCTGGTGTTGCTGTAATGGTAGAAGTTATGACCGATAATCGTAACCGAACAGCCGCAGATGTTCGCCACTTATTTTCAAAGTATGGTGGTAACTTAGGGGAATCTGGTTGCGTTTCTTGGATATTTAATAAAAAAGGATTATTTGTTGTTGAAAAAGAAACAGGCGTTGATGAAGAAGAACTGATGATGCTATCACTTGAGGCTGGCGCAGATGACTTTAAAGTTGAAGAAAATGAATTTGAGATTACAATTGCTCCAACCCTTTTTTACCAACTTCAAGAGACTCTTGAGAAAAATAATATAAAGGTATCAGTTGCTGAAGTAACGATGATACCTGAGACTACCATGGAATTGGCTGGTGATGATGCCACTAAGATGATGAAATTAATGGATGCACTGGAAGAACATGATGATGTACAAGAAGTATATGCGAATTTTGACATTCCAGAAGATTTAATGTAATTAAAAAAATACCGATAGTAGGGATGTATAGTTTATTTGATTTCGGGCAATAATGTTGGCAATAGGAAGATGAGGAGTTGCTTTCATTGCTATCATTTAAGAAGTTTAATAAAAGGTATGCCTTACTATGTGCGAGTTTACTTTTAGCAATAGGAATATCAGTATATTATGTTAGTTATTTGTCCTTTTTGGACAAGGACAATCTAATTATCCCTCAAGAAACTGAGGTTAGTAAACAAGATAGTAAAATTAAAATAAATGCTGATACAGATATAGTGCAAAAAATTACTTATCTAAAGTGTAATGATGAGGAGATTTTGCAAACTAAGCCTACTGAAAATCTAGTGGGACTCAATATCTATCAATTAAAGAAGGTTTATCAAGGTTGGGAAATTGATAAATTTGATACGAATGAAGTAAATATGACACTTAAGGTTGACAGTTATTGCCGTGAACATGCGAATAATGTTTTTATTGGTGTACATGATGGACATGTAGCTGTTTTTTATGGAAAACCGGGTTATAAACCGATTGTCAAAGAAACTACTTCCATCCAGGTTAATAAGCTAATGCCGCAAGATGTTGAAGATTTGCAACATGGTATGGTTGTTCAATCGAAAGAGGAACTATTGCGAACTTTGGAAGGAATGCAGTCAAGATAAGAGTAATTATTATTATATCTTGATTTTAGAGAGAATGACTAAGGCTTCTACTTCTATTTAGAGACTTGGCACACGCCAAGTCTTTTCTTATTTTATTAGCAAAAAAGGAATCGTAAGTACAGTCGTCGAAATAGTAAAAGTTGACAAGGGAGGCTATTTTTATGTTAGCGTTAGGAATTGATCCAGGTACGGCGATTTGTGGTTATGGAGTAGTAAGTTTAGAAGGAAGTCATCTTAAGGCATTAGATTATGGAGCTATTGAGACAAGCTCTAAGCTCAGTGTAGAGCAACGCTTAGTGATTATTCATCGTGAAATTGATGCACTTATAAAGAAATATAAGCCTGATGTAATGGGTGTTGAAATGCTTTTTTTCAATAAAAATGTACGAACTGCGATGACGGTTGCACAAGCTCGAGGTGTGATTTTACTTGCGGCGGCTCAAAATGCTGTTAAGTTGGTAGAATTTACGCCTTTGCAAGTAAAACAGGCAGTTGTCGGGTACGGAAAAGCTGAGAAAGAACAAGTAATCTATATGACTCAACGGTTATTAAATTTGCCTTCTAAGCCACATCCTGATGATGTGGCAGATGCTTTAGCAGTTGCGATTTGTACAACACATTGTAGTAATATGAGGCAGGAATTAGTTTGTAGTAATATACTAGACCAAAGTAAACGGACTAGTCGTGCATTTTTGAAATCAAGATTAGGTATAAAATCAAACGCAGAAAATAAAGTATGGGGAAATAAAATATGATTGGGTATGTACGTGGGACAGTATCACATTTAGCAATAGACCATTGTTTCGTTGATGTCCAAGGCATTGGGTATCGAATTTTTATAGCACAGTCTACTCGTCAGAAAATTTCCATTGGTGCAGCAGTTTCTTTGTTTACTTATATGTACGTGAGGGAAGATGCTTTACTACTGTATGGGTTTTATACGCAAGATGAATATAATTTATTTTTGCAATTGATGTCAATCACAGGGATTGGCCCCAAAGTTGCTATGGGAATTTTATCTGCAATTGATCCACAGCAGTTCCGTATTGCGATTAGTCAAAAGAATATTGGGATATTAACAAAACTTCCTGGTATCGGTAAAAAGACAGCAGAAAGAATAATTCTAGAACTAAAAGATAAGATTGGTATTATTACTGAGGAGGATCTTATTGAGGAGCATGTTTCTAGTGCAACTGCCTTGCCTACTGATGCTATTGATGAAGTTCTGCAGGCATTATTAGCTTTGGGATATAGTCAGGGGGAAATACTGCCTATTATCAAGAAGATCGGAAAAAAAGGACAATCTGTAGAAGATTTGTTAAAATTGGCACTAAGGGAATTCATGGGAGGTAATCGGTAATTGTGGAGGAACGAATTGTCGCCGGCAGTGAACAGGATAGTGATACGTGGGAGTATAGCTTAAGACCACGTCGTCTAAATGAATACATAGGTCAGGATAAAGTTAAAAATAATCTATCGATATTTGTTCAGGCAGCTCTTTCGCGTGAAGAAGCTTTAGATCATGTATTACTCTATGGGCCTCCTGGTCTAGGAAAAACGACATTAGCAGGTATTATTGCAAATGAGTTAGGTGTTAACTTTCGAGTGACATCGGGCCCCGCGATTGAACGAGCAGGAGATTTAGCAGCTTTGCTCACTAATTTAGGGGAAAATGATGTATTGTTTATTGATGAAATTCATCGTCTTTCAAGACATGTTGAAGAGATCTTGTACTCTGCCATGGAAGACTATGCATTAGATATTATTATTGGAAAAGGTCCTAGTGCAAGATCGATCCGACTAGACTTAGCACCATTTACTTTAATAGGAGCTACAACTAGGGCAGGAGCACTGGCTTCGCCTCTTAGGGATAGATTCGGTGTAATTTGCCGTCTAGAATACTATACCACTGAAGACTTAAAGTACATTGTAAATCGAACGGCAGAAGTATTGAATGTTGAAATTGAAGACGGTGGGGCTCTTGAAATTGCTAAAAGATCGCGGGGAACACCTCGAATCGCGAATCGTTTATTAAAAAGAGTAAGAGATTACGCACAAATTGCTGGTAATGGTATTATTACTGATGTTACAGCTGATAAGGCGCTCGCTATGTTAGAAGTAGATAAATGCGGTCTTGATAAGACAGACCGTAATATGCTGTTAGCTATAATACAAAACTTTAAAGGCGGCCCTGTAGGTCTTGATACTTTAGCAGCTATTATTAGTGAGGAGAACGAAACTATTGAAGATGTGTATGAACCTTTTTTACTGCAAATGGGATTTCTACAACGTACTCCTCGGGGGAGAGTAGCCACACAAAAAGCCTATGAACATTTAGGTATTTTATACAAGGTGGACGAGCAAGGTAATTTATTATAAGCCTTACTACTGAAAGGAGTATTATTTTGAATTACAAATTCTCTACTATTTTAGTGACATTGCTTTTAACAATGATTTTTTTTCTGATGCCTGTGTATGGCTATGCCTCAGAAAATAATATTCGAGTCGGAATTTGGTCAAGTCAACGTAATTTATTAATTTCAGCCGATGTTGATTTTGAAGTAACGAATACGGACAACGGTCAATCATTAGGGAAATTTGCAATGAATGAAAAAGCAGTCATTGCATTTAAAGAAAATGAAATTACACTGAATGGCAAGCGTGTGGATGCTACTAAGTTAAGCATTATGAAAATTATAAATGATAAAGATCACTCAATTGAGGTAAATAAAAAGAAGTATCGTGGTACTATTGATATTCATATTACAAATGGTAATACTGGATTGACAGTTGTAAATACATTGCCGATTGAACAATATCTATATGGCGTTATTGCCAAAGAAATTTCCCCCAATTGGCCTATAGAGGCTATTAAGGCGCAGGCGGTTGCAGCTCGTACTTATGCTTTATACAATATGAATAAACATCAACGTGATGGTTATGATGTTTGTGCTACCACTGACTGTCAAGTTTATGGTGGGAAAGATAGTGAAGCGCTAACGGGAATTAAAGCTGTTGATGCAACTACTGGACAAGTCATTTTGTACAAGGGGAATCCTATTGCTGCTTTTTTTCACAGCAGCTCAGGCGGATATACGGAGAATAGTGAAAATGTTTGGGGGACCTATCTGCCTTATTTACGCGGAGTGGTTGATTATGACCAAAAGTCTCCTCAATATAGTTGGGAAAAGCAACTGACCCCTAATGAATTAGAAGAAGCAATTTCTCGAAGTGGGTACAATATCGGGAAAATAAAAGCGATTGGAATTTCACCTTTTACTAATCAACCCATGAAGATAAAAGATCGTGGTGTGTCTGGGAGAGTAAAAGTTATAGAAGTTATTGGAACTACGGGGAGTATTGAGTTAACCGGTGAAAAACTACGAAAAATATTATCTTTAAACAGTACTTTGTTTGATATTCGTTTTATGGTACCTGTTCAGAAAAGTATAGAATTTCAAATTGCTGATAACGTAGGTAATCAAAGTAGCAAAAAGGTAGAAATAAACTTACCACCAACAAATGAGAAAGGTTACGTTACAGATAAAGAAGATCTACGTCGCATTAGTGGAAATCCTAATGAAATAATTGTTATTACTGGTTTTGGCTGGGGGCATGGAATTGGCTTATCCCAATGGGGAGCTAAAGCAATGGCTGAGAAAGGTCCCCAACAAGATGCTACATATTTTAAAGAGATCTTGAAACACTATTATCAGGGCGTTGAGATAAAAAAAGTATTCTAAAGGAGTTTCATGAATGTTGTTATCAGAGTTTGATTATTTTTTACCAGAGGAATTAATTGCTCAACATCCTTGTGAGCCGCGTGATCATTCACGCCTATTAGTTTTAGAAAAAAATACAGGTGCTATATCACATCAGCACTTTTTCGATTTACCCCAATATTTGAAAGCTGGTGATACTTTAGTTTTTAATGATACAAAAGTAATTCCAGCAAGATTGATTGGTACGAAGGCGGAAACAGGTGGAAAGGTAGAGATCTTTTTACTAAATAATAAATCGGGAAATGAATGGGAGGCCTTGGTTAAACCAGGTAAGAAGGCGAGACCTGGTGCCATCATTATATTTAGTGATTCATTATCATGTGAAATATTGGAATCTACCGATTTTGGAGGACGTGTTGTCCGTTTTATTTTTAAAGGTATATTTGAAGAAATATTGGATGAATTGGGACAAACCCCTTTGCCTCCATATATTACAGAGCAACTAGCAGATAAAGAAAGGTATCAAACTGTTTATGCACGTGAGCGAGGGTCAGCAGCTGCGCCTACAGCTGGCTTGCATTTTACTACTGAGCTGATGAAGCGTATAGAAGATTTGGGCGTACAATTAGCCTTTGTTACTTTGCATGTAGGATTAGGCACCTTTCGCCCAGTAAACACGGATGATATAACAAATCATGTTATGCATAGAGAATATTATTCTGTATCAACTGAGGCGGCTCAGCTTATTAATAATACCAAGAAGCAGGGGGGAAGAATTATAGCAGTAGGTACTACGGCTATTAGGACGTTGGAAACTGCTACAGTGAATGGTATTTTAGAAGCGAAAAGTGGTTGGACAGAAATATTTATTTATCCAGGGTATAACTTTAAGATGGTAGATGCGGCAGTGACAAACTTTCATTTGCCAAAGTCTACTTTATTGATGTTAATTAGTGCCTTAGCTGGAAAGGAAAATGTTTTTAAAGCATACAAAGAAGCCGTTGATCAAAGATATAAGTTCTTTAGTTTTGGGGATGCCATGCTAATTATATGAAATATAAAAATCAATTTTGCTAATCTAGGGAGGAAAACATGTCAGTTACTTATGAATTAGTTAAAAAATGTTCGAAAACAGGGGCGCGAGCGGGGCGATTACATACGCCGCATGGTACCTTTGATACACCTATATTTATGCCCGTTGGTACACAAGCAACTGTAAAAGCAATATCTCCTGAAGAACTTAAGGATATGGGAGCCGGGATTATTTTAAGTAATACCTACCATTTGTACCTGCGCCCAGGTCATGAATTAGTTAAAGAAGCTGGTGGTCTGCATAAATTTATGAACTGGGATAGAGGAATTCTTACTGATAGTGGTGGCTTCCAAGTCTTCAGCTTAGGTGACCTACGCAAAATTACTGAGGAGGGAGTCACTTTTCGTTCTCACATTGACGGGTCAAAACATTTTCTTTCGCCCGAAAAAGCGACAGAAATACAAATGGCATTAGGTTCAGATATTATTATGGCATTTGATGAATGCGTACCTTATCCTGCTGATCATGATTATGCACGAAAGTCTACGGAACGAACTACTCGTTGGGCCGAGCGTTGTAAAGAGGCCCATAAAAGAACCGATCAAGCATTGTTCGGAATTGTGCAAGGCGGTATGTATAAAGATTTAAGAACTATGAGCGCCAAAGATTTAGTTTCTTTAGACTTTCCTGGTTATGCAGTAGGTGGCTTGAGCGTTGGCGAGCCTAAACCATTAATGTATGAAATGTTAGAACATACTGTACCCTTGTTACCAGAAGGGAAACCACGTTATTTAATGGGAGTCGGTACCCCAGACTGCCTAGTAGAGGGCGTTATGCATGGTATTGATATGTTTGATTGTGTTTTTCCTACGCGTGTGGCGCGCAATGGTACTGTTATGACTAGTTGGGGACGACTTGTTGTTAAAAATGCAGAATATGCGAAAGACTTTAGGCCTCTTGATGAAAAATGTGGATGTTATACTTGTCAAAATTTTTCAAGAGCTTATATTCGTCATTTATTTAAAACCGATGAGATCTTTGGATTGCGCTTAACTACAATACATAACCTACATTTTCTATTGCAGTTTATGAAAGAAATGCGTAAAGCAATTATAGAAGATAATTTTGTTGAATTTCGAGGAGAGTTTTTAGCACAATATAACTTACGCTAAGAGGATTTGCGTTTTATGTGTGGAATATACTGTTAAGTGAGTATAAAAATGGGGGGTGAATTTGTAATGCCAGAAATTTCACAAGAAATGATGCAGACACTAGCGGCCTATGGCCCGATCGTTCTGATGGCCTTAGTTTTTTATTTTATATTGTATCGTCCACAGAAGAAGGAACAACAACGTCGTGCTGACATGCTAAGTAATTTAAAAAAAGGCGATCGTGTAATTGCCGCAGGTGGCATGTTTGGAACAATTACAGCATTGGATGCTAAAAAAGTTACATTAAAAGTATCAGATAAAATTGAAATAGACTTCTTACGTACTTCTATTCAATCTTACCAAAATGATCCTAAAAATGCATAAACATATGATATGCATTTTTTATTCCATCTATTAATAGGGAATAATAAAGGCAGGATATATTTGTGAAAGAGTGCAATAATGAAAAAGAAAAGTTACGTGCTAAGTTACTTCTAAAAAGAAGTAACTTAGACAAAGACGTTATTGCTGCCCAAAGTGACAATATGGCGAAACAACTGTTTGTTTGGCCATATTATCAACAGGCACAAGTTATAATGGTATTTTTGTCCATGGCAGATGAACCGCAAATGTTGAAGGTTATTGAGGATGCCTGGTTACAGGGTAAAAAAGTTTGTGTGCCGCATATGCGGCGAGAATTTGGTGTCATGGATGCTGCGACTATCAGTAATCTAAATGAGTTAGTACGAGGAAGATTTAATTTATTGGTACCTAACCCTACTACCCTAAAAATAGTTGATCCAAGTGTGATTGATTTAATTATTGTGCCAGGAGTCGCATATGATTACTCAGGTAATCGATTGGGAATGGGGGCAGGTTATTATGATCGATTTCTTCCCCGAGCTCCACAAGCAATATTAATTGGTGCAGTATGGTCGTCGCATGTTACAAAAAAGCTTCCCCATACCGAATATGACGTTCCAATGCATTATTTATTAAATGAAGATAGAATTATAAAATGTGAAAGAGGCAATTTATAATTTAATAAATTAGATAATTTTTATATTAGATTCTGTGCAGGGTGAATGAATTATGGAAATAAAGATAGGTATTGCCAAGATGAAAAAATATGCCGTAGAGGAATGCGGTGATAGTGTAGAGGTGGCAGAACGACCACGTGGTGGTATTTCTGCCATTTTGGCTGATGGACAGGGTAGCGGCAAAGCAGCTAAGATTACGAGCAGTTTGGTGATTAATAAGGCTGCGGCATTAATTGCTGATGGTGCAAGGGATGGAGCTGTTGCTAGAGCCGTACATGATTATCTGTATGCAATCAAAGATGGTAAAGTTTCTTCTACTCTTACCTTACTTTCTGCAGATTTGGATACGCAAACAGTGGTATTTAGTCGTAATTCAAACTGTCCAGTAATCGTCAAACATCAATTTGGTATGGATGTTTATGATGAAGAAATTAGTTCCATTGGTGTACATAAGCGCATGAAACCTTTAATGTATCAGATACCGCTCGAAATGGGCATGCTTTTAGTATCTTACACTGATGGTATTCAAGCGGCAGGACGTAAACGTGGTAAAGTTATGAACTTTGGTATGATTGAAAAAATAATTTCCGAAAACCATGCCGAAGATGCAACCTTTATTGCGGAGAGTATTCTAGAATATGCTTTAACATTAGATGATTATCGACCAGGAGATGATATGACTGTAGTAGTCATGGGCATATCAGATAAGGAAAGAGTGCATAATATACAAAAGATGAGTGTATCTTTTCCTTGTTAGTGTGGTGATATAAATGCGAGTTGTAGTGGCTGGTGTTTGTGTTTCAGGTAAGACGACATTAGTTAAAGAATTGCAGAAATTAGGTATTGATGCCTATAATGTTGCTCAGGAACACTCTACGATTAGAAGTCTATGGAATAGTAAGAAGCCTGATATACTAGTGGTTTTGGATGCAAAATTAGTGACAATTCGTCAGCGGCGTATAGTGCCGTGGGGGCAGGAAAGACTTGCTGTACAGCATGAACGATTAGTTGATGCTTGTGAGCATGCTGATTTATATCTCCAAACGGATGATTTGAGCAAAGAGGATGTTGTTCGAAAAGTACTAGAGTATATTGGGAGGAATAAACATGTCCAAGATTACGATTGAAGATTTAAAGAATGATCATGAAATTACTGTCTACCTTGCTTGCAGTACTGAATACCTTGGTCGTCTTGGTTTTACTGAACATGGTAAACGCCATGCTTCAATCATAGCAGACCGCGCCTATCATGTATTAAAGGATTTGGAATACTCGGAACGAGAATGTCAATTGGCTGCAATTGCGGGTTATATCCATGATATTGGCAATATGATCAATCGATATAATCATGGCGGCACTGGCGCTGTAATGGCCTACAATGTTTTATCCAGACTTGGTATGTCGCCTGAAGAAATTGCATTGGTAACGTCAGCAATTGGGAATCATGAAGAAGAGCGTGGTAATGCGATTAATCCCGTTGCAGCTGCTTTAATTTTGGCAGATAAATCAGACGTTCATCGCAGTAGAGTAACAAATAAAGACTTCGCCAAATTTGAAATACATGATAGAGTAAATTATGCTGCTAATAATAGCAAGCTGGTCATTGATAAACAATTACGAAAAATTGCTTTGGAACTGACCATTGATACCAAAATTTGTCCAGTAATGGAGTATTTTGAAATTTTTTTAGCGCGTATGATTATGTCAAGGCGAGCAGCAGATTTTTTAGATTGCCAATTTAGTTTAGTTATTAATAATAATCAGTTATTATAATGACATTCGTTGGTGTTGCATTGACATTATTATAAGCTAACGGATATAATTAAATTTGTGGAAAAAATAGGTTCTACCGCAATATTGTAAACTGGTAGAAGTTGTAGTATTTACACATAAATTCAAAAAAAGATAAGAAGGGAATGGGGGAGAAATCTTTGAGATGGGGGAACTTAACTAAATTTTTGGCGGTAGTTTTTGTGGTATTAGTAGCTTCTGGCTATTATATGTTACCGTTAGCTACTTCAATTAAACAAGGTTTGGATTTGCAAGGCGGTACTCATGTGGTGCTTGAAGCTGTGGATACACCAGAGGCAAAAGTGGATGAGGATGCTGTGCAGCGGGTAGTTAAGATTATAGAGAAACGTGTTAATGAAATCGGTTTAACGGAACCTATTATTCAACGTCAGGGTGAAAGACGAATTATTGTTGAGTTACCTGGTATTAAAGAGCCTGAAAAGGCAATTGAATTGTTAGGTAAAACAGCGTTGCTAGAATTTCAGGATGAAAGCGGCACTACTGTTATGACAGGTAAGGATTTAAAGGATGCTAAAGCCGAAATTGGCCAAAATAAAAATAATGTAGTCGCTTTGGAGTTTTCTGAAGATGGTACGAAAATTTTCGCAGACTTAACAACTAAAAATGTAGGTAAACATATTAGTATTTTGTTGGACAAGAAAGTTTTGACTAATCCAGTAGTAAATGAGCCTATTCCGAGTGGTAAGGCTATTATTACTGGCAGCAAGACAATAGAGGAAGCACAAAATTTAGCTATCTTGCTACGATCTGGTTCATTACCAGTAAAAGTAGATGTTATGGAAATGAGAACAGTAGGTCCAACACTTGGCCAAGATTCAAAAGATAAAAGTAAGGTTGCCTTTGCCATTGGTATTGGAGCTATTACTGTGTTTATGTTAGTTTTTTATCGTTTATCAGGTTTTGTAGCAACAGTAGCCTTAATAATCTATGTAATGTTGTTATTGTTTGGTTTAAAAATGCTTAATGCTACATTAACATTGCCTGGTATTGCAGGGGTCATTTTGTCCATTGGTATGGCGGTAGATGCCAATGTATTGATTTTTGAAAGATTTAAAGAAGAATATCATGCTGGTAAAACACTGCGGGCGGCAATGGATGCTGGTTTCAGCCGGGCCTTTGGGACGATTTTAGATTCGCATCTAACCAGTTTAATATCTGCGATTGTTTTATTCTTCTTAGGAGCTGCTCCAATCAAAGGTTTTGCCATTACCCTAGGATTGGGTATTGTATTGAGTTTATTTACGGCAATTACAATTACTAAGCTTTTGCTAAGAATGCTCATGCACGCTAACGTATTTAAAAACGGCAAAATTTTTGGGGCGTAGGGGGCATGTATAATGAAGTTTGATATTATTGGTAAAAGGTATTGGTTCTTTTTATTGTCAGCCATCCTTCTCATTCCTGGGCTTATTTCCATTGCGGTACAGGGATTTAATTTAGGTATTGATTTTACAGGAGGAACCTTATTAGATTTGAAGTTTGCTCGTCCTGTTAGTGTTACTGAAGTACGTGAAGCTTTGAAGGAACACCAATTAGAGAATAGTACCATTCAATTAGCTGTAAGTGATCAAATAGAGGTATCTCAAAATGTATTTATTCGTACTCCAGAACTTTCGGATAATACACGACGTGTTGTACTGAGTGATATGGAGAAGAAACTAGGAGCTTTTGATACTTTAAGATCAGAAAAGGTAGGAGCTGTAATTGGCTCTGAGCTGACTAAGAATGCGGTCATTGCAGTAGTTGTATCTTGGTTATTAATGATTGTCTATATTAGCTATCGTTTTGAGCTTAAGTTTGCTGTTTCTGGTATTATTGCTATAGCACATGATATTGTCTTAGTCCTTGGAGTATTTTCTTTATTTCACAAAGAAATTGATGCTTCCTTTGTGGCAGCCATTTTGACAATAGCTGGTTATTCCATAAACGATACGATTGTTATTTTTGATCGTATTCGGGAAAACTTAAAAACACACAAAAAGACAGAGAGTTTTACAGAACTGGTTAATCGTAGTATTTGGCAAACCATGACTCGTTCTATCTATACTGTTCTTACGGTAGTAGTAGCAACTGCTTCATTGTATTTCTTTGGTGGGGAAACTACTAAAAATTTCTCTTTAGCCCTTTTGATTGGTTTTATTAGTGGTGCATATTCCTCAGTTTTTAATGCTAGTCCAATCTGGGTAACGTGGAAGGAATTTGAAGAGCGCAGAAGAATTGCTTTAAAAACTAGTGGACCTAAATAAACCTAATATTTTAAAAGACTGATGTGGGGTACGTACCTTACATCAGTCTTTTTTATTCACCAACTACATCAATTCTTAATATTCTATTAGGAATAAGGGCGGTGAATTTATGTGGATTTTATTGCCAATCTGTTCTTTAATAATACTTAATATTGCAGGAGATGATGTGGCGGTAATTCCTGATTTAGCTGGAATAGTAGATAATAAAGAAATTTATATAAGCACTTTATATATTTATATTATATTTGCAGTGTTTCTTACAGCTGTTTTAGCTTGGATTGGGGTTGCAAGTGGTCAAGAATTAGTTGTTGTAGCTAAAGATTTATATGGTTTAAAAGGTAAAAAAATATTAGCATTTATCATATTATCGATATGCGTTCCCGCAAGCGCTTTAACAGGTGGTTATTACTCTGGTAGAGTCTTGGAGATGTTGATAGGCTTACCTCATCCCCTAGCAACATTTCTGTGTCTCGTAATGTTCTCAGTACTTGCTGCAGGATATGGTCGATGGTTACTAATACTATTTAATTATACAGGGTTATTTCTAGCGCCAATAATTATAGCTTTATTATTCTTCCAACAGATAACGATTGATTTTATTGCTCCAAGTATAGGAAAGATTAACTGGATGCTTTTACTTGGGCTATTGAGTTACAATGTTGGCGGAATGTGGTCAATTTTAGTTGTTGAGATGGCAGCATATCTATCAAAGAAGGGGTACCTTGCGATTTTATTAGTAGTATTAGCAAAATTGAGTGAGGGTATATTTACTTTGCTAATAGCATATCTCGTATTATCTATAGAAGCTTCAGGGCCTTTAGCCTTAGCTGTGGTGGTGAAATACATAGGAGGTAATAATATCGTAGGTGTATTTTACATAGTATTCTTTTGTACTCTTGCTAATACGATGGTTCCAGCAATGCTTGTTAATGCAAAACAAATTAGTCATATTGCTAACCTATCTTTTTTCCCAGCCTTAGTGATAGCAAATATAATTATATATATTGTTAGTTTACTAAAGCTTTCTGCCATTTTGAACATTATGGGTTATTTTGGCTTTATAATGGTAGTTTTTATTATTTTCTCAGCTTATTTGTTACATAAATATAGGATAAAACAGCAATAATGATAGTAACTATAGTTCAATGAGAAAGGGATAATTTTGATATTTAAAATTAGCATATTAATCATCTTACTTATAGGCCAATTATGTACGTTAGCTCCTAAATTACATGGTACTTTGATAATATTAGGAACAAGTTTTATTTATGCATTAACACTTGGCTTGCAATTTAGTGAATCGCAATTAAGAACTTTTTTTGTTTTACTAATTTTAACGGTAGTAGCAGAAGGTGGGGCAAGTTTTTTTAGAGTTTTTCTAACGCGTAATTATAATGTTTCACGGAAATATAGTGTAAATACTATAGTATGCAACTTAGCTGGGATTATCGTAGCGGATGCCTTGATGGGGGCTTTAGTAGGGGCAATATTATGGGAATATCTCGTCGCAAAAGCCCTTATACCCCGAATTAAAAGTATTGGTAGGGTTATAATTCGTTTAGCTTTAGTGGCCTTATTACGTTTCACTTGTGGGATAATTATGATTATAATTATCTGCAAATATATAATTTTTTTATGACCTTCTGAATTAGTCTATTCTATAATTCTAATCTTTGCTTTGAATTTATGCTGGATAATTGGGTAAAATATGACAACGGAATAGTAATAGAAGATAGACTAAATCTACAGGAGGAGTTTTCATGAAATCCTATTATCAACTTGTCCGACACAATGGTAATCGAGATTTATTTAAGGCAGTAGAACTATCTATTATTGCTTTACACAATGGAATGCCTCTACATATTCATGCAGAGGGATTGCGTGGTACTGGCAAAACTACTATTTTAAGATCTGTTAAAGAATTGTTGCCCCCCATCGTAAGGATTAAAAATTGTAGGTATAACTGTCATCCGGATATGCCTCATTGTCTAGAACATCGATATCTATCTGCTGAAGAAATTGTAGATATTGGCACGGAGATCGTTCCATGTCCATTTCTAGAAATATCTCATGCTGCTAAAATTGGGACAGTAGTTGGTAGCATTGACTTAGGAAAACTTACAAATTCAGAGGTGGCAACAGCTGCTATTTTACCTGGTACGATTCCGCAGGCTCATCGCGGAGTTATATTTATCGACGAAATTAATCGGTTGGCAGATACATCTCCTGAATTGGCAGACGTATTATTAGATGTTATGGGGACTAAACCTGGCCATTTGCAAATTGAAGAGACTGGACTATCCACAGTAGAGTTACCTATATCCGTAAGTATTTGGGCGGCATCAAATCCAGATGAAGAGCCTGGTTCATTAAACCGCATTAGAAGACAACTATCCGATCGGTTTGATTTTAACGTTAACATGGGGCGCCCTAATGATTACCAGGTAGTGTGGAATATTTTAGAAAAAGGTAAAAAAGGCGAGGATTTAACGTCTGAAGAGTGCAGCCTCAATTTAGGCAACTTAAATAATATAATAGTTGAAGATAATATCAGAAGAGTGATTGCTAAAATTTATGTTGATTTTAACTTGGAAAGTTTGCGTGCAGTTGAAACTATCGAATTTGCTGCTAGATTATCGTGTTTGCTAGCTGGTAGGCAAACGGTTGAAGTAAGGGATATTAGTCAAGTAATATCTTTATCATTAGCCCATCGTATAAATGGAGAAACAATTACCGCCATTTTAAATTATTTAGAAAATTTATCTAACAATTCTCTTAGTATTGAAAATGTAGCAAACAATTACGCCACAAAACAGTTGCCAGAAAATTTTGATAAAATTAGTGATGTGGAAAAGACTTCGTGGTGGAAAAACTTTATAAATATATTATGGAAAAAAATGAAATTTCCACTTCAAAATACACAACATGGGACTATGGGAACTTCTGAAAATGGAGCTTTATCAGCAGGAAAGATAATAGATCCTCAAAAGACTACTATAATTGCTCCTTCCAAAAGGGCTATTCCGATGAAAGAGTTACCTGTTGAGGAGTTTATTGTTAGTGAGGGTAATATGCCGAATGATAAAAAATAAGGAGCATTTCTTTAACCCTCAATTCTTGCATGAAATAGAACCTGTGCTTGAGGAGCTACAACATATTTTTAGCATGGATATGGGTGCTCGTATTGGACAGACCACAGTTTGTAGCCAAAAGTTACACAGTTTTCATCCTAAAATGCCAGAGCGAGTACATATTTTGCAAGATATTGACGCTGGACAAATTTTCTACCAAAGGACAGAGCCAGGAGGTATTTATCATATAGATATATTCCATCAATGTGGTCTTGTGGATCATTATATGGTAGCGAATGAAATACAGAAAGTTGTAGAGGGTTATAATAAAGAGCATGTTGTTAGGCAATTGGGTCGGGGCAATGCTGTAATGGCAGATTTCATTGACATTCAAACGAGTACAGGCGGTGGACGTGTTACTGGTAAGTTAGAGTATGGGAAAAGGGCAGCACTTCGGAAAGCCCATTCAAATCATGTTCATATTACTGCAATGATACCTCCGCAACATTTGGCGTGCTTGATTTGCATAGTTATGGCAGTAGAAAACGTTATTTTATCTTGTAATTTAGAATTACGATGTAACGAAAAAATTGAAAATGTTAGGGGTTTGAGTAAAGAAAAATATGATTTATCAGCTTACATGGATGAATCAGATTCTTTATTACAAGAAAATAAGAATAATACTATTTTTGAAGTCGATGCAAAATTAGGTGAAAATGAATGGATAAATAAATCAGATAAAACAGAAGAACTAAAGGAATTTTTAGAAAAAGACCATTCAAAAAACAAAGACCCCAAGCCTGCAGGTGGTATAAATAGTTGTCGAGTTCCCGAAATTTTAGCATCTGAAGGCATGATTCAACTTGCAGGTAATTTGCTTAGCATAGAGGAATATGGTAAGGGATTTAAAAGTTATTTAGAGACACAGTTACCTGAGATTGAAGCTCATTTAAGGAAAGTTGTTCGAGAAGCAAAATGTTTGAGTAAACAGCTAGGAAAAAGTAAATTCTTGGAAAACAGCGCTGGCTTTTATTCAGAAGAAAAACATATCTGTCATGGTAAAACAGTTAAAGAATATGGCGGATTGGCTATTGCAGAAATGGTAAATGCTGCTGCACAAAGAATGGTTGAAAATGGGGATAAAACATTTAAAATACTACATAATGATATAAGATATTTTAATAACAGGAAAAGAAGAAAAATCGAATTTTGTTTACTAATTGACGCTAGCTCTAGTATGGATGGTCAACGTATTCACATTGCTAAATTGCTAGCAAGATACTTGTTTTTTTCTACAAATGACCGAATAAGTGTACTAGTTTTTCAACAAAATCAGGCATGGGTTCAGGTACCCTTTACCCATGATTTTAGGCAGCTAGAACAAAGTTTGGAAGGAATTAAAGCTTATGGAGAGACGCCATTGGCTTTAGGATTAAAGGCTTGCCTTGAATATATTGAACAGGAAAAGGCTAAAAATCCTTTCATTATATTAATTACAGATGGTGTACCAACACTTGGAACGGTAACTACTAATCCGATAAACGACGCTCTAGCAACTGCTAAAAAAATAAAAAGTAGTAATTATGGATTTACTTGCATTGGCCTTAAACCGCATCTATTTTATTTAAAGCAGTTAGCGGAAGTCGCTGGCGGCAGTATATATGCAATTGAAGACTTAGATGAAAGAGGATTGTGTTAAGTAGCGTGAAGAACGTTACGCTACACAATCTTTTTTTATGTTTAATAAGAGGATTATTACACTTTTTCAAGAATAATATTAGGTCAAGGAAATTTCTATAGATAATAGATACACATAGAAATTAGCCAATAAGTTTAATATATCGAATAGATTACTTTGCATAATATCCTGTTAT
This sequence comes from Pelosinus sp. IPA-1, assembly GCF_030269905.1. Lineage (NCBI taxonomy): Bacteria > Bacillati > Bacillota > Negativicutes > Selenomonadales > Sporomusaceae > Pelosinus > Pelosinus sp. IPA-1. The sequence goes on along the minus strand of NZ_BSVC01000015.1, from coordinate 42,531 downwards.
TGGGTATAATGTTCTAGGTAAAATGGAGGCAGTATGCCAAAAATAAGAAAATCATGGCGAGTTATGCCAGAAAATATTCCTTTAAAAAAAGAATTAAGTAATAGTCTGGGAATATCAGATATAATTGCACAAGTACTTGTTAATCGCGGTATAATGGATAAAAGTATTGCTGAGGAATTTTTATTTGGTGGGCAAGAAAAATTGGGTGATCCTTATTTACTAAAAGACATGGAAAAAGCTGTTAGCCGTATTGTGCAAGCCATTACAAATCAGCAAAAAATGATTGTATATGGGGATTATGATGTTGATGGTATGACATCAAGTGCACTAATATATAAGGTATTTACTAAATTAGGGGGAAATATTCAATATTATATTCCTGAAAGGCAAAGTGAAGGATATGGTTTAAATAGTGTTGCACTGGAAACGTTGATTGCCAGTGGAACGGAACTTCTAATTACAGTGGATTGTGGTATTAGTGCTATTGATGAAGTTAAGGCCGTTGCTAATCGATTAGATATTATTATTACGGATCATCACGAGCCAGCACAATATTTGCCAGTCGCTCATGCCATTATTAATCCAAAACAGAGAGAGTGTTCCTATCCTGAAAAAAACTTGGCGGGAGTGGGCGTAGCTTTTAAGTTATGCCAGGCACTGTGGCAATATTATTATGATAACGATGAAAAACTATTAGAATATCTAGATATAGTAGCCGTTGGAACGGTTGCTGATATTGTTTCCATAACTGGAGAAAATCGTATATTAGTAAAATTAGGCCTAACTGAAATTGCTAAAACAAAAAATATCGGTTTAAAAGAACTAATGGAAGTTTGTAGAATTGATGCCAATAAAATTGATACAGGTAAGATCGGTTTTGCAATTGCGCCACGTCTAAATGCTGCTGGTCGTATTAGTAGGGCAGACTATGGCGTCGAGTTGCTAATTACGGAGGAGGTAGAACGAGCAAAGGAGTTGGCGCTTTATTTAGAAGGAGAGAATTCTCAGCGTCAAGTGGTAGAAAAGAATATTCAAGCAGCTGCAGAAGATTTTATAGCGCAGATAGATTTGAATGTTACTAAAGTGTTAGTAGTAGTAGGAGAAGACTGGCATTCGGGAGTCATTGGTATTGTAGCTTCTCGATTAGTAGAAAGATATTATCGTCCTGTTATAATGGTTAGTATACGCGATGGCATTGGAAAGGCATCTTGTCGGAGTATCCCTGCTTTTGATATATATGATGCATTAAGTCAATGTTCTGATATATTGTTGCAGTTTGGCGGACATCACCAAGCAGCAGGTTTAAGCATACTACCTGAGCATATTGAGGAACTCAGAGCACGGTTAAATCAAATTGCGAATACTACACTCTCACAAGCCGATTATATACCAGTATTAACTATTGATTCTTTAGTTTCGTTAAATGAAATTAATGCAAATTTTTTAGAACAGTTAAGTTGCCTTGAACCTTACGGTATGGGGAATCAAAGCCCTATATTCGCTTGTAAATCAGTTGAAGTTAAGGACATTCGTACGATCGGTCAGGAAGCAAGACACTTAAAATTGAAAGTGAGTCAAGAAAATATTACGAATGATGTTGTTGCTTGGCAAATGGGAGGATTAGCTGAAAATTTACAGGATAAAGAAAAGGTAGAATTAGCATTTTTCCCTGAATTTAATGAGTGGCAAGGCAAACGGAAAATTCAATTGCGTGCTTTTGATGTAAAACAAGTAGAGCTGACAGATTTAGAACGATTGTATCTGCTGCACAAGAATGATGCAAAACTAAGAAATTATTCACCCGAATGTTTTTTGTATGCTGACAAGGTGATTTCTGCTGCTAATGAAAAGCAACAAGACAATTGGGTTTTAAAAGATGTTCGGCATATAGCTGACAAATTTTCGTATCTACTGGATGTAGTTAAGCAACAAGAAAAAACCTTAATATTTGTAAATACACCCTATGAAGCCTTTACTTTGGCAGCAAGATTAAGAGAATGCCTCCCAAGTTATAAAGACCAAGTCGGATTTTATCATTCAGGATTGAATGAAGAGTGGAAAAATAAAGTTCAAGCTTGGTTTCGGGATGATATACTTAAGGTTATATTTACTACAACCTTGTTTATAAAAGAAGGTCTAAAATTTGATCATGTTGGACATACGATGTTATATAGTTTGCCCTTTACGATGCAAAGCTTTCTGCAACAATGTTGGGGTGGGATGAATACTACGCAAAGTCCCTATATCCATTTATTATTTAACAATGAGGATATTGCTAGTAATCACTTATTGTTGCAGCAAAAAAATCCTGAACGTATCGTTGTTGGACAAATTTATTTAGTGCTAAAACAAGTCAGATCTGAGGTAACAGATTCTCAAATAGTAGAACAAGTACGGAGTAAATATCAAGTTGCCATTTCAGAAGCTTCTGTTCGTACTGCTGTTAAAATTTTAGAAGAATTAGAGTTAATACAGTGCGTAATATCTGGAGTAGAAAGAGAAATATTGATATTGCCTACACCAAAAGAAAAACTTGACATTGAACAATCTACTACGTTTTGTCTAGGTATGAACCAAAACGATGAATTTGTGAAGTTTGCAGAAAAATTTATGAAATTATCAAGTAATGAATTGTTATTAGCAATTAAAGGTAATAATGTTTAGTAGGGAATGCATAATTTAGTTTTTTATTAGTGTTACTTATTATTAAGATTTTTCGTATTATATATTATATTAGGAGGTTTATTTATGAATTTCAAAGAAAAAATTAGAGTGGTACTTGATTTTCCTGAGAAAGGTATCCGTTTTAAAGATATTACTACCTTGCTAAAAGAGGGAGAGGTGTTTCATCAGGCAATTGATGCTTTGGCGGAACCCTTTAAAGATCAAGGCGTAGAATTAGTTGTAGGTCCAGAGGCTCGGGGTTTCGTAGTTGGAGCTCCAGTTGCTTACGCGCTAAAAGCAGGTTTTGTTCCTGTACGAAAACCAGGAAAATTGCCCGCTGAAACTCTGAAACATGAATATGACTTGGAATATGGTAAGGATTCTTTGGAAATACATAAAGATGCTATCACTCCAGGACAAAGAGTATTAATTGTTGATGATTTATTAGCTACTGGTGGTACTGTGCAAGCAACAGTTGCCATGGTTGAAGCGTTAGGCGGAGTTGTTGTCGGTCTTGTTTTCCTTATCGAATTATCTTATCTTGAAGGTCGTAAAAATTTAGCTAATTACAATATCATGTCTTTGTTAAAATATTAGGTGGAATACCGTGTATTGAGGTGTGCATATGGGCATTGAAACGCAGACCACTATTGAAGAAATTATAAAAAAAATACAATCCTATCAGCCTGATGCTCCCATAGAAATTGTCATACAAGCTTATGAACTTGCTGTTGATGCTCATAAAGGTCAAACTCGAGCTTCAGGTGAAGAATACATTTGTCATCCACTGGGAGTAGCGAGAATCCTAGCTGAACTACAAATTGATGCATTAACGATTAGTGCATCTTTACTGCATGATGTTGTAGAAGATACTGCTTTTTCCTTAGAAGAAATTGAAAAGTTATTTGGTAAAGAAATCGCTATGTTAGTGGATGGCGTGACAAAGCTAAGTCGCATCGAGTATAAGTCGAAAGAGGAACAACAATTAGAAAACTTTCGTAAAATGTTTTTGGCTATGGCAAGGGATATCCGTGTAGTTTTAATAAAATTAGCAGATCGTCTGCATAATATGCGAACCTTAAAACATATGCCTGAACACAAGCAGCGTAGAATTTCTCAGGAAACTCACGAGATCTTTGCGCCTCTGGCTCATCGTCTGGGAATATCCAATGTGAAATGGGAGCTAGAGGACTTGGCTTTTCGTTATTTAGAGCCAGAGAAATATTATGAACTTGTAGAAAAGGTTAAGCAAAAACGTCGTGAGCGAGAGCAAATTATTAATGAAGCTGTTAGAATTTTATCAGAACGCTTAGATGAAGTTGATATTAAAGCGGATATTCAAGGCCGTCCTAAACATTTTTATAGCATATATAAAAAAATGCTTAAAGGAAATAAGGATCTTAGTGAAATTTATGACTTGTCTGCTGTTCGTATTTTAGTAGATACCGTTAAAGATTGTTATGGTGCTTTAGGTGTTGTGCATACCTTATGGAAGCCCTTGCCACTTAGGTTTAAGGACTATATTGCGATGCCAAAGAGTAATATGTATCAATCGCTACATACAACTGTAATTGGAACAGAGGGACAACCACTGGAAATTCAAATTAGAACCATGGATATGCATCGTACCTCTGAATACGGAATTGCAGCTCATTGGCGATATAAAGAGGGCTCTAAGGGGGCCAATAAAGATTTTGATGAGAAATTAACCTGGCTGCGGCAATTATCAGAGTGGCAGCAAGATTTGCGAGATCCCCATGAGTTTATGGAAACTGTAAAGTTAGATATTTTCTCTGATGAAGTCTTTGTTTTTACACCCAAAGGGGATGTAATTGATTTACCTGCAGGTTCAATTCCAATTGATTTTGCTTATCGGATTCACACTGGGGTAGGAAATCGCTGTATTGGTGCTCGAATTAATGGTAAAATAGTCCCATTAGAAACTAAACTGGCAAATGGGGACATCGTTGAAATTATTACAACGAAAACCGGTAATGGACCAAGTAGAGATTGGCTAAATATTGTTGGATCCTCTGATACCAAGAATAAAATTCGTCAGTGGTTTAAAAAAGAGAAACGGGAAGAAAACATTATTAAGGGCCGAGAGATGCTCGAGAAAGAGAGCAAGAAACTAGGTTATGATTGGCGAGAAATAACCAAAGGTGAAAGATTATCTGAGGTAGGGAAAAAATTCAATATACAGACGGAAGAGGATTTGATGGCGGCATTGGGTTATGGGGGAGTGACAACCCATGGCATTATGACGAAGCTAATTGAAGCCTATAAAAAAGAATTACGCAGCACTACGTCTCCTGACGTATCAAAGCTATTGGCAAAGCTTAAACCGCACAATACTACTAGTAAATCAGGCCATGGTATTTTGGTTGAGGGAGAGTCGGGTCTAATGGTAAGATTAGCCAAATGCTGTAATCCTTTACCTGGAGATGCAATTATTGGCTATATTACTAGAGGACGTGGAGTTTCGGTACATCGGGCGGATTGTACTAATATTTTGGTTCAGCCAGAAGAATATGAGCGTATGATAGAAGTTGGCTGGGATTTGACTGTCGGGAATTTATATAAAGTAATTGTTGAAGTTATCGGTGTCGATCGTTCTGAATTGTTATCTGATATTTTAATGGTTACTTCTGAGAGTAAGATAAAAGTTAGTTCCGTTAATGCTAAAGTCATTAAAAATAATATGGGATCTATTACGCTAACGTTGGATCTTAGTAATTTGAATCAATTAGAACATATTATGACCAAGATGAGGCGAGTAAAAGATGTATATAGTGTGCATCGTGCTATGCCAAATTTAGGAGGCGTAGGATGAGGGCTGTTGTTCAACGTACACTACAATCAAATGTAACAGTGGAAAATAATAAGATTGCTGCAATCGGGCAAGGTTTAACAGTTTTATTAGGTGTAGGACATGAAGATACGGAGCAAGATTCTTACTATTTGGCAGAAAAAATTATAAATTTACGAATTTTTTCCGATATTAGTGGTAAAATGAATTTATCACTATTGGATATAAATGGTGAACTATTAGTAGTATCTCAGTTTACCCTATTTGCCGATTGTCGTAAGGGGCGCAGGCCTAGCTTTGATGGTGCAGCCCCTCCTGAGCTCGCTCAAAAGTTATATGAAGTATTTATTGAAAAATGTAAGCAGTTAGGTATAAAAGTTGCTTGTGGAAAATTTCAATCCGAAATGTTAGTAGCACTGGATAACCATGGGCCAGTAACAATGCTCCTTGATAGCAAACGTATTTTTTAGGAGGTGGAGAAAATGAAAATAATAAAGTTAGAAGTAGGAAACCTCGGCGCTAATTGCTATATTGTATATTGCGAGAAAACTTTAAATGGCGCAGTGATTGATCCCGGCGGCAATGCGCAAGATATTATTCGTGTTATTAATCAAGAAAACATAAAAATAGTATCGATCATAAATACTCACGGGCATGCTGATCATATTGGAGATAATGATAGAATAAAAGAGCATACTGGCGCACCCGTTATGATTCATAAAGAAGATGCAGGCATGTTAATAAGTTCCCAAGGAAATTTGTCCATGTATATCGGTAGTAATCTTATATGTCAAGCTGCGGATGTCTTGCTAAGTGATGGCCAAAAAATTATGGTGGGTGAACTAGAATTTCAGGTTATACATACTCCAGGTCACACACCTGGTGGAATTTGTCTTAAGGTCAATGATGTGGTATTTAGTGGTGACACCTTGTTTCAACAATCCATTGGTAGATCTGATTTTCCTGGCGGATCACATAATCAGCTAGTGAATAGTATAAAAGAGCGATTGTTAGTGCTTGCAGACGAGACTACGATTTTGCCTGGTCATGGGGGCGAAACAACGATTATCAACGAGCGTCAAAATAATCCTTTTTTGCAGTAACTTCATAAAAAATGAGGGAATACAATGTCATTTAAATCATATGATACATGGTTTAAAATAAGTATCTTATTATTAGGGTTTTATGTAATTGTTAAAGTGACGCCAATTTATTTTCCCATCATTATTGCCATGGTTTTGGCTTTTATATTAAATCCATTGGTAAGTTACATATCCAGTATTGGACTTGGCGGGAAAAAGCTATATATTGGACGTAGTATAGCAGTGTTATGTGCATTTTTCCTAACAACATTTTTATTACTAATCATGGGGACCTTTGTTTTGTTACCATTTATACATGAGTTTGATAAGTTTATTGTAGATTTACCTGGATTAATCCTAAAAGTCCAAGAAATGATTATAGAAATTCAACAACGTGCCAGTGTATTGGATTTGCCTGCTAATATTAACACTCTAATCGATCAGACGATTGCAAGTGCCGCTTCATTTTCAGCAGATTTAGCTAGGCGTATCTTGCAAGCCTTTTTCGGCTTTGCATCGAGTATTGTCGAACTTGTGGTAGTACCAGTCTTAACCTACTATTTTTTAAAAGACTGGAGTGTCTTGAAAGATAAAATTATAACCATGTTCACCGTAGAATCACGTGGAAAAGTACGTAAAATCATTGAAGAAATGGCGACTGTTATTAGTGCTTATATTCGGGGACAAGTATTGATTAGCATTGTTATTGGAGTGTTTGTTTTTAGTGGCATGTATCTACTAGAGGTAGATTATCCACTAGTGTTAGGACTTCTCGCTGCCTGCACAGAAACAATCCCGATTGTTGGTCCTATAATCGGATCTGTACCTGCCATTATGCTTGCATATTTAACTTCACCAGCGTTGGCATTTAAGGTCGTCATATTTTATATTATTGTTCATCAAGTTGAAAACCAAATTGTAGTACCTAATATTATGGGACATACTATTGATTTACATCCTGTCATTATAATTATTAGTCTGTTGATTGGTGGTCAATTGTGGGGGATTATTGGTATGATGCTAGCTGTTCCGGCGGCAGCACTGTTAAGAGTATTGATTAGACAGTTATGGATTACAAATGAAAGATAGGTGAAAATAATGGCAATTGATATGGGAGATATTAGGGAGAAATTTCAAGAAAAGCAATACAAGTTAACACCACAGCGTAAAATAATTTTAGAGGCTTTCGTAGATCATCAAGATGAACATTTAAGTGCAGAAGATGTACATACCATTGTTCGCCAACATTCTTCGGAGATTGGTCTTGCTACTGTATATCGTACATTAGAACTATTTAGTGAATTAGAAGTTTTGCAGAAAATGGATTTTGGCGATGGACGTAGTCGTTATGAAATCAATGAGAAAACCACACCGCATCATCATCATCACTTAATATGTTTGACTTGCAATAAGGTAAAAGAATTTGAAGATGATTTATTGGAGACATTGGAAACTGTGATTTCTCGCAAAAGTAATTTTTTAATTGTTGATCATCAGGTAAAATTTTATGGATACTGTCAAGAGTGTCAGAAAAAAAATGAAGGCTAATTAGGCTAATATATGGAGAAAAAGTTAAAACATATTTAAAATTATACAGTATTATGGTAATATGTTTACAACTATACATATTATTAATACTATAATGAACAATTTGGCAATATGTCTTAGTAAGGTTTAAGAAACTTAAGGGAAGATAATTTGCTGATTCATAAGGGGGAAAATTATGTTGGTAACAGGTCCACGGGGGACTAAAGATATATTGCCTGCAGCTAGTAGTAATTGGCAATATATTGAAAAAACAGTGCGTGACATTTGCCGCCTATACCTATATAAAGAAATTCGTACTCCAGTTTTTGAACATACGGAATTATTTCTGCGTGGTATTGGGGAGACAACTGACATTGTAGAAAAAGAAATGTATACTTTTACAGATAGAGGAGAACGTAGTCTTACATTAAGGCCTGAAAATACAGCAGCAGTAGTACGTTCTTTTTTAGAGAATAAACTCTATGCGGAAACGTTGCTTAATAAGCTATTTTACATAGGTCCTATGTTTCGCTACGACCGCCCCCAAGCCGGTAGATATCGGCAATTTCATCAATTTGGTATTGAAGCTTTAGGTTCAAAAGGACCTGCTATTGATGCTGAAGTTATTATGTTAGCGGTACAGCTATTGAAAAAATTAGGACTTGATGACTTACACTTATATTTGAATTCTGTAGGTTGTCCTGAGTGTCGTCCTGTATATCGTGAAAAATTGCAAAGCTATTTACAGGAAAAAACATCCAATTTGTGTACAGACTGTCAATCTCGCTTTGATCGCAACCCTATGCGTATTCTTGACTGCAAAAAAGAAAAATGCGCTGAACAGTCTCAGGGAGCTCCCCAAATCGTTGATTGTTTATGTGATGAGTGTAGTGAGCATTTCAGTCAATTAAAAGAATTACTAACACTTGCTGGGGTTGAATTTACACTAAATCCACGTTTGGTTCGTGGCTTGGATTATTACACTAAAACTGCTTTTGAAATTCAATACGCACCGCTCGGGGCACAAAGTGCTGTATGTGGTGGTGGTCGGTATGATGGTTTAGTGGCAGAATGTGGGGGACCTTCTACACCAGGGATTGGTTTTGCAGTTGGTATAGAAAGAATCCTACTGGCTTTAGAAAAACAAAATTTGTTGCCCGAGGCAGCTAATGCGATTGACGTATTTATTGCTCCTATGGGGACTGCTATGCAAGGTATGGCATTTGCCTTATTGTGTAATTTACGAGAAAATAGTATAACTGCTGAGATGGATTTTATGGAAAAAGGTATAAAGTGGCAAATGAAACAAGCGAATAAATACCCAGCTCGTTTTGTCGCGATTATCGGGGAAGATGAAGCGGCACAAGGAAAGGTCATGTTGAAAAATATGCAAACGGGTGTGCAGGAACTTGTGGATGTGAATGAAATACAACAAAAGATACAATTAGATATGGAGGATTAAGATGGAAACAATGGTAGGTTTAAAAAGAACACATTCGTGTGAGTGCTTAAATAAACAAAATGTAGGCCAGGAAGTAACACTGTGTGGCTGGGTGGCACGACGTCGTGATCACGGCGGACTTATTTTTATTGATTTACGTGATCGCTCTGGTTTTGTACAAGTTGTCTTTTCTCAAGATGTGGATATAGACTCTTTCAAAAAGGCCGAAACGGTTCGTTCAGAATTTGTATTGGCTGTAAAGGGTATCGTTAAATTGCGGGATGATTCTACGGTTAATCCCAATATGGCAACAGGGGAAATTGAAGTTTATGCGTCGGAACTTAGAATCTTGAATGCTGCTAAAACTCCGCCTTTTTATATACAAGATAATATTGATGTTGATGAGACGTTACGGCTAAAATATCGTTATTTGGACTTACGTCGTCCAGAAATGCAACGGAATTTGATGCTTAGGCACCGTGTAACAAAAAGCATGCGAGACTTTTTTGATAATAATGGATTCATGGAAATTGAAACACCTGTTCTTATGAAAAGTTCGCCAGAAGGGGCTAGAGATTATTTAGTTCCCAGTCGTGTAAATTCCGGCAAATTTTATGCGTTGCCTCAATCTCCCCAGATTTTTAAACAGATGCTAATGGTTGCGGGTATGGAACGTTATTTCCAGATTGCACGCTGCTTCCGCGATGAAGACTTAAGAGCCGATCGTCAACCTGAATTTACACAACTTGATATTGAAATGTCTTTTGTTGATCGTGAAGAACTTTTACCGATGATGGAAGAGATGACGGCTCAATTATTTAAAGAGGCAATTGGCGCTGAACTACAGACACCTTTTTTACGCTTGAGTTATGATGATGCAATGAATCGTTTTGGTTCTGACAAGCCTGATGTGCGCTTTGCCATGGAACTTGTTGATCTTTCAGATGCTGTCCAAGGATCAAATTTTAAAGTTTTTGAAACCGTATTAGCAAATGGCGGTCAGGTAAAAGCCATAAATGTAAAAGGTTATGCTCATGCTCCAAGACGTGAACTTGATGGTCTAATTGAGTATGTTTCTATTTATGGTGCTAAAGGGTTGGCTTGGATTAGTTATACTGCTGATGGTATTAAGTCTGCCATTACTAAATTTTTATCCGATGATATTATGGAAAAAATAGCTAAAACTGCCGAAATAGAAACAGGTGATCTATTGCTTATCGTTGCAGATAAGCCATCTATAGTTGCTAATGCATTAGGACAATTGAGATTAGAAATGGCTCGTCGTCTTAATTTAATTGATGAGGATAAACTATCCTTTTTATGGGTTGTTGACTTTCCAATGTTTGAGCACGATGAAGAAGAAAATCGTTGGGTTGCAATGCATCATCCTTTTACTTCACCAAGAGAAGAAGATATACAATATTTAGAGAGCGATCCTGGTCGTATTAAGGCGAAAGCCTATGATATGGTACTCAATGGTACTGAAATTGGCGGCGGTAGTATGAGAATCTATAATCGCGAATTACAAGAGCGAGTTTTTACAGCGATTGGTCTATCCCAAGAAGAAGCAGTGGCTAAATTCGGTTATATGTTAGAGGCATTTGAATTTGGTACGCCACCGCACGGTGGAATCGCCTTTGGATTAGATCGACTTATTATGTTAATGGCCAAACGATCTTCTATCCGTGATGTAATTGCTTTTCCAAAAAACCAAAGCGCTACAGACGTTATGACGCAAGCTCCATCTGAGGTGGATGCGAAGCAGCTACGAGAGTTATCTATAAAAACAACTGTTGTGGCAAAGGTAAAGGTATAATGTGAAATAAGTAGGAGAGTACCCGTCTTTGGCAGGTACTCTCCTACTAGTAAAAAATCACTCAAAGTGAGTATTTCTTTTATATTATGGAGAAAAAATAAAACCACCTCAGTAGGTGGTTTTATTTTGCGATTAGACTTTCATTTATATGTACACGCTTGTCCAATTTTTGAATATCTTCCCAAGCATAACGCAAGTCTTTTTTTATAGCACTAGTGTCTTTCTTTAAGGTGGTGGTATCTTTACGAATCGCTAGCACATCACCTTTAAGATTGGAAACATCACTACTTAAACTAAGAAGATCATCTTGTAAGTTCTCGATTCTATCATGAATTGATGCTTGTCCTTCAGCTAAAGTGCTGAGTTGTCGATCGATTCTGTCAAAACGATCAGTAATTTGTTTTTGTCCTGCGAGAAGTTGCTGAAGGAATTCATTCATCGTTTATTTACCCTACCTTTAACAATAAGTCCATAATAATTTTTTAAAATACAGGATATCACAAGTTCTTATATAAAGTATAATAAAAGGTAGATATAAAGTCAAAGGGAAATATTTAATGGCGTATTTTGATGGAAAAAGGTAATTAATGGATATTTAAAGAGAAGGTGATAACATGGACTTATTTGCATATTCCAACCAAGAAGAAAATAATCAAACAGCTCCTTTAGCAGTACGGATGCGCCCTAGGAATTTAGACGAATTTATTGGGCAAAATGAGGTTATTGGTAAAGATAAATTTCTGAGAAAGATGATTGATGGTGACAATCTTCCATCGATTATTTTATTTGGCCCACCTGGTACAGGTTATCAGTACTAATAGAGTTTATTTATTCAAAGTTGGAATAAAAGCTGCTAAAGAAGGGCTTAAAAGGTTTTAGTTGTGCGTATAGGGATACTCATTTTTAACTACGCAAGTAAGTTTATAGATACTAAAATTAAAATGGAAATTACTAAGGCTTTTTGAGATAACTACTCATAAGCCTTTTATTAATTCAGGTAATCTTATAATAAAGGAATAATTTGCATTATATTGAAAGATATACATTATAAAATCAGTATATTATGTACGCAGTATTAAAAATATTGTTTAATCTGTAAGTGGTGCAGTATGTTTGGGTCTTCGATTATTTTATTCTAATGAGTAGCTACGCAGGAGGAAGAGATGGAATCTAAGAGTATAATCAACAAAGAAATAATTGAAGTAGTCAATAAGCCAATAAAAGGGCTACATTTTGCTTGGAATGTAGATGATGGGGAAGGTAATCCCGTAACGAGGATGTTGTTTGATCCATCTGGTAAACCAGTAATAGAGGTATGGGATTACCTTGAGGAAATCCGGAGTAGGCAAACAAATAGATATAGTACTTTAAGTCGAATTTGCTATGATCTATGCCATTTTTATGATTACTTAATTGTAACAAAGTTTAAAATGGAGCATTTAAATAATAATGACTTTGCAAAATTTATAGATTATCTTCTGACGATTGACCCTGATGAGAAAAAAAGGCCAAATGATGCAATAGGAAAGAGTTTATTTAAACAGGTGCCAATACTTACTGCATATAAAAAAACGACATCCCAAAAGAATGTAATTATAGCGTTACGTGATGGTATAGGGTTAAAACCACCATCGATAGTGAGAATAACAAGAAGAGCATTACTCTACTTAGCTTGGTTAAAATTTAGATCTCCTTATCGGGCTAGATTTAACTTCATAGATTTAGATTCACTGGAAAGTTCAAATCAAACTTACAGTAAAAGAGTAGAGACGCAACATCAATACATATCTGAAAAGTGGAGTGGCTATCTAAAGGCAAAGGGCATAGTAATGCCTGGTAGAGAAATTCAACCAATAGATCGAGATAGAGTATTTTCTCAGGACGAACTAGGACAACTAGAAGACAATACAACAAATATTAGAGAAAAGCTTCTTTTCTTTATCATGAAAAAAGTGGGTATGAGAATTAGTGAGGCATTGTCTTTAAGATGGACAATTCTCCCTAAACGATGTAGAGGGACGAAGCGTTGGAATTTCGAAGAGATTAAAGGTGATATAATTTTAAAAGATGAGTATTGGAGTATTTGGATTAACCAACGAAAAAAAAATAAATCTTACTGGGTCTTTCTACCGAAGTACGAGACCCAAGAGTTTGAAAGGCTACTTGATAGATATTTACTTTGGCGAAGCAAACAAATAAAAAAAGAAGACAACGGATGGGTATTTGTTACTCGTAATAACGGTGAACGTTTGACCTATGAGGCAATTAGACAACAATTTCGCCGGATTAAAGTACGTGCAGGACTTAATCATCGCCATAAATTATCGTTGCATAGCTTTCGTCATTATAAAGTAACTTATGATACTAATGTATTAGGTATCCCGATTGCAATAACTGTACAGGATACAGGGCATTCAGTAGAAGTTGCTGAGAAAGTTTATCGCCATTATGACCCGAAAGCTAGAGTTACACTTATTGATGGGGTATATAATTATTTAGATGATAGTAGTGAGGAGTCTTGACATATTGAATAAAATAAATAAAGAAGAAGGAATCAAGAAGTTTGAAGATAGTTGCACTCTGAAAAAAATAGTGGAAATTACAGGAACTAATGATTCAGTATTAAGATATTGGATGAGAAACTTGCCCGAATTCCTTTATCCTACTGATGATGAAAGCCGAACTAAAAGATATAATTTTAAAGTAGTTGCTAACTTTATGGCAATATCCAAAATGCGTAATTTAACAACAAATTGCGTTAATCTAGCAAAAGCAAAAGAAATGTTGTTAAGTGAATATAATTTGACGGAGCTAGCAGAAGAAGTTAAGAGTATTGTTAGTGATGGAGATATTAATATCAGTTCAGGGCATTTGAGCCTTGCTAATTATATGCGTATAGTAAGTAAGGAGTTAAACGTAAAAACAGCAAGAAAATTTAACATGTACTATACTAAGATTACAGAGAAATGGCCGACAGTAGAGGATTGGCATAGATCTAAAGAAAAATCAATCCAATGGTTGCATTATGCTAGGTTTAGCGATCAATACTGGGTTGCCTGGAGTATCTTTACTGGAAATCCATTACCTTTGGACTTTCTTAAGTTTTTTGAGGTACAGGAAGCAATAAAATTTCTTAATTATGTTGGTGTGGATATCCATTCAATGGAAAAGAAATATAATAATAGAAAACATGTAAAAAACATTTGTGGAAATTTACTAAGAATAATGTTGATGACTGGTAAACATCATGTAGAAGACTTTACGATCGAAGATATTGATATGGCACGTGATCAAGGGATAATATCAAAGCACAACATTTATAAGTTCTATAATTATCTTTATGATTTAAAGATAATAGGTACAGATATACCTGAGACTATTTGGAGTGAAATTAGTTCTAGGATTTTTGCCCTTCCCAAAGACGACAGAGACCGAGTTATTGTGGAAATGATAGCACTCAAAAAGAATAAAGAATTTGCTGTTACAGAGGGAGGACACCTAAGTTGTAACGAGTTCATGGGTTGTGTTTGTTCTGAAATAAAAAGAATGAGTACTCGCTATTATGATACTAAAGGTCTATACAATTTTATCATTTCAACTTGGCCTACTGTGGAAGATTGGTTTAATTCAAAGGAGCGTACAAAGTATTATAATGAGATATTTTGTACTGATGTATACTGGGTAGTTTGGAGTTTGAGCAAGCGGAAACCATTGGAAGTTCAGTTTCTGAGACAGTTGAGAACTCAAAATATAAGGCGTTATCTCAAAGTATTAGGTATATTTCAGAATTTCGATGAAACTGAAAAAAAACTATTCGCAGAAGGTTGTAAATCTAATATTTTTTACCCAACTTTACTACGTCATTTATTATTAAGTGGGAAACGATTTGTGAATGATTTAACTCCAGAAGATGTTAATCGAGCTGAAAGTGAAGATATTGGGTGTACAACAACTGGATATTACTTGATACGTCTAGCACTATATTTACTTCAGATAACAAATATCCCTCCAATCACATTACATCATGCTGAAAAGAAACGTAAGAAAGACTCTCCAATACCGCTACTTTACCGCGATATAGGTAATAATTTTATTCAAGCGATGTCTAGACGAAGATTTAATCCCGAAACCAGACGAGAAAAAACATTACACTTAGGAACTTTCTTGAATTGGTGGGTGAGACTTCATTCAGACAATACTACCTTGCAGTCAATTAGTCGTAGAAATTGGCTAGATTATATTGAGTATATAACAGTTTTTAAAAAAGATGCGTCGCCTAAAACACAAGCACATTGGTTAAGTGCTATTCCCACTTTTTTTGAGTGGGGATGGACAGATTGTCCGGAAGACATGCCAAAACCGTTTGAAATTTCATCCGGTGATTACCAAGTCATATCCAGAAGCCACAAGACTAAAGGTAATAAAGCTTTTGATGATTCTCGACATGGTGATGTATTAATACGCTATATCATTAACCTTAAACCGGATACTATAGTAGGGAAAATGAAAAGAGCGGCTGCTATTATTCAAGCTACTTCTGGAGCGAGAGCAGGCGAAGTAGAAAGGTTACCTATAGATTCTTGGCGATTTGATGAAGAAGATAAAGTATATAAACTTATTCTTGTTACAATTGATAAGATGAATTACCGTTTTAGACCAATTCTCATTACAGAAGAAGGTAAAGAAGCTATTCGGGAGATTGAAATTATTCGAAGAGAGTTGGGAAATTTGGCTCCTAGATATGATCAGCGGATTAAAGAATCATACGTTCATCTCTTTGAGTATAGAGGCAGGCTTGTCTGCACTGCGTTTAACATGGAAAATTTTCTAAATGATTGCAAGATAGAGTGCGGGTTAGTAACGGAGGATGGAAATCCAGTAAAAGGAGGTACACATGCCTTTCGCCATCGATTCGGCAGAAGGGTATTTGAGATTGCCAAAGGCGACTTAAAGGTTGTTCAACATTTATTAGGGCATATCAGAATTTCGATGAGTGAGCATTATGTTACAGAAGATAAGGCACGGAGAAATGCTAGTTTAAGGGATGAAATCATACAGCGTAAGCTCACTGGTAGAGCAAAGGAGACTCTATTATGGCTTTTAGAACAAAATCTTACCATTCCAGCATATTTGGCTTGGCAAAGAGCAATGGATGGCGCTGGTACGCTTGGTGAACTGATCAAAATAGGACAAGCCAGGAACCTAGGTTACGGTTGGTGTATTAATCCGTGTGTTTACTTTAATAAATGTTTCGTTTGTCAAAATTTCCTTGCAGAAGAGGATCATATTCCTTATTTAAAAGAATTGCTGGTAGAGCATTTTCAGGAACTATCGTATGCTATTCACGTAAATAATGATGGTGATATCAATAAAGCAATGGAAAATACAAAGACACGTAGAACTTTCGCACATATAAATATTCTGGCTAAACAACTTGAAGAACTAGGTGTGTATCGGAAAGAGATAAATAAATTACTTGGCAGAGGAGAATAATGCCATGTGCCCAATTAGAGAGAAAGTTGCCAAAAGAAATAAGCCTGCTTTTGGACCACTTTATCAACACTTCACCGCAGAAGAAATAATTTGGATTGCTGAAAGTGCTGGAGTGGATTTGCATAAATTAAGTAAGAATGCGAAAAAACTCAAAAAAGAATTCCCTTTGTTGCAATGGATGGAGCCTGAAGTGATAAAGATTTATAAAGGAAAACAGGCTGAATTTCTTTTGATTTATATGGCTAATTATGGGAGAATCCATTTGCCCCTAGAGGTAACAATACTTGGGTTAACGGCAATGTCTGGCAATTGGCCTGAAGACCCAGATGCTTTGGTCAATAAAGAATTATTGGATAATATTCGAGATTTCGGCGTAAATAAAATGGATAGATCTCCTAATGAAATTGATCGACTAGAACAGGTTTTGATACAAATATTAATTTCAGTAGGAAGTCCACTGGATAAAACCGTACACCAGATAGATGAGATTGAAAAACGTTACCTAGATTTATATAAGAAAAATCCTAAGGATACCATTTATGCAATAAGAACAAGGCTACGCACATTACGAACATTACTAGCTCATATGGGTTATCCAGTAGAGGTGAATACTGAAAGAGGGAAAATCTTGACTTGGGGAAGAGCCGGCAAACCCACAAGACATAAGGATATTAATCAAGCAATGGAATATTGGGGTGCTGATGTCAAAATCAAGGAAGCCTATAAGACAACAGCAACAAAACTATCTCACGCTAGAGGTTTTATAAATTGGCTGATTGACGGATTTACGGAAATTACCACATTGGCGAATCTACAACGGAACCATATTCGTGCTTACTTACTTTATCTTGACGATTTTAAGAAAGATAGTGGCAAACATCTATCTGTAGCTACTATAAACCACAAAATGCAGCTATTAAATCAATGGTTTACATGGCTAAAACAACATCATCCCAATTTGATTACCCATAAAAAGCTAATTACAAGGCTTGACATGAGTAGTGAAGTAACATCTTGGCCTGAACGCATTAGTCAAACTGAAGCACGAACTTTATTTAAGA
This sequence comes from Pelosinus sp. IPA-1, assembly GCF_030269905.1. Taxonomy (NCBI): domain Bacteria; kingdom Bacillati; phylum Bacillota; class Negativicutes; order Selenomonadales; family Sporomusaceae; genus Pelosinus; species Pelosinus sp. IPA-1. The sequence goes on along the minus strand of NZ_BSVC01000015.1, from coordinate 24,638 downwards.
TTATTGGTAATATAGACGAAACAAGGTGGTTTGCTGCAAAAATGGCTCTCATCTTAATGTCTTTAACTGGATTACGGATAAACTCAGTTCTTACTCTGGAATATGACTGCATGAAAGAAATTCCCCTTGGTTGGTCTCTTAAGGTATATAAACGTAAAGCTGAGAATTATGAAAAGGAATTACTACTTACGAAAGTATCGGCTAACTGTATTAAGCGACTGCAAGATGCTTTTAAGGATCATGTTGCACCTATATATTCGTTATATGATAAACGTTTGATTCGACGGTTATTTGTTGGGAAACAAGGGGCTAGCGTATTATGTACTAAAAACGTTAGTGATGCTTTTAAGGAAGCCCAGCTACAAGCAGGCATGGTCGACAAGGAGGGTGGGCCTCGTTTTACTCCACATGATCTTAGGCGAATTTACGCTTCTGCCTTACTTTCTCAAGGTGCAACGCCTGAAGAGATTGCTGCATTGATGATTCAACGCGATGTAGAAAGCTTGTTTCCATATGAGGTTAATAACACAAATGCAGTAAAAGTCTTTAAAAAGATGGCCGAGTCGAAAGTTCTTACGGGAGAGCTGGTGACAAATCTCGAAGAGGTAACTGGTGTATCACAAGCAGTTGATGATGTTTCACAATTGCTGTTTGACGTCGATGTTATGCAAAGGCAAATTACTAATTTGCGTTACAAATTGGAAAATAACGAAGAAAGTTTTCCATTAATGTATGGTACATGTGTTTGTGGTGCTGAAATTGATTGTGATGGCGATGATTTGACTTGTCTAGGGTGTGAAAAATATACAATTGATATCGGAAAGCTATCTCAAATAGAAAACTATTTACGAAAGGTTTTTAGGCAGAAGTGGGTAAAGGAGCGTGCAGGTATTGAAATGCCTATGCTTGAAATGCGCCTTGAAAGAGTTGCTAGACGTGTTTATGTAGAACAAGTTCAAATGAGTCTTGAACAGGCACTAAATCATTTAAAAAAGGTACAAGATGAGGTTACTCCACATCGTGGAAGACCTAAAAAAAAGGAGGGTTAACTTGGTGACATTGCGGGTAATTGTAGATAAAAACATAAAAAAAAATAATTCAGCCAAAACAAAAATTATAAATTCAAAAAAACAAAAAGAAAAGGATTTTAGGCTTATGCAGATACGCGAGGCATGTGAAAAACTTGTTGAAGAGGGAATACAAGTTACATATACAGCAGTCTCCGACATAACAGCAATACCAAAAAGGACATTAGAGCATTCGTATTATAGTGTAATTATAACCCGTTATCGTAGTGGATCTGAGGTGGGAATAAAAACATCAAGTAAGGAAGTTGAACTTTGGAAGAATGAAGCTGATTACTGGAAACAGATAGCAAATAAATATAAACTTGCCTTAAAAGAAGTAACTACGTTGTTAGTCGAAAAGGGTATAAGCTTAAGAGAAGAAAGATAATCTGAAACTAAAAAAAGTATTTTTGTCTCCTAGTTTCATTACTTGGAAATCAATTAGAATAGGGGTATAATTATCAATATCTTATCAACGATGAAAATAAGGGGGCTTGTTTATGGATCTTTTCGACTACCAAGCTAATCAAACAATCGCGAATAAGCCTCTTGCTGAAAGGATGAGGCCTAGGACATTGCGTGAGTTCGTAGGTCAAGAACACTTATTAGGAAAAGGAAAGCTATTGCGTAAGCTTATCGAATCTGACCAAGTTCAGTCAATGATTCTTCAAGGTTCACCAGCTACTGGTAAGACAAGCTTAGCATCAATAATTAGCAGTATAACAAGTGCTGAATTTGTAAAATTAAATGCTGTCTCTCTTTCAATTGCAGATCTTAGATCCGTTATGGACAAAGCAAAAGATAGTATGAAATTTTATAGGAAGCAAACTATCGTATTTCTAGACGAAATACACGCCTTAAAATCTAATACACAGATGTCCTTGCTTCAAGCGGTAGAAGAGGGCACATTTATTTTAATCGGTGCAACAACCGAAAGTATAACTCATGATATCATCCCACCCCTTGTTTCTCGATGCAAGATATATAATCTTTATCCTCTGACTGCGAGTGAAGTAAAAAAAATAGTTAATAATGCTCTCAGTGACGTTGAGAGAGGTCTAGGAAACCAACAAATGGGGATAGAAATGGATGCTCTAGATTATTTGGCTGATATTTGTAATGGAGATGTTCGTAGTGCTCTAAATGCCTTAGAAGTTGCCTCTTATTCTACGAAGAGAGAAGGCAAGATTAATCTTGATACCATACAGCAGGCTTTCCAGTTAAGGTCAAATGGTATATCTACAACGGATTTCTATGATCTTACATCTGCGTTTATCAAGTCAATGAGAGGAAGTCATACTGATGCAGCTATATACTGGTTAGCCCGTATGCTAGATTCAGGAGTTGATCCAATTTTCATAGCAAGAAGAGTAGTAATCCAGGCTGCAGAAGATGTTGGACTTGCTAACCCTCAGGCTTTGCAAGTAGCAATTGCAGCAAAGCAAGCTATAGAATTTATCGGTATGCCAGAGGCACGTATCCCTCTAGCGGAAGCTGTTATATTTGTTTCGGAAAGTCCAAAATCAAATTCAGCATATAAAGCGATTAATAGTGCTTTGCATACAGTGAAAAATAGCAGAGCATTTCCCGTTCCAAGCCATCTAAAAAACAGTTCAGGGTTATATATTAATCCAATAGATCACCCCAATTCTAGGTTAGATTATTTACCTAAAGAACTAGAAGAAGTCCAATTGTATGTACCACAAAATTCTGGTATTGAATCGAAAATATTCTCTAAGCGTAACTCTACCGACAAGATCTAGTTGATAGATTAGGAGTATGATCTTATAGAAGTTCCAGATGAAAATATACGTGCAAGATAGGAGTGAAGATATGAATGTAGGTGAGCTGAAAAAAGTTTTATGGGGATTAAAGAATGATACTCCTATAAAAATTATAACTGAAGGGATTCGTCCATGTGGTTATAATGGAGGAGAAGGTTTCAATATAGTAGAAGCTACTCCCTTTAATAATCAAGGGCTGCATCTATATACTGATTCACCCACTAAAACTATAGAAAAAAATAGTACATTTAGCGAAAAAAAAATACCGAGGGAAGGTTGGGCAGAGCAAATGAGAAAAGTTGAAGAAAATAAAGATTTTGAGTATTACATGTCTTTGCCTTATAAAATGGTGATTTTTCCTGCATCCGAAGGGGGATATGTGGCAGAAATTCCAGAACTTCCTGGTTGTTTAACGCAAGGCGATAATTGGCAAGATATTTTTGAAATGATTCAAGATGCAAAAGCGGCATGGATTGATATAGCCTTAGAAGATGGAAAAGTAATACCAGAACCAGAAGATGAATATAAATAATAAGGCATACATGAAAAATAAATAACTCGTTGTTAATATAGTTACTTTTTAATTTAGTATGCTGAGATTATTATTTAAAAATAAGCTTATTCTAGTGATCTTCTTGGCACATCCAACCTCGCAGCTAGCAATTGTTATTACTATATCTGCAGCTGTAGCCGCCTCAATAAATGGTTTAATACCAGCGTCGATACCGGCAAGGCAACTGGATTTAGGGGGAATCCGTCTTCTCTAATCTTCATCAGTCTACCTGTTCCGCGACATTACCGACATCTGGCAATCATGACCTAAGATAATTTCTAATCGCATTTATGGTAAATTACGTAAGTAGCGATTTTAAACAATAGAACCTTGTGAACGTTAATGTTCACAAGGTTCTATTATTATACTTTCCATGCCTTGGGTAAATAGATGTTTTAGGCATAATAAGGCTTAATAGATGAGTAAAGTTAAATAATATTGGTATATTTATTTATCACCAAACGTATAGTAAAGTACCAAATAAATTTGTCATGGGGCCTGTAAAGGCTCCACTTTTTTTGCTCAAAGCACTTTGTTATATGAAATATTCATCTGAGTAGGTCATCCATTTACATGGATAGTTGTAATTAGATATTATCTAAAATCACCGTCTATTTTAAAATCATGAATAATATAATGGTACTGGAGAGAGAGACAATTTTTTAAAAATAGTAAGGAGGGGAGATAAGCTTTTAACTTGGTAAGAAAAAATAAGGAGGTTTGATCATGGCAACTCCGTATTTAGGAGAATTTCTTGGTGTAGCAACTTTGATTATTTTAGGTGATGGTGTTGTTGCAAATTCGTTGCTGAAAGGATCAAAAGCCGAAAATGCTGGATGGTTTAACATTATTACAGGATGGATGGTTGGCGTTTTAGTGGGCGTTTTTGTGGCAATAGCCTGCGGTGCTCCTCAAGCTGATATTAACCCAGCTGTTACTTTTGCAAAACTGCTAAATGGTGTATACACAAGCTCTGAAGCAATTATGATTATGATTTCTCAAGTTGGTGGTGGCTTTGTTGGTGGAGTTATAGTTTGGATTTATTTCCGTGGTCACTGGGAGATATCCGATGACCAAGGTGCTAAACTAGCTGTATTCTGTACCGGTCCAGCAATTCGTAACTATTCACAGAACTTAATTTGTGAAATTATTGGTACTATTATATTAGTATTTGCTATTTTCGCTATGTTCTCTAAGGCAGTAGGATCAATGTCTCCGGGATTTGGGCCTTATATGGTGGCAGTGTTAGTATGGGGTATTGGTGCGAGTTTAGGTGGTACTACTGGATATGCTATTAACCCCGCTCGGGATTTAGGTCCTCGAATTGCACATGCCTTTTGCCCTATCGCGGGCAAAGGATCTTCCGATTGGGCGTATTCTTGGGTTCCTGTTGTTGGACCATTTATCGGTGGCGGTGTAGCCTTTGCGTTAGCTAAGGCGATCGGTATACTGTAATTAGATTCAGAGCCTTCAGAGAACCTAGATATCTAGGTTCTCTTTTTAATGACTAAATACGAAAAGATGGATTGAGATGAAGCAGAAAGATCAATAGTAAGTGTAATATTAACGATATTAACAAAGTGGCAAACTACGCAGCTAAATATATATAAATAGTAGTAATAAAGGTATCTCAAATGAGTATAATTGAATATACTCATGTTTTGAATTCGAGAATTATAGATGTAGTTTTACAAATTCCATGTAGTGATTATATAAAACAAGTTTAATAAATGGCGGGAGAGGGTGTTGATATGAACTCGTACTATCATCTTATTCGGTATGATGGGAATAAAGATCTGTTTTGCGCATTGGAAATGTCAATCGCTGCTCAGACTAATAACGTTCCATTTCATATTCATGTAGAGGGATTACGCGGAACAGGTAAGACCACTATCATTCGTGCAGCAAAGCAAATTTTGCCGCCGATAGCTAGAATAAAAAATTGCATCTATAATTGTCATCCTGATGCACCCCACTGTCCAGAACATCGTAATTTGTCGCAGAAACAAGTGCAGGCTATTGGCATTGAAATTCTACCTTGCCCTTTTCTCGAAATCTCACATGCAGCAAAGGTGGGTACTGTGATTGGCAGTATTGATATTGGCAAATTAACGGACCGCAATAATTCAATAGCTGCCCTCCTACCAGGTACAATACCACAGGCACATCGTGGTATCATATTTATAGATGAAATAAACCGTCTTGCTGATACATCTCCCGAACTAGCTGATGTATTATTGGATGTAATGGGCACCAAGCCAGGGCGAGTGCAAATTGAAGAAACGGGATTGCCAACTGTTGATTTTCCGGTGTCGGTTAGCATCTGGGCGGCATCAAATCCTGATGAAGAGCCAGGATCTTTAGTACAAATCCGTAAACAACTAGCTGATCGTTTTGACGTAATGGTATCAATGGGAAGACCTAATAACCATCAAGCAGTATACGATATCTTAAACCATAGCACGGGTAATTTTTCATCCAGGCGTGAGCTGGATCAATTACTTGTTGGAGAGTTAGAAACAATCCAGATTGATTCAACTATAAGAAAAATATTGGCGGCAATTTATATTGAATTTGGTTTGGAAAGCTTAAGAGCAGTGAAAGCGTTGGAATCGGCAGCAAGTCTTACAACATTACTTTCAGGCAGACGAACTATTACTATCGCTGATATAATTCGGGTGGTGCCATTAGCATTAGGACATCGGACTGATGTGGGTACAATAACAAATATAATAAGGTATCTGAAAAATTTGCACGATGGTTTTGAGGATAAACGGGATAATGTTATAAATAGTAATATATCAGAAGCATTAAAAGTAGATATTAAGAATAAGGAAAACAAATCATGGTTGATGATGTGGTGGGATTATCTCCGGAAAAAACTCTCAGTCAGATGTAATAACGCATCAGGGAAGAGTACTTCGGCTAAAGGGGGATTACAGATGTCTAGTGTGGCTAAGGCCATTGATCCCGTAGGCGAAACAATGATAGCTCCCGCTAAACGAGCATTGCCCTTAGGACAACTACCAGATGAACAGTTAATTACAGTGGAAGTAAAGAAATAATATGGAAAATAGCATTTATTTTGAATGTAGTCGTCTGCGGCTAGCTGCACAGCAATTGGCAAGAGTGCTACGCGAAGATAAAGGAGCGCGCATTGGGCAATGTACGGTAATAAGTTGTAAAGTACATTATTATCAGTTGCACAAACCCGAAGAAGTACATATTCTGCGAAAATATGATGCGGGGAAAACTTTTTATCATCGAAAGGATATTGGCAAGATATATCACGCGGATGTATTTCATCAATGTGGTTTTGTTGACCCCAAAATGTTGGCACAAACGATAAAAGAAGCAATTTGTGTATATCATGAACAATGTCAGATTAAAATTGGTGAAAAAGTTAATTGCACCCACAGCATCTTTATGAATCCCGATCTGATTGATATCCAAACGTCAGGCGGAGGAGGGCGAATAACAGGCAGTCTCAATTATGGGAAAAAAGCTTCCTTATGCAAAGCTCATGAAAACCATGTGCATATAACGGGAATGCTGCTATCAGAAGATTTGACAGGGTTATTTTATGTCGTGCAGGCGGTGGAAAATGCTATTTTAGCAAGTAACTTAGAGTTGCGTCGTAACGAACGGATATTGTATATAAATAGTGAGAGCGGTGCGGAAGAGGATTTTTCAGCATATACCACAGATTCGGACTCTTGTTTACGGGAGAAAAATCTAACAGAATTGTCACCAGTTACCAAACAGCAGCAAGAAATTAAAGACTCTGAGGATTTAAAGAAAGATATTGATAACTCTACTGATATAAAGGAATTTTTAAATAAGACTGAAGATCAGAATAGGTTATCGAAAGGTTTAACAAAAGGTGATAGTGATGATCAAATGTTGGTCGGCATGGATGGGAAGGGAATTATCAAGTTGGAAGGTCACACTATAACTATAGATCGTAGGGAATATAGTAAGGAGTATGAAGAATATCTGGAGCGCAACTTAGTAGAAGTTGAAGAGCAATTGCGCCGTATGCAAAAACTGAATAAACAAGCATCAATAAAATCAAATAACGCAAAGCATGTATCTCAGTGGAAGAATGGTCATAAAGGAAGGCGCATTATTCAAAAAGTTGGGCAAGAGGCTTTGGTTGAGTTGGGGATTGCTGAAACAGTATATGCTGCAGTACGTCGTATGGCAGAGGAAAAAAAGGCGGATTTTCAAATTACCGAAGAGGATTTGCAACATTATATTCGCCATAGATCTAAAGAAAGGGAGATATGCCTAATTATTGATGCCAGTGCCAGTATGGAGGGGAAACGCATAAATGCGGCAAAAGCTTTAGCTCATCAATTATTATTTACAACTCCCGATCGTATTAGTGTAGTTACTTTTCAGGAACAAAGGGCAGATGTGAGAGTGCCCTTGACTCGAAATTATCGGCAAGTGGAACAGGGTTTACGCAATATTAAAGCTTGTGGATCAACACCACTGGCACTTGGATTGAAAGCAGGTTTACAGCATCTAAAAAGGGCTAAAGCCTGTCATCCCACCATAATTTTAATTACAGATGGACTACCTGATAGTCCTGACTGTACTACACAGGAGTCGATAAATGATGCTATTACAGTCGCAAGAGAGATTAAAAAAGCAGGCTATGATTTTATTGCTATTGGTTTAAAACCGTTTCACAATCATCTAGCGCAGTTAAGTGAAGCAGCTGGTGGGACTATATATATAGTTGATGAGCTGAAAAAGCAATCGTTGAATGATGCAATTTTCTTGCAGCAAAGTCATTGCTAAGGTGTTGCTATAATAAATATAAATGCCCTTGCCATGAGCGCAAGGGCATTTATATTAGCAAGCGATAGCTTGGTATACATTCTATTAAATAAAATATTATTGACGTTATTATAATATTATTATATTATAATAACGTAATATAACGAATAAAAAATAAGGCGGTGAGTATTTTGTTGGATGTTTTTGCAGATTATATGACATATCAAGTTTTTGAAATCACAAAGGGTTCTAAGTTAGGAGATGCGGTTAACTTTTTTATTTATGATTCGCTTAAAATATTTTTGATGTTATCCATCATTATCTTTTTTGTATCAATCATAAGAACCTATTTCCCTCCGGAACGTACTAAACAACTACTGAGTCATAAAAGGGAATTCTTGGGGAATATTATGGCGGCATTACTCGGGATTGTCACACCATTCTGTTCCTGCTCGGCAGTGCCTGTGTTTATTGGTTTTGTTGAATCTGGGGTTCCGTTAGGAGTAACCTTTTCTTTTCTGATTTCATCACCGATGGTAAATGAGGTGGCACTGGTTTTACTATGGGGCATGTTCGGCTGGAAAATCGCAATGATTTATATATCGACAGGTGTATTAGTCGCTATTATTTCTGGATATATTATTGGGAAATTGAAATTAGAGCATTTGGTAGAAGAATATGTTTATCAAATGAAAGTCGGACAAAGTGAAATCGAGATAATGACTGTAGCAGATAGACTACACTATGCATTAGACTATACGAAAGAAATTCTACGGAAGGTATGGCCATATGTAATAATTGCTATCAGTTTAGGTGGTTTTATTCATGGTTATGCACCTCAAGACTTTTTAGCTGATTATGCGGGTAAGGACAATTTTTTTGCGGTACCATTGGCTGTATTGGTAGGGATTCCTCTTTATTCCAATGCTGCCGGAGTAATACCGATTGTTTATGCTTTAATGGAAAAGGGCATGAGTATGGGAACTGTGCTTGCATTTATGATGTCGGTAACAGCGCTGAGCTTACCTGAAATGATTATATTACGAAATGTGTTAAAACCCCAATTAATTGCTATATTTGTAGGTATCATGGCAGTAGCAATTACGTTAACTGGTTATATGTTTAATATAGTGTTATAAAAGAGATTGACATTATTGATTTGAGCAAGATACTAAATTTATCAGTATTAATTTTGGAGATTGGCAGGGGGTAAAAGATGGGGAATCAAAAAGTAATTACGAATTTGAAAGTAGAGTTGTTCAAAGTACTAGCCCATCCAGCTCGAATTCAAATTCTGAAGTTGTTGGAATCAGGTGAACGGTGTGTGTGTGAATTAATCGAGGAAATGGGTGTTGAACAATCTAATTTATCCCAGCATTTAGGCATATTAAAAAAACAAGGGCTAATTGTATCAAGGAAAGATGGCACTCGTGTTTTTTATACTGCACTCTATCCAACTGTTATAGAAATGCTGCAACTTGCAGAAACGCTGGTGATTGAGCAGGTAAATCAGAGTAAAACATTATTACAAGATGTTAAATAAAAGAGAGAGGTTGTTTAATGATGAAGATTGAAATATTGGGTATGGGATGTCAGAAATGTAGTACATTAATGGAGGCAACAAAAAAAGCAGCAGGAGAACTTGGGATTAGTGCTGAGTTTGTAAAAGTGGAAGATATTAAGGAGATTATGAAGTATGGCATCATGTCCACACCAGCATTGGTAGTTGATGGTATAGTGAAAGTTCAGGGTAAAGTTTTGGGTAAAGAAGAAATTAAGGCATTTCTTTAAAACTAAATTATGGTAATGCCTTGTAAAAGAAAATTCATCTAATAAATTTGGTAAGAAAGTTAATATAAATAGGTTACGTTAAAAAGACACTGTTTACTAATTATACTTAAGTAATCAGTGTCTTTCTGTAAGCTAAAAGAAAATATATAATGTAAAAGGAATTATGTCCATTGAGAAGAATGGTTGTATATACAAACTAACGTTAAAACTAAAAATAAAACGGGGTGAGTATTTGATGGGGATTTATCGCTTTAATACTGGAGAAGAGACTATTGAATTACCACTTATACCAGATGTGAAAAAGCTTTATATTGAGCCAACTACAAATTGCAACTACTCCTGCGTTACGTGTATTCGGCATTCTTGGGGTGATGATATTAGTCATATGCCTTGGCCGGTATTTAGTAAGGTCTTAAAGGATATGGAAGAATTGCCGAATCTAAAGACAGTCCATTTTGGTGGCTTTGGTGAACCGTTATCTCATCCTAGAATGATAGATATGATAAGAACTTGTAAGGAATTGGGTTATGCTGTAGAAATGATTACGAATGGTTCTTTATTGACCTCCGAAGTGGCAGCTCAGTTGATCGATATTGGGCTTGACTATATTTATGTTTCGTTAGATGGTCCGGATGATGACTCTTTTAGTCGAATTAGACCAGGGGCTAGTTTTGAGGATGTAACACGCAACATCCGGATGTTACAAACTTTAAAAAAGAAAATGAATAAATTAACCCCACAGTTAGGTATCGAATTTGTCGCAACGAAAACCAATTTTAATAAACTCCCGATGATGAGATCTATCATCGATGACTTAGGTGCAAATCGTTTCGTCATATCAAATGTATTGCCCTACCATGAGAGTATGAAGGATGAAATCCTATATAATGTAGATGCCAATCTTGAGGGGTTTGGTTGGGAATCACCCCTTCTTTCTGTGAAGGCTTCCCCAAATTTTCAGCTTCGTACACAACGTACATGTAAGTTTGTGGAAGATAAGGCTTTGGTAATTACCCATGAAGGGAATGTCAGTCCGTGCTATGCATTTATGCATAACTATCATTGCTATATTTTCGGTCGTAGAAAAGCTATGGTAGCCTATAAGTTCGGTAATGTATTACTTCAGTCTTTGGGAGATATTTGGCAAGATCCTCAATACGCAGTATTTCGATGGGGAGTTAGAAATGCACAATACCCGTCTTGCGTTGATTGTCGCCAAGCAGATGGCTGTGTTATGGCGCAGACGAACGAGGCAGATTGTTGGGGAAATCTGCCATCTTGCGGCGATTGCTTGTGGGCAAGGAATATTGTAGTCTGCCCTTAAAAATCTTCGTTTATTAGATCTTGCTGGTTCGACGCCCTGCCGAATACCATTAATAAGCAGCATCCCGAGCGGTTGAAAATGATTCGGGATATTTGGGGGCTGGTGATGGTGACCCGTCAACAATTGCATCGGTAGTAAAAAAGCTGCACGTCATCTGGCGTGCAGCTTTTATGTGGTCTATCAGAAGAAATTATATTATACCGAGAATAGAATTACAGCAGGATTATCCGGCTGGTGCTTCAGCGGCGTAGTTGTGCAGCGCAGACAATAAGCTTGACATAATTCTCTTGACATACATGAATGGAAAATTGCATATCATCATATCATAACAAGGATTAGCGCAAATATGATTGAGGTGGCTGAGATGGATGTAGTTGAAGTATTAAAAGCGCTGGGTGATGGGACTCGGCTGCGGATTTTGAATTTATTGCACAAGGAAACCTTATGTGTCTGTGATTTGGAAGCAGTGCTGAATCTCAGCCAGTCCAATGCATCTCGGCATCTGATTAAGCTCAAACATGCCAAGCTGATTGCCGGTGACAAAAAAGCTCAGTGGGTATATTACAGGGTGGATAAAACCAGCCTGGAGCGGTATCCCTTTGTAGAGGTGTTGTTAGCTAAGGAGCTGGAGCAAGAGCTGCATTGTCAAAAAGACTTAGCGCGACTAAAGAAATACCGGGGGCAAGGCGGCTGTTGTGAGACCAGCGTGAAAATCAGGGACGAAGAAAAATTGTAACGATTATATGAAGAAATTGAAAATGATAAATTTCTGATCATCACCGCTGTTGGTATTTTTACAGTAGAGGGCTGACATTTCATATCGCCCTCTACCGTTTGATAACACATCATCAAAATTTGAAGACTTTATTTCAAGAAAATACTTGTAATTTACAAATAATATTGGTAAAATGAGGGCGAGGTGATAAAAATGGAGATGGAGCAAATTCGGGAAACCTTTCATTTGATGACGAGACGGCTGGGGTTAATCGATAAATGCGGCTGTAAAGTCATTGAAACCGATCTATCAGTTATTCAGAGCCATATTTTGTATGAGATCAATAAGCGACAGCAGCCCTCCATGCAGGAAGTAGCCGATGCGCTAGGTATGGATATTACCACTTTTAGCAGGCAAGTCCAAACATTGGTGAAGTTGGAATTGGTAGAGAAAGTGGAGGATCCTGGGGATAGACGGGTATATATGCTTTCCTTGTCAGAGCTGGGGTCCCGCGTTGTGACGGAAATCAGTGAGCAGATGAATATCTATTTTCAGGAAGTATTTTCGAGTATGACAGAATTTGAGAAAGAGACTGTTATTCGCTCTATTCAATTGCTGAATCGGAGCTTGGTTCAATCCAGTGTCTGCTGTTCACCGGTACGGTGAGTTCTTTTTTAAGCATATATTTGCAAAATGCAAATAAAAAACGGGGGTGTATAAAAAATGTATGATATCTTAGAAACTTTTGCTACACTTATTTTGGAATTATCCGTATTGTTTATCGGAATCAGTTTTTTGATTAATTTACTCCAAATCTGGATTCCTTATGACAAGATCAATACGTGGCTTTCCGGTAAAAACTCTTTTGTTGGTGCATTGGGGGCAATTGTATTTGCTTTTGTAACGCCTTTTTGTTCTTGCTCTACCATTCCAATCATTGTGAATTTATTAAATAAAAAGGTCCGTTTCGGTATAGTCATGATCTTTTTATTTTCCTCACCCATTTTAGATCCGACCATTCTTACACTTATGGTATTTTCTTTGGGATGGAAAGTAGCTACGATTTATACACTGATCACTTCAGTGCTATCCATCGTTATCGGTTTTGCTCTGGAAAAGATGGGTTTCGAAGGAGCAGTGAAAGATGTTGTGGTGCAAGATCTCGATGCAACTCCAGCGAGTTTTAGTGTCGCTGGGGCTTGGAAAGAAACGATTGAGCTTATAAAATCAGTGTATCCCTATTTATTGTTTGGTGCAGCAATCGGAGCTTTTATTCACGGGGTCGTACCAACGGAGTGGATTTCCCATTACTTGGGGGGCGACTCGTGGTGGCTTATTCCCTTAGCGGCTATAATTGGTATTCCATTGTATGTCCGTCTATCTGCGATGATCCCTATATCCCAGATTCTCATCGCCAAAGGGATGAGTGCGGGGGCTGTTATGGCACTCGTTATCAGTTCTGCAGGGGCAAGTTTGCCAGAAATCGTATTGTTGAATTCTATTTTTCATAGAAGGTTGGTTGTGTCTTTTATTGTCTCAGTAATTTTAATGTCAACTATTTCAGGTTTTTTGTTTTACTTTATATAATTTAATTGGAGGGGATATATATGGGGTGCAATAATGGGGGAATAGAAAATTCAACCCGGATACTCTATACTTGTTCTGGGTGCTGTACCGAAGGAGCAGTAAGTGATCAAGTCGGACGTAAATTACGGGCGGCAGGTTATGCACGTTGTGGTACGAGTTGTTTGGCCGGCATCGGCGCAGGATATCCACGTTTTTTAAAAGCAGCGGCGGAGGCCACCGAAGTGATCGCCATCGACGGATGCAAAATGGCCTGCGCAAAGATGCTGCTAAAAAAGGCCAACATTACTGCAAAGTCATATGTACTCATGGACATGGGATTTTCAGAGAATCAAGATCATGAAGCTTTTATCACAAATGTTTGCCAGCGGATTATGGCACAATAACAAATGCGAAAAAGTAGCAGCTGTATCAAAATAAAGATATAGTTACAGCAAAAGCCAGGATGTTATTTAAATATACTAAGTAATAGAGTAGACTTCATAGTATTTTATGAAGATTCTACTCTTCTTTATAATGATCTTTATTGGCCACTCTATTAACAGATAAGTTCAACGAAACCAAAAGAGACAACGACCTATTTATCCTGGCCGTTGTCTTTTGTATATAGTTGATATTCTGGACCTTCGATGGTTCTTTTATTTTCCTTTGCTGATGCTAGACCCGTCTTGATTTTCTCAAGTATCTTCCTTTTTTTATCTTCTGTTAATTGTATATCTGCCTTTGCCTTCGGATAATCTGGATTCATAAACAAATCCCAGCATCGAGATGTTGGCGAAGAATCTAGCCTCGGTGGACGGTGGCGGTTATTAATTGCAAATTGGCTTCTCTCATCTTCCTGAAGACCGTTCCAGTGTTTTGCGATGTTTCGCAAATCCTCTTTTAGGTCTTGTCCATTTATCAATACCTGGCGAGTCTTCATAAAGTAAGGTGCTAAACTTTGGTGAAACCTATCCGAAGAACAAAAGACTTGACAAAAGGGTAGGTAGAAAAGGTATTCAAGATCAACAAACAAGTGGCTACTTTTACCGGTTGGAACAAGTTTTTGTGTCATAGCAACTGCTACAACACTAAGGATAGAATAGCAATAAAATCCATATGGAAGAAATCTAGAAAATAACGGCTTTCCAGCTTGTTCCCACCTTTTGATAACCTGTTTCTTAAAACCTTCATACACTCCTAAAAAGTTCAGCCAGGCAAGTATCCCTTCAGTTTGGAAACTTGGATTAGGATGAGCTAATGCCTTTAGAATAAACTGTACTACTTCGTCTAGATTCTTAAACTTCGGAAGAACGGCGTCCTTAGCCAGCTCCTGAGCCAGTTCAGCGACGCTAATAGCATCGCGTTGCGATCGGTAGATTTGAGCGAACTTAATGTCCTCTGGAGTAAAGTTGCCTTCCTGCCAATGCCTGGCAGCAATCTGCCATGGCGATTCTTCAACTAGAACAAACTTCTTTCCATTATTTGTGTAACCTACACCGGTTGGCTCAACTATTGGCCTCCCATCCATCGGGAATCTTGCTCCTGTAAGCTCCTTTATCACCAAATGGCGGTAATCAATGTTTACATAGTCGTCAAGTTTACTAGCTAAGACACCAACTCTGTTACTAGCTTCAGTCGCATCCTTGTATTTTGAATAGTCGGCTATTACTTCTACTATTAAGACTGGTGGTAGAATAACAGAGTAGTGCTTATAAAGGAAAACAATTTCTTCATGTGGCAAACTCTGTATGGTTGATTTATCTATAAGTAAATTCGGTCCCATTACTTTCTCACCTTACCTCTTAATTTGAAGTTTACATATATTATTCTTTTTAATTCATGTTATACCTTCATTAACATCGCTAAAAATGCTTATCAAAAACATATATACACAAAGATAGACATCAGATTAATTCTGATGTCTGCTGTATATAAGTATAGATAGGTGAAGCCTGGCTTTTGCTGTATTTAGCAGAGTTTTACCTGGGTGACTGGTATAGAATTATAAGATTGCCTACAGGCTATCTTTGTTTTTTTGAAGGCTTTGCTAAGGCGATTCTTGCAATAACGGATAATATATTTAAGTGGACGTTATAAACTACAGAATAGCGCGTGTAAGCCCACTTGCAGTTAGGTATGTACTTATTTAATAAATTAACACAATGTTAACATAGGGTACATTGACTAGAAAAACGATCGTAGGGTATGATAAAAACATATTCAAGAATTTAAATATGATATTTTAAAGCTAAATCGATACGGCAGACGGTTAGATGAGAGGAGACCCAATATATACAAGAGGAGTGGGCATCATGAAGAAAGCGGTATTAGTCATTATATGTACGCAAAACAGCGCACGCAGTCAAATGACAGAAGCCTTTTTCAAAAAATATGGTGATGATATCTTGGAGGTTCATAGTGCTGGTTTTGAACCTACAGAAGTAAATCCATATGCGGTAGAGGTTATGAATGAGATTGGTATTGACATTAGCGGTCAGCATTCCAAGGGTGTTCGGGACTTTTTAGGGAAAATGTCATTTGGCTACGTCATTGCTGTTTGTAAAAAGGCTGAAGGCAAATGTCCCGTGATATTTCCAGGAGCACGACAGTTGTTATCCTGGCCCTTTGATGACCCGGCTGCATTTGAGGGAACAGAAGACGAAACCCGGCAAAAGTTCCGGCAGGTGCGTGATGAAATTCAAGAGAAGGTCAAGGAATGGTTACAGGAATATCGTGATCAGCACGATCATATAAAATAAAATGCCACCAGTGGCAAATCTGGTGGTTTATGAGGTGGGTTATTATGAAAATTATTATTATTGGCGGGGTAGCTGCTGGCACTTCTGCAGCAGCCAAAGCGAGAAGAAACAATGAAAATGCTCAAATTACTTTATTTGATGCAGACAGTGATGTATCCTATTCAGGATGCGGCTTGCCGTACTTTATTGGAACTGAAGTGGAAGGGCGGGGACAATTGGTTCCCAGAGATGCTGCATTCTTCAAACAGAAATATAATGTGGATGTATACACCAGACATCAAGTGTTAGAAATTCAGCCACAGCGTAAAGTACTTACGGTTCAGAATCTAGTTACGTTAGAAATCTTCCAGGAAAGCTATGATAAACTGGTTGTTGCCACTGGAGCAAAATCGGTTGTGCCTGCCATAGAGGGTGGCAATAAACCTAATGTATTTTATTTACGGAATGTAATCAATGCCGACCGTATCCGTGAACAAGTGCTAGCAGCCAAGCCAAAATCGGCTGTTGTTGTCGGTTCCGGATTTATCGGTCTTGAAATGGCGGAAAACTTAACAGCGAGGGGAATCTCTGTTAGTGTCGTGGAAATGGCAGAGCACGTTATGCCTGCTTTAGATCCAGACATTGCGGTATATGTGGCAGATCATCTGGTGGAGAAGGGCGTACAGGTAATCGTTAACGATTCAGTGATCCGGCTGGAAGGAGACCCTTCTGTTAGTAAAGTGATACTGAAAAGCGGCAAAGAAATCGAAGCGGATTTTGTGATCATGGCTGTCGGGGTAAGACCCAATGTAGAACTAGCCCAAAAAGCAGGAATTGAACTTGGTTCAACAGGAGCCATCAAAGTCAATCGAAAAATGCAAACCAATATGGATGATATCTATGCCTGCGGTGACTGCGCGGAAAGTTACTCTTTAATTACCGGGAAACCTTTATATAGGCCGTTAGGTTCTACTGCCAACAAAATGGGGCGAATCACTGGTGATCAAATCACTGGCGGCGATTTGGAGTTCCGGGGAATTTTGGGGACAGGTATTTTTAAAGTGTTTGAGATGGCAGTAGGCCAGACTGGTCTTACGGAAAAGGAAGCAAAAAAAGAAGGCTATGAAGTTGTTGTTTGTCATAACATTAAACCAGACAAGCCCGAATATTATCACGGTAATGAGATGGTCATTAAGGCGGTTGCCGATCAAAGCACTGGCAAGGTTCTGGGGGTGCAAATTGTCGGAAAATCCGGCGTTGATAAACGAATGGATGTCTTTGTGACCGCCATTACTTTCGGTGCGAAAGCAGAAGATTTGTTTCATCTGGATTTAGCCTATGCACCACCATTTTCTACCACCAAAGACCCGGTGATGTATACCGGCATGATTCTAGATAATGCCATTAGGCGCGGCAGAGAACTAATGACCCCGACTGAGTTACAGGAAAAAATTAGAAATGGTAAAGAAGTGCAGATTATCGATGCCAGGGTGAGCAAGCAATATAATCAAGCTCATGTTGAGGGTGCAGTGAATATCCCTCAGGAGCAAATACGTGCAGCGCTTAATTCCCTTGATAAAGAAAGGGTTACGGTTACTTATTGTAATAAAGGGGTTACCGGGAATGCTGCTCAAAATATTTTGATCAATCATGGCTTTAAGAAAGTATACAATTTGTCGGGCGGTTATAAGAATTATAGCAAAAATGGCAAAAAATAAAGTATATGGCCCGAACCATCAATAACAAACTACAAATACAGAGGTAAGAAGAAGGGGAGCTAATCACTCCCTATCCTCCTCGATACTAAAGAATAGAAAATGAGAAGCGGAGGGTAATTGTGGAAGATGTGGCGTTAATTTTTAAAGCACTAGGGGATGAAATTCGCCTAGAAATTGTACGGATGCTAATTGATAAGGAACTTTGCGTATGTGATATCCTAGCGGCTTTCGATAAATCCCAGCCGGCCATTTCACATCATCTAAAAATTTTAAAACAATCCGGCATCGTACTGGATAGCCGCGACGGAAAATGGATTTATTACCGCTTGAATCCGCAAGTATTTAACCAGATTGAGGTCTTTCTGCAGTTGTGTAAAATGGCAACGAAGGAACGCTATAGAACTTGCAGCCCTAATTAAAATGCAATAGGCCAGATAATTTTATTTGTTATTGTAGATAGAGGACAGGCATTTCTTTCGCATGCTAGTCAGATTAAAATGTATGTTAATTTTTTATTGACATATATGAGTAAAATCGAATATAATCATATTCGCAAGGAGGACTTCATCTTTGACCTATAGAAGTTGCTAAGAAGTACTTAAGATCTTAGCTGCCGAATGAGAATTTTAAAGCTGACAAAATTCCAAGAGCATAGGACAAAGATTAGGAAAACTGCTTGATGTTATTGCCTATCAGAAAATAATTAGCTAAAAAGTATTATTGGATTAACTTTAGAATTTTTGCATTATGTTTTTTTAGCTTAACACCAATAATCCGAATGCCTAAATTTTTTTTAATAAGTACATGCATCAATTCAAATATATTCATATAATGTATAAGAAAGGTTTTTATCTAAAATATTTATTTACATGAAGAGGAGGTTTTTATTTTAATGTCTACAGAAAAAAGGTTGGACTTTTTTGAAAGGTATTTAAGTTTATGGGTAGCACTATGTATTGTGATTGGTATTGGCTTTGGCAAGGTGTTCCCTGGGGTGGTTGATTCACTGAGTAAAATGGAAATCAGTCATGTGAATTTACCGATTGCAGTTTTAATATGGCTAATGATCTATCCTATGATGCTGAAAATTGATTTTTCCGCTATTCTGAAAGTAGGAGACAGACCGAAGGGGCTATTCATTACTTTGTTTGTCAATTGGTTAGTAAAACCTTTCAGTATGGCACTGTTAGGCTGGTTCTTTTTCAAATATGTTTTTATTGGTATGATTGGTGAACAAATGGCCAATGAATATCTTGCCGGCACCATTATTCTAGCGGCAGCACCTTGTACCGCCATGGTATTTGTATGGAGCTATCTGACGGATGGTGATCCTGCATACACTTTAGTGCAGGTGGCCATTAATGATTTACTCATGTTGGCGTTGTTTGCACCAATTGTCATGTTCTTATTAGGGGTTTCCAATATTATCGTACCTAAAGATGTCTTGTTTATGTCGGTACTATTGTATATTGTCATTCCGTTAGTTGCAGGTTATATTACCAGACGTATTTTGATCCCATCCCGTGGCGAAGATTGGTTTAATGACAAATTATTGACGCCATTAAAACCAGTAACCATTATTGCCTTACTGGTAACATTGGTCATTATCTTCGCTTTCCAGGGAGAAGTCATTACTAATAATTGGTTTAGCATTGTTTTGATTGCCATCCCTATTATTATTCAGGTTTACTTTAATTCCTCGTTAGCCTATGGTCTAGCTAAATATTTTAAAGTGCCACATAATATCGCCTCACCAGCGGCACTCATCGGAGCTAGTAATTTTTTTGAATTGGCCGTTGCAGTTACTATTTCCTTATTCGGTTTGACGTCAGGTGCAACACTGGCCACTGTTGTCGGCGTGTTGGTGGAAGTGCCAGTCATGTTGTCGGTGTGCAGCTTCTGCAATCGGACCCAGCACTGGTTTGATTTTGAATCAAAGCCGACAAAAGAAAAAGGCTAGAGGGTAGTTCTGTAGTGCTTCAGCCCTAGTGAGACGTACGCGAGGGAGGAGAAAAGATAATGCCCGATATAAGTCAACAGATTTGTATGTTCATTATATCCTGGGTATTTTGGTTTATTATCATCTCTTTATTTGCTTATCTTTTTCAAAAAAAACGAGGGATCATTCTTGGGACACAAGAAAGGATATTTTTGGTTGGCAAAGTGTCATTTCTCTGTGTTGCCGCCAGCGTTTTGGTCAATGCTGTATTAGGGAGATAATGGAAGGAACCTTGCTGTATTTCCATCGAAGGTGTTTGTAAATAGGTAACGGGGAGGGAATAGTAATTGATAAAAGAGATTGACGAGTTATATTGTTATCTAGGGAAGCTAGAGGAAGCTTATTACGTAGACATTTCAAATCCCCAGGAATGTTTGATAATGCCTGAGGTGCGGATGAAATTAGAAGTTGCTATTTCAAATGTAGCGTTGCTCCTAACGCAATTGGTTTCTCAACAAGAAGGTCAAAAATAATCACGGCGCTAGCATAGAGATCATGTTGACAAAATTAAAGACAAAGTATATGATTAAAAATGAATATAGACATATTAGGGTATCCATACTTTGTTTGATAGATTGGATAGTAAAGGAGGTATTTGCATTGAGTATAACACGAATCGTAAAAGCATTAGGGGATGGAACCAGACTTAGAATTGTAAATTTATTACGAGTTGAAAATTTATGTGTATGCGAAATTGAAGACATACTCCAAACTAGTCAGTCTAATGTGTCTAGACATCTGGCAAAACTTCGCGATGCGGGTATTATTTATAGTGAGAAAAAATCACAGTGGGTATACTATGGCATTAACGTAGATATAATAAAAGACCATTCCTTTATAAAAACTTTATTAGATGAAGATTTTGCTAAGCATCTCCAATACCAACATGATATAGCTAAGCTGAGAACGTATCGTGAACAGAACTATGAATGCGGGTCTTTAGAAATTACAAGTGCTTAGCACTTGTAATTATTAAATGCTATATGATTATATTTAAATATAGACATATATGTTTATAGTAAGTCAATAAATTAAAGGGGCGATAAAAATGAGTAAAATTGAAATTTTTGATCCAGCAATGTGTTGTGCAACAGGAATTTGTGGACCTGGTATTGATCAAGAGTTGTTAAGAGTGGCGACTACTGTGAATGCTCTTACTAAAAAGGGCGTTGACATCATTCGCTATGGTCTTTCTAGTGAACCTCAAGCCTTTATAGATAATAAGAAGGTAAATGACTACTTGATGAAAGAAGAAGTAGAGGTTTTACCAATTACCATCGTAGATGGAGAAGTAGTTAAAACCAGGAAATATCCTACAGAGGATGAATTTGCTCAATGGTCGGGCGTATCAAAAGAAGAAATAGCCGCCGCCGCTACAGAAAAAGAGAATGGATGTTGTTGTGAAGGTGGATGTTGCTAAGTAGAACGTAGGAGGACATTACATGTACAACTTATTTAATCCTGATAATATAAAGCTAACAAAGTATTTATTTTTCACCGGCAAAGGTGGGGTCGGAAAAACTTCGACAGCCTGTGCTACAGCAATTACATTAGCAGATCAAGGTAAAAAAGTTTTATTAGTCAGCACAGATCCAGCATCTAACTTGCAGGATGTTTTTGGTATCAACCTTACTAGTAAAGGCACTCCCATTCAAGAGGTACCTAATCTTGTAGTAGCTAACCTGAATCCAGAAGAAGCTGCCAAGGCTTATAAAGAATCTGTTATTGCACCCTATAAAGGTAAACTACCAGCAAGTGTTATACAGAATATGGAGGAGCAGCTTTCAGGGTCTTGTACGGTGGAGATTGCAGCCTTTAATGAGTTTTCTAATTTTATCACCGATGAAAAAACACAAATAGAATATGATCATATTTTATTTGATACAGCACCAACGGGTCATACCTTAAGGATGCTACAACTACCCTCTGCATGGAGTAATTTTATTAGCGAAAGTACCCATGGAGCATCTTGTCTGGGTCAATTATCGGGTCTGGAAAGCAAGAAAGAAGTATATAAGAATGCCGTTATCACTCTAGCTGATGGTAAAATGACAACCTTGATTTTAATCTCTAGGCCTGAATATTCTCCGCTGCAAGAAGCAGAGCGAGCATCTAAGGAACTGAAGGAATTAGGAGTTAATAATCAACTATTAGTTGTTAATGGTGTGCTGGATTTAGATGTTGAAAATGATGAAATAGCTGATAAGCTGTATTCCAAGCAGCAAGAGGCATTACGGAATATACCAGAATCTTTACAGGATACTCCGACCTATAGAATTCCATTACGTGCATACAATGTAACAGGAATTAAAAATATAAGAATGCTGTTAAAAGAAGATTATTTAGAAATCCAAAATTATAAGCTAAATAAAGAAGAATTGCCAAAAGTTAAAGCATTAATTGAGGATCTTTACGCATCGAAAAAAAGAGTGATCTTCACCATGGGAAAAGGTGGTGTGGGAAAAACGACCTTAGCAGCGGCGATTGCCATCGGTCTTGCCGAAAAAGGTTTAAAAGTGCATTTGACAACCACTGATCCAGCAGACCATCTGAAATTTGTAGTGGAAGAAGGTCATGGGATTCGGTTAAGTAAGATTGATGAGAAGGAAGAGCTTCGTAATTACACGGAAGCTGTTTTGGCAAAGGCAAGAGAAACAATGGCAGAAGAAGACATTGCGTATGTAGAAGAAGATCTTCGCTCTCCCTGCACACAAGAAATCGCTGTATTCCGTGCTTTTGCTGAGATAGTAGATAATGCGGATGATGAAATTGTGGTAATTGATACAGCACCTACTGGTCACACGTTGCTGCTATTAGATGCTACACAAAGTTATCATAAAGAAATACAAAAATCCCAAGGCGACATACCAGAAGCGGTGAAGAACTTATTACCAAGATTACGAGATGCAAAAGAAACAGAAGTTGTCATTGTCACTCTTCCTGAAGCGACGCCTGTATACGAAGCAATGCGCTTACAAGAAGATTTAAAAAGAGCCGGTATTAATAACAAATGGTGGGTTATTAATTCAAGCTTACTCATGACAAACACCCAAAGTCCATTATTAAAAACGAAATCTCAAAACGAAATTCCATGGATTAATAAAGTGGATGAAATAGCGCAAGGAAATTTTGCTGTAATACCATGGAAAGGCGAAGAAATTAAAGGTAAAAAATTAGTAGAATTAATCCGATAAGTGGTAAAGAAACGATAATAATAATTAGATGAAATCCCTATAGCCTACAAGGCTATAGGGATTTGTTTCGGTGCGCGTTCTTGGGGGTGCCAACTGCATGAGACTTTGATAGTACCAGCCATTACTGTAGGTGTGTAAGTGAAAATACTGACAAGGTATGTGGGTTTCCCTGATATTCAAAGTGAAAGTTAACTGCGATAATAAAGATATAAAATGTCGACTCTATAAACTCTGGCCATGCCTTGGAGTATCTATCTAAAAACGAGAATCTGTCACTTAATCTCATTTATCATGGACTGTAAGGGGGGATTTGGGATTGAGTAAAGCAAGTGCCATAATTTTAGCAGGGGGAAAAAGTACTAGAATGGGTCAGGATAAAGCTTTTCTCCCATGGGGTGAAAGCGACATCTTACAGTATCTTACTGCAACTTTGCAAGGAATCTGTCAGGAAGTTATTGTGGTAAGTAATCGACCTCGTCAAATGATAGCTTCTGCAAGAGTTGTTGCTGATATCATTCCCAACCAAGGACCATTAAGTGGGATTCATGCTGGGCTTTCTCATGCTAGGTATCCTCAAGCGTTTGTTATCGGATGTGATATGCCATTTGTCATTCCTGGGCTTGTGAAAATGCTACTTGATAAAATCAAGAATTGGGATGTAGTAGTACCAATTTATAGCCAGAAGCAACAACCGCTATTTGCTTCTTACAGCAAGACATGTATCCCGGCAATTGAGACATTGCTGAGCGAAGGAGATCGTCGTGTGATCTCACTTTTTACTAGAGTTCAATGCCATTTTTTGCACGAGGCTGAATGGTCTTCTACCGCCGTTTTGCCAGGAAAATTATTTTACAATCTTAATACCTATGAAGAGTACCAAGAGGCGAGAAAATATAATGAGAGCTGGTGATAAAGATGATGCCAGTTGTTTCTTTTGTGGGCTATGCCAATAATGGTAAAACCACCTTTGTTATAAAAGTAATTAGCGAGATGAAACGACGGGGTTACAAGGTAGGAACTATAAAGCATGACGTGCATGGTTTTGAAATAGATTACCCGGAAAAAGACACTTGGCGACATGCACAAGCCGGTGCTGATATCGTTTGTATATCAGCAGCAAATAAGGTTGCGTATATTCGGCGTGTTGCTGAAGAAAGAGCACTTGATTTGCTCATACAGGATATGAGTGATATGGATATTGTTTTTACAGAGGGATTTAAAAAGGAAAATAAACCGCAAATTGAAGTGTATCGTCAGCAATCGGGAAAAGAAGCACTAGGAAAGAGAGAGAACCTGCTGGCTGTAGTTTCTGACTTGCAGTTATATGATGAGATTCCTTTTTTTGGATTTGAAGATGAAGTCAGGCTATGTGATTTTTTAGTACAGCATTTTCGAATAAAG
>NZ_BSVC01000014.1 GCF_030269905.1 Pelosinus sp. IPA-1 | reverse complement strand
GTTTTCATCTTATAAGCTACCGATATGACTTTTTTTAGGCATTTATAGGTTAGGAATTTTTTTTAATGATTTAAATCTTAAATTCAACTTGACACTAGACATAAAAAAGCTCCTGAGTTAATTCTCAGGAGCTTTGAATTTCAACTGGAGCCGATATGCAGATTCGAACTGCAGACCTACTCATTACGAATGATATAAATAGTATTGGTTTACATTTCATTATGTTTACAAACCTTTGTTATTAGTGTGTTTATACTTTTTCTTCTTTGTAGTCATTGGCAAATAATAAGGGACATTTGTAAGTATTAAGGGACAAATTAAGGGATAACATTTACCGCCAAATTATTGATATTCTACGATCATTAAAACCTACAAGACGAATCATATTGCACTTTATATTGATTTGGTATTATGAATATCCTCCTAACATCACATTATCGTACGTCAACATATAATCCTGTACACTACTTAGTTTTGTCTTGAGGATCATTCATTTCCAGGTCAAATTGAAGATTTTTGCCAGGTAATCCCTTCTCCAGGGGAGTACTTATTTTAGTATAGCGGTATAAAAACTTATCTCTTCTATCTGGCTATAAAATGACATGCATCTGCTCTATACTCTAAAGAAATTCACCCCACCTAATTCCCATTGAATTTAATTCTTTAACTTCCATAAGAAGTATGCTGGATTATCATTTACCGTATTAATTTTATCATTAAAACTTCTACTCCCAGCCCATCCGATGCCAAATAACGATGTTAACAACCAAGGTATATTAAAGTGCACTGATGTATAAAGAGTCCCTAGCCCCAAGAATACCTCGCTAAAAATACTCCTCTTAAAGTGCTTCATTTTTTTCCGTATCTCATTTATTTGTACTTCTTCAAATTCATGTGCTATATTTTCCAACTTCAATTTTAACTGTTCTTCGTTATTAATTAACCGAACTTCTCTCAATTGCTTTTCTAACTCTATACGAAAATTGTTAAATGCTTCCCCTTCGTTTTCTCTAATATACATCAGTTTCTCCATTGAAACGTTTTGTATTGTTGGTAAATCTAAACTTAATCCTAAGTTTGCAATATCCATCTCAAGACTTTTTGTTTTGCCAAAACTAAAATTTAATAAGTCCGCTACAAATGGCGAACGGGTAAAATATGAATTACCCATCATATTAGAATAATATAACTCCAATATGATTTGGTCATATTTTGCTTTAGCAGACTTATTAACAGACTGATAAACCCATCCATTAAAATAATTCGCTTCAGGCAATTCATCTGGTAGCTGAGATGTCATTTGAAACTTACCTGTTTTTTTATCAATATCCTTGAAATCACTTTCAAACAACTGATATATGTTGGCATTTTTAGAGTTATCCCCTTCAAATTGAACACATATAGAACGTGAAATATATAGTTTTTTTAAAATACGCCATCCGTCATCACTTTTTTTCAATGAAACAACCGTGGATCTTTTACGGAACCACTGCAATAGTTCTTCAGGTAAAATATCAGAAAAATGATTATCTGACATATGTATAGGTAATTGTTGCGGTGGTTCATGAATATAACTCATAGGAAAAAATTTTACAAAATTGCCAGCTATCATTGGTGTTAGTTTTTTCATATAAGAAACAGCCTTAACAAGTTTTATTTTATCAATTTCATCTTTTCCATCGTATCCCAGATATTGATTCATTGTTTTTGAAAACTGGCTATCTCTATGTGTCATTTTGAAAAGTGGGTCATTTATTACCACTGAATCCATATATAAAGCAAATTGTTTTAATGTTTGTTCATCTGGGATAAACGAGTTAAAGCCTTCCATAGTTGCGGATATTTTTTGCTTTGAGTTTTTAATTTCACTTAATAAATTTGATGCTTTCTTTAGAGAATACTCTCGATAAGCATTTATCTCTTTTTCTAAATCTTTGTTTGATACCCCTGAAAATTTTTCTTCTATTTTTTTATCATTAAAAAGTGGACTATCATTTAAAAAATCATAAAGTACTTTCGCCATAAAGCCGCTCCTTTTTAAGTGTTAGATTGGTACTTTATCCAAAAAGCTAATTGTTCAACATTTATTAATGGTTTTCTATGAATCATTTTATGGCAATTAGAACATAACAAAGAAATATCTTCAACCTTGGTTTTTTCACCCTCTTTCATTTCACTGACCAACTTAGTATGGTGACCTTCAATAAAGCCAGTTCCCCTAGCTCCATACACCTTTTTGAAATCAAAACCACAAGCCTGACAAAATAATCTGCCATGTTTCTTTAGAAACTTATCTTTAGCTTTTTTTATAACCTCTGGTTTTCTTTCCCTAAGTTTATGAAGTCTAAAAGCCTGCTTAGTTTCATCATAAGTACGATCATCCTCTTCAAACTCTTCTCCATCATCAAAAACAACGGAAGAATGGCTAAAAATAAAATGATTCAAATCATGTCCAACTTGGATCGCAAATTGCCCTATTTGTTCGGGAAATACTTTTTGAAATTCCGCTTTAATTTTTTTTCTAAAACGTATACTTTGCAATGTTACTGCCTTATCTTCCTGTCCTTCAAAGTAATACTTCGCATCAAAAATCTTATTGTTAAATAAAATCTTTATTTGTCTTGCTGATCCTCTGGACGTATAGAATGGTGAATTAGGTGGATTAAAAACATCATGAAACTCTTTTTCTATTCGCACACCATCAGTGTATTGAGATGTTCCAACATTTTTTAGCAATGGTGGTATTTCTACATTGATATGAAAACAATCAATGCTATTATCAGAAGAGAATTGATTCTCAAAGTGCGCAAACTTGGCAACGTAGTCTTTTAATACAATAAAATCATTCTCAGATAATTCTCTAATTCCATTTGTACCTTGTATCTTTTGTTGCCATTTTTCAATACCATTAAACAGTTCAAGACATGAAAGTACTTCTTTGAAATCACAAGGTTTATCTAATTGAATTACTGGCAATATGTCTATCTGGTAATCACTGACCCAGTTTTTAACCCCATACCATGGCTTAGGCTTAACCTTATAAATGCCTTTTAGTGCAATGTCATTTTTTAAGTAATAAACAAGCATATCTCCAGGCTCAACATTTTTTGCGTTATAGGTAGATGCTTGAAAACCTATAGTATTCGAATCATCACCCTTTAATCCACCATTAAAAGCTTCAATATCATGCACGATTAGCCAATAATTCATATGCCTACCTACCCTTTAGCAACTTTACCCATTTATAGTACTTCAATGAAATTTATGATTAATCCTGTTGAAAAAGAAAAATATTTGACATGATAATAGACCCCATATAAACTAAACCCTATCGCCCAAATGCGATAGGGTTTTAACAGATTTTATTATCATTTCTATATAATAAAAAAACTCTTTATCTTTCATCTGATAATTCTAGGGGAAGACCTTTGACCTAAATAATCAGGTTCGTAAGAATCAGCATTCCCCCAAAAGCATTATGTCTTAAGGATTTCCTTAACTTATACTTGAGCGATATTGCTGTCTTTGGCGTTTATTTGTAGATATAAGCCCCAGGCAACTGAACCTAACAATTATAAATGATTCATTAGATTTAAGCCATTTTATTAATGACTCTTAACTTCCCACCTTCTTTTTTCCAAGATGATATGTATCCTTTAGTCTCCAGCTGAATAACTAAAGCTTGATTAATACTGTTATCTAATAACAGTGGTCGCTTCCCGCTATTAGCAATTTCGCAATATGGTGCTTCAATATTAGCAAAACTACCCATAATGGCCTCTTTCGGCAAATATTCAATTACCTTAGTAATAATATTTAATTTTTTATCACTTGATAATAAATCACTCATTATCAGTTTTTCAAATATTTCTTGTGTCATTTCATTAAACTCATGATCTAAAGATACTATATATATTTTCTCTGCTAACGAATTATCATCTGAAATAAGTCCTTCATTCATATCTTGAATAATAGATTTTTTTTGTTCGCTAGTAATTACTTCTGAATCTAACAACATTTCTATATCATTTGAATCTAGTTCATATTCAGTATCTTTTCCCAAATATTCATCAATTTTTCTTTCAAGTAATAAAATATGTTTATTTTGAGAGTTATCTTTTAAGGAATTAAAATTTTCTATTGTCAAGCTTAGCAAACCCTCATTTATAATACTGCTTATGCGATTCTCCGATAAATCTTCCACACTAAATTTATCAAATTGATATGGGATACTCTCTTTAATTTTTTCGAAACAACTTTCTTCTATTTGTTCGCACCTCATAATATCCATCGAAATTTTTTTATAGAGTGCATCTTCAATGCCATCATATTTATTTAATTCATTCTTAGAAAGTTCAATATAGTTTCTATTAAAAAACATCACAAGTACATCATCAATTTTATTGATTTCTTTATAATAGTTTATTACATTAAACCACTCGGCACTCACTTTGAAAGATTGAACAAGTATATTCCATAATTCCTTATTTTTTACTTCAGTAATATCAGTTATAACCTTTACTTCCTTATCAAGGATAGCTACTTGCAATGCCTTGTCAAGCGATTCTTTATTAAGCAGATTTAAAATGTTTTCTTCAGTTTCATTATTATTATTTTCTAATTTTAAAAATACATTTTCAAGATATTCTTGAATGTTATCATCAATATATTTAATCAGGTAATCACAATTTGATTCTTTGATAACCGTATAGTTTGATGTTTTTAATTCTGCTATCTTATCCGCAGGTACCTTTCCCTTTATGTTTATTATTAACTCAATCATCTCTTGATTAATTTTATACATATTGTTTTCATATACAAAATCAAATAATCGCATTCCGTTATATGGAGTCTCTAAATATTCAAATTTGACTTCTAACCTTTCCAATACTAACTGTATTTTTTCAATATACTGTTCATCAATTATTAGTTTTAAAAAATTTGTCGCCTTTGAAATATATTGTGTTAGTAATGTTTCACTATTTAAATTGTGAATATCATCTACATCTGCAAATTTAATAATTTTAGTTAAGTATTCATTTTTTTTCTGAATTGGGAAATTGGACTTGATATCAATAAACCGCCATAAATTGTTCCATCTTTTACAAAGTAGCTTTATAAACGCTGATTCTTGTCTAGATTCTTTTAGATATCCATCAATAAAACTAATTGATTTATCACTTTCATTAACCAATTGCGTTAATACAATTTCAACAAAAATTCTGTACTTTTCTATATTTTCTATCATAAAGTCAATTAAATTATAGTTTAGGATTTCTTGCTGTTCAAACTCATAAATATACATTTTATTGATAATTTCTTCATACTTTGTCAATTTGTAATCAAAAGTCAATGCTTCTTGATTTTTAATGCTCGCTAAGAAATCCATATCTTCTTTTGTTAGACTACCTGGATAAAAATATGTAATATATGAATGGTACATTTCATCAATATATCCGCGTTTAATCAAGAATTTTAATAGTTTCTTATTATTAAAATCTATTGAGAAACCTTCTCCTATATTTTCTTCAGTAATAATTTTTTTAAGAGGTAATAATTTAATTTCATCTTTTTTTCTTTTTAGTATATCTAACTCAATTTGTAATTCTTCTATACGGCGATCTTTCCCCAATAATAAAACTGCTTCTCTATCAAAATAATTAGCTTTTTTATTATCTGCAGTAAGATAATCATACTGATTCTGTACTTTATTCCCACCTTTTACGGCATCTAGAATGGATACTTTATTTAAATTACTAATTTGAAATTGTTGGGTTCCAATAGTAATATATCCATGGTTACTATATTTATATAAAAAACAATCATAATAAACTGCTTGTAGTTCATCGACATTTTCTAAGTGCTCTTTTTTAGCCAATTCAATATTTTTTTCTATCTGTAAGCAACACTTATTAATTTCATCCATTTTAGTATCCGCTATTTTATGTTTATTTTGAAACACTTCATAAACGAATCCTTCATTTACTTGTAATTTCGCAAAATCTTCAGGATAAACATTTTTGTAAATTATCATTGCTAATAAATTTTCCATATTCAGATTAATTTCACTTAATTTTGCTTGATATATAATAAACTCATTGTATATATTCTTTAAAGTTCTCATATCGTTTATGTAAACAGTTATGTCACTTATAAACTTTTTGGAGATATTAAATTTATGCCTTTCGAACATATCATGTAGAATTTCACACGAATTAGATGAATTTATTACAGGAATCACTGGAATAATAAAATCAAAAAACTTTGTTCTTTTTGCATTGTCCGAAAACATGTCATCCTTTAAAGCATAAATAAATACTATTTTCCTATTAATTTGTTCAGAATTATTGAGCAATGTGTTAATTTCCCGAAGTTTTGTAAAAAGATGTATAGTATTTATATTTTCAAATCTATCTAAGTCTTCAAATACGACAACATCATATTTAGTTACTTCAAAAAAATACATAATCTCGTCTATATGTTTATTAAATATTGAACTATCAGATTCCTTATTTATTTCTATTTCTGTTTTGTCTACTTTTATCTTATTAATTTTAAAATTTTCTTTAAGAAACTTGATTACCCAAAGTAAATTACAATAAAATAATACGATGAATATTACACATATTATAAAAACAGTATTACTTCCAATATTCAGATTCTCTAATATTAACATATTACTTTTTATATCAATTATTTTTTGGGGATTAAATATTACCAATCCAACAATTAGTAAAGATACGGAAAAAAGGAACTTTAATAATACTTTTTTCACATTTAGATTGGTAATTCTATTAAGTCGCATATAAGGAATCGTTTTACTTTCAACCTGATAAAACATTTGCAATAAAATATTTCTTTCTATTTCCGCATTTTCATCGTTAACGTTTTCTTTAAAATTCGCTAATGAAATATCCAAAAACTTATATCTTTTATTGCGACTTTGATATGTTCTTAAAACACTACTTTTCCCTGAGCCATAAGTTCCTGTAAGAGCAATATTTTTAATTTTCTCATTTCCAATTGCCCAATCTAGCGAGGCACCATACCTACCATCCACATCAACATTCTCATCAGGAGCCAAATCTTCATACCCATAAATATTTTCAGTTTCTTTTTTCAAATATGTCTTTAGCCTTTCAAGTAGCTCAATTACAAGATTAATTAGTTTATGACACTTATCCTTGATGATAGTCTTCATTTTTATTCTCCCAACTTGTAAACATGTTTATTAACAGATTTCTTTCCTTTCAGACACTAGATTCATATAAAAGTATAGTATCTTTATAATTCGTGACTCTTCCCCTAATTCCTATACAATTTTGCTAATCCTGATATTATTTTCGCCAATACAATCTGTGTTATAGGTAGTATTAATCCATGTTTTTGTACATCCTCGATCATTTCAAAAATATCCTTTATTTAATTCACACCATTACAGGAAAATATCAGGTTAAAGAAAAGCTGGCTTGAAGTACTTAATCAAAGACCTTTTAGCAAAAAAAGTTGCGAGCACAGATTAGAACAAAAAAAACCACTTACCTTAACTGGTAGGTGGTTTCTATGTTTTTTAATAATTTTTATTTGTAAAAACTAATTGATAAGTTCCATTCTATTTGGTATTCTTTAGTAGAGGCAAGCTGTATCTATTAATAGAAACACAAATAGCCTTCACTTGCCTTTTTTTTAAAAATTCAAAAGAAGGAGGAAAGCATCAATGAATCTATGTAGTTTTTCCTGGTTTCCCAGCAAACAAGCCTTGGAAAGTTTTTTGCTGGCACTTAAAATTCTAATTGAGACAGTAACCCTAATAACTTTGCTAAGAGTCTAGCTTTTATAAAAATACGTCTTGCATTGCGAGTGCAGGGCGTCTTTTTATTTTAACGTTAAAACGGTCATTATTGATGTCGTTTTAATATCATTTTACTGTCTGTCTGTCATTCACATTATCATCCAAATACATATAATTTGTCAATACGTTTCGTACTTAATTACCGTGCAAAAATATGTTAAATACATGCATATAATGTAATTTATCCAATTCAAAACATGTTATACAAAAAAAATTCATTAATATTATATTTTAAACAAGAAAGTTTCAACCACAGTATTCAATAAAAGCTTCACATATAATTTCTATTTTGTCGCTACACGATATATTATTTTTGATAAAAGAGTATATGTGTAGTCCATTCAAAAATAGCAAGAATGTTAGCACTTCTAAGATCCCGCGAATTAGCAAAATCAAGAGAATAACAATAAACTACTTGCATTGATTTTAATCAGTAAGTGGCTTTCTTTTTGTCCTCAACTTCTAAAATTTTTAAAAAACTTTTTTTAAGATTAAATTTGTGTAAACACTTTATTCTTCAATGTATGGGAAGAGAGGGGGTAGGCTATATAGAAGCCCCCCCCTCCCCCTCCTTACTCTCTGGCTTAAAACCGAGAAGTTATTATCCCACACCAATTGCTTTCGAGAAGTCATCTTTTAGAATTATGACAGTTTTATATCTACATAGCCAAATGCACCAACCTTTTTCATGATAAAAAATCGAGCTAAACGGATATATAATAAGATTCCTAGAGCAATAATTCCAAAATAGAATTATTTTAACCAATTATTCTGTTTCATGCTCATATTCGACCGTATTTAGCATTTTTATTTTTATATACTTCATTTTTTAATTATAAATTAAGGTATAATATAGACAATAAACTATTGGAGGTTACGAGCAGTGGAAAAAATTTTACAACAGCTATTGGAAGGTCAGAAACAATTACTTGAGGGACAACAAGAATTAAAACAATCCATCTTACGATTCGAGCAAGCACAAAATATAATAACCTCAGCTCTATTTGATACAGCAGAACGTCAAATAGATGATAATCAACGTATTTTGGCTACGCTAAATCGTCTAGAAAGCAAAATAGACAGGATATCTTTAAAAGTATCAGATGCAAGGCACAATCCTTTATTACAAACAACAGCAACAACCTATTCTTCAGATTTCTTACATGAAGGTCTCAAAATTTTAAATACTAGATTATTCAATCAAGAAGCAAAAATGTTAAATTTAGAAAAAACTAAATAAGAAAGAACCGCTCACAAAAAAATTAGTGAGCGGTTTCTTTTCATTTAATTTTAAAATTTTTGCAAAAAATTTTTTAGGCATTTTATAGGTCAAAAGTTATAAAAATTAAAAAAATTTGTAAGCACTTGTATATATACATATGCCACTGGCAGGGGGTAGGCTATATAGAAGCCCCACCCCTCCCCATAGGTGGCCTGAAGGGAGCTCGTTCCAAACAAGTTGTAACGTAATGACGAAGTCAATGACTCTCTCCAAGATTACGCAGGGGCATTTAGTACAGCTAGTCTAAACATCAGGTGTTACATCAATAGTCCTAGACTTTGTAGCTAACAATTCCCTAGCTCTCTGTACTAGATCCATCGTTACAGTAGAGTTAATAGATCCAGTAATGCTACCAGTTACTTGCTTCTTCTCTACTGCTTTGTGTCCTGCTCTATCAAGTAAATTACTGGCTACATCTGATCTAACTTTAGCACTAACTCTAGGATCTAACATGATGTCTTGAAGCACATCATAAGCAATGTGAGCATTATCTTTAATTTCTTGCGCTACATCTCTCTTAATGTCTTCAATAACAGCAACAACAGCCTTATTATTTTTAAGTCTGTTACCTTGAACACTAGCACATTTCTCACTGTATCCAGCCGCTCTTGCTGATTGAGTGGCATTCCCTGTCTCAAGGTATTCTTCAATGAACTTCTCCTGTTTCGGAGTTACTTTTTTTGCATTACTTTTAGGTCTGCCAATACGTGGTTTGGGCAAATTAACATTCTCCTTTTTATTTAGTATTATTTCATTAGTTACAATTGTTATCATGTTCGAATACTCAGACTGTAAGAGGATTTTAAATACCTACCTATACAAGCATATCAGTCATATTACTAAGCCTAAACAATCGCATATAACGCATTTTGAGATAAATCTTAACAAAACTTAACATGATAAGCAAAGCAAAAATCAGTATTAAGCTTTATCATTCTCAGTTTGTTCTCATTTAACTCAGTATTGCTATCACAGAGTACTTCTACCTCTATTATTAAGCAATACAAACCGATAATTCTATTTTAGAATTACAATTCTAAAATGGAATTATATGTTATATTTGGTAAAATATTGTTGATTCTTGTGGCAATCTATTGTAAACTATCTACGTGGTCATAATTAATTTCCAGGAGTTGATTTATATGATTTTAGTCACTTGGCAAACAGAAAGAAATGAAATCTTCCAAAACATCGAAGAAGCTGACAAATTTATAGAGCTAAACGTAAAACAAGAAGTGATGAACAATACAACCTTGAGACCAATTGGAGATGCAATCCAAAGGAATATCATTCAAGAAAATAATTTAGGCGAAAATAACTCAAAAAAAGTTCGCAAACACCACCTTATATAGCTTTAGGAGTGATTTTATTAATGACAGAGTCAGACGCAAGAACTTTTGCCTTATTAATTTGGAGAAATAAAAGTAAGCAGTGGTTTGAAGAATCTAATCACTGTATGATCGCCCCTATGCCTATTCTTAAACGGTTCGTTAAGAAAAACCAACTAAAGTATAAAATGACCAGCGTATCGTATTATGATATTGGTGAACCTTTTGATGAAACAGTATTCTTAACAAGTATACCAAGAATGAAAGAGAAGATATTAAAAGGCATGAAAACTCCTCTTAGCGAATGCGTAGAGGACAATCTCCAATGAATGAACTCTGGAGGCTCCCATAACATCAAAAATGGTATAAGAAACAGGCGTTCTTCCAATAAGCAAGGGATTATGCCTGTTTTCTTATTTATGTTTTTGTAACTAATTTTTGATACTTAACTTCGCCATTGTATACAGACTCATAAATTTTTACTGGATATTGCTCATTTGGATTCTGGTGAAATTGTTCCAGAACATTTAAAGCATTTTGATTATATAACTCAACTGGCTTATTTAAATTTCTACTCTTAAAATAAGTCTTTTTACCTATAAGCCTTTTATCCGATTTCTCGTCAAGAAGTGTTTGTCTCATGTATTTAAAGATAAGTTTATCAAGGCTCTTCGAGCCTTGAATTAGCTTAATATAAGTTCTGCCATGTGACCAAAGAGCAGACAATTCTACATGCTCTACAGCAATATCAAAAAACATATGGTAGCGAATAGATCCAATACTATCAAAACTAGGAACAGCAATATATTTAAAAGTCTTGCCAAATCTCCTACGCATTCGCTTCATAAAAGAATCAAAACACTTATTACATTCGCCCAGGTCAGTGTCCTGTGCTAAGAATGTTAGAGTCACAAATCTTGATTGAGTATTGTTAAAATTAACGTAAGCCAACCTAATAAAGTTATGATAGATCCTCATTGTTTTTGAAAGCTTTTTTTTTAGCAGTGTTTTGGGATTACTTATTACTGGCTGATTGATAGAACTAGCTGGTTTTTTCTTTCTTTCAAGGCCAATTATCGTTGGATACTCAAACTCATAAATTTCAATTACATCGCCACAGTGAATGACTTTATGATTAATTTTCTTTACAACTTGATCTTTATTTCTTAAGTCTTTTATCTTTTGACAAAACTCTTGATATTTTTCTTCGCTTGCTTCCCAAAGTTTACAAAGCAATTTCTCCTGTTCTAAATTTAATGGCAATCTATAAAATAATCCTTTCTTTTATTGGTGCGGTGAGATGTGGTAACTAATAAGTCTCACTACGTTCGACATGTCCCAGAGGTAAATACATACTTTATTTTAGATCATTGCCTCATTAATCCAGCTTCTAACCGATCATATAAAGCCCACTTACTAATTAAAGTAAATGGGTTTTGTCCTTACCTAATAAACTTTATAGTTATCTTCTTTAAGGAGTTTTACAATATAATCAAAACCTTTTTGAGTAGCTACAACCTGAGTGGCAATATTAATCTCTTTAGTTTTTGGGTGCATCCAAGATGTTTCAACGACTCTAAACCTGTCAGCCTCTATCTGGTCTCTGTAAGGAATGCGAGAGTTAATCAAAACACCTTTAGAAATAAGATACTTAAACAGATTATTTCTACCCAATTTCTTATTCGCTAAAATACTAGCCACTTCCTGAATTGTAAATTCTTCATCTGATTGGGTAACAACATCATAAAATTCTGCTTTAGGAAGCATAGCGAGGTTTTCTTTGGTAATCCTTTCATTATTTTCAACTGCACCAAGGAGAGCAACCAAAGCTTCTTTATAGTTTTGAGGCAACACAGGGACTTGTCTAACTAAATACGAGCCTGTTTTTCTAATAGCTGGCAATATCTCATCCGCAACGAGTGCTTGAAACTTTTCAGCGATTTCATTCTTGGCTTTCATTGCCAATCTGTAAAAGATATTTTCAGGTATAAATGATTCTTTCGCAACTTCCTGCGAAAATCCAAAACCTTTTAAATATCCCATTACAGTATTCCATCTAACATATTCGATTTCTTTAGAATTATCAACAAATCCCAGGCCTCTAGCCACATCTTCCAGATTGAGTTGTGCAATACCATTTCCATCAATGTACCCACGTACACCATTAACCATTAACAAATTTTGTATTTTAATTACCGCCTTTTTTTATTCTTTGAGGGCATATAAAATCGCCCTCTACTGTGCATAAAGCTAAACATGCAAGATATCGACATTTTTGAGTTCAGTAAAAAATTAAGTTAAGCACCGTCTATCCTGCCAAAGAATCATTATTAAGACCATTAGTCTATCTTACGCAACATTCCATATTGAGCAGGTTCTGCCACTTGGGCGCCCTTCTCCTTTTGATCGATCCACGCAAGCACAGAAGACAATCGGAAAAATATCCTTCTTCCAACCGAAAATGAAGGCATACCACCTTGCAGTCTCCACGTCCTAAGTGCCCATGGAGTAATGATCTTCCCTGTTGGATCTAGTATTTTTGCAAGCTCCTTATCATTAACAATCGTTTGCATATGTTTCACCTCCTTTGATAGTTTTTCCGTATTTGACATTCTTTCATCTTTAAATCTGATTAATTGAATCTTGCAAATAACGTTTATATTGAGGAGTTTAATTTCCCCCTCTACTACATATGGAAATAAACGTGCCTTTTATAACAGATTTTATAGGTTGTGTAAAAATTTTTGTTCTTTTCGATCTAAATCGGATCAAAAAGAATAGCTGTAGTTTTTTTGTTATCAAGATCAAGCAACCACGTTGACTCCTTCTAATGTTTTTCTTATAATAAGAATACCACAATTCCGTTACTATAAAAGATAACGAAACAGTAACGATGATATTTTATAGGAGGAAAATACATGAATACACCGTTTATTCTAGAATCAGGACTTACACTAAAATGGTATGTCAAAAATTTTATTATAGAAAACGATTATATTACACCGATCTCAGATGATTGTATCTTCTATAATCCTTTTGATTACTCTGAACAGAATATTACTAAAGAACAATGGATAAAAATCTTCAATACTCCCTCACCTAAAGATTTAAACAAAAAGAAGAAGTACACTTTACCAGCAATATTTGCTTCTTTGGATTCTACTAATTTCAATATGCTTCTTCGTTGGACTCAAACATTTGGTCTTCCCTTTACAAATTACTTTTATAATAAAAACTCACTTCTTAGTTTTAAAAATTTCCCAAAATTTGAACCTGCCGATAAGCATAGCGATTCTACATTAGAAGACAAAATACACTTTAATGATTTTTCAAAAGAGGTTGTTATTTTTCGGGATATGTTAGACTTGTATAACGCAGTACGTAACAAGGATAAAGCGTACCTCATAAAACATGTCAAAGAAATCGATCCGTGGGAAGCAACACAATTATTACCGCTAAAAGATTTCTCCTCTGAAGAGCTTTACATGGAATGCGCTTCAATAATTCAAGAAGATAGAAAAAGCTTAGTATTAGGAGAAAAAGACAAGGAACTATCTACCCTTATTAGTGAGGCTTTATATCTTGTGCAAGAAACAATGAATCGGGGGCTAATAGGAGTAAGACCAATAATTACTTTTACAGACTCAGACAAAGAAAAAATATATTATATAAAGGAACCCAAGTGGCAATGGGAATTCACCTCACTTTTATCGTCTCTATACTTAATGGTTTTTATGGATTGGGTTCAAGGCAGAAGTATGCAATGTTGCCAAAATACTAAATGCACGAATTACTTTATTCCTTCAAAAAATTCTTCCAAATACTGTTCCCTTTCATGCCAAACTGCTTCGAAACAACAGCGTTATAGAGACGAAGAGAAAAAACTTGCAAAAGCACTAGAAGCGTGTATCTCAGGCTCTACCTTAGAGGAGGCGTCATCTGAATACAACATTGATATCGAGCGTTTAGAAAAAGCATTAAGGACGGTGCATAATAATGCCTAGTAAAATTAAAAAACGTGGCGAAAACTCATATTTATTAACAGTTACTGCTGGCTATGATGGACAAGGTAAACAAATTTGCCATACTAAAACAATCACAGCTAACAGCCCGACAGAAGCAAAACGTTTTTATCATGAATTTGCTACCGAAGTTCAGCGTGGCAATGTTACACTCACGGGTAAACTCAAAATAAAAGACTTTGCCGAACGGTGGTTTAAAGAATACTGCCAGAAAAATCTTGCACCCAAAACACAACAAACCTATAAGTTGTACATTGATAAACGTATCATCCCAGCATTAGGACATATAGATATCGCTAAACTGAAACCTTTGCAAGTCTTGGCATTCATAAATAACTTACAAGAGGATGGACTTAGACTTGATGGTAAGGCAGGCACTTTATCTAGTGAGGCTGTGACATATTGCTATCGTGTTCTCTCTTCAATGTTGCGTGATGCTGTCCAATGGCAAATTATACCCAATAGCCCTTGTGATCGTGTAAAGCCACCCACACTAAAAAAAACTAAGACAGATGTCTATAATGAAGAACAAACCTATAAAATGCTTGAATGTTTAGAGGTTGAAGAAATCAAACATCGCACCATCATATTGCTAGCTCTTGCTAGTGGTCTTAGAATTGGTGAGTTATGTGGTCTTGAATGGTCAGACATTGATCTAAATGAGGGGCACTTAACCGTAAACCGTGCTAGTCAGTCATTATCTGGTTTTGGGACATTTGATAAGTCACCTAAGAATAATTCAAGCAATAGAACTGTCACTCTACCAACCAGCATCATTTCTTTATTGAAACAATATAAGGCATGGCAAAACGCGGAATGTTTAAGGCTAGGGGATAAGTGGAATAAAACCGACCGCCTTTTCACACAATGGAACGGCAATAAAATATGTACTACCTCACCCTCACAATGGTTTAGTAAATTCCTCAAACGTCATGGGCTACCACACATTACTTTTCATAGCCTACGCCATACCAGCGCAACATTATTGATTGCATCTGGTGCATCATTAAAAAGCGTATCTAGTCGCCTTGGACATGCCGACATACGAACTACAGGAAATATTTATAGTCACGCACTTCAGTCAGTAGATACACAGTTAGCAGATAGTATGAATACATTTCTCACTAAACAAGAACCGAACATAAGCGCACAAAAAAAGCAGGCTAAATAATAGCCTGCTTTTCTCTTTATATATTACGAAATTGGTGTTTATTTGTTGTTGTTGCCAATGGTTTTTAGACGTTAAGGGACAAAACAAGGGACATCTTTACATAAAAAAAGAGTCCGCATCTCTACGAACCCTTGATTTCACTGGAGCCGATATGCAGATTCGAACTGCAGACCTACTCATTACGAATGAGTTGCTCTACCAACTGAGCTATACCGGCGATCTACCTTTACTATTTTATGCTTCTGTTGCCGCAAAGTCAAGATCTCCGCTTGTACTTAATCTTATAAAATTTAAAGTACCTTAACTTATTTAGTTGCCCTCTTTCTTAAATTTGACTTACCAGAACCACAAAGCCAACTACCCAACAGTACCAGGCAAATGGACGCATTGCATTAATTTCATTAGTACCGAACCATCTCATTAAAGCCCATACGCTTAAAAAAGCGGCTATACCAGATGTAATACCTCCAATTAGGGAGATTTGAAATAAGCCAGTGATGTCAGTATGAATAAGCTTTGGCACTTCAACAATGCTAGCTCCAATTATTATCGGGGTAGCAAGCAGCATGGAAAACCGAGCAGAGTCCTTATGTTTTAAGCCCATCCAAAATCCCGCCGTCATTGTAGCGCCAGAACGAGAAAAGCCTGGAACAAGTGCTAGCGATTGAAATAATCCGATAATAGCCGCTTGTTTATAACTAAGATCGTCAATACTCTTCTGCCCCTGTCCTCCTCCTCGCAATTTTTCGCCCCAATATAATATAAATCCATTTATAATTAAGAAAAACGCCGCACTGCTTACATTACTAAACATATGGCGAAGTGGACTCTCTAGGAAAAGTCCAATTAAAGCAGCTGGAATAGTACCAATTAATATAAGAAACATTAACTTTCTGGACTTATCATCTTTGTTGAATATAGAGGCTATAATTTTTGTCCATTCTGTTCCGAAATACAATAAAAGAGTTATGGCAGTGCCTAAATGTAGCATCACTAAAAATGGAAGAAAATGTTCCTTCAAAAAAGCGGGATCTAAATTCCAATTAAAGAAATATGGCGTTAAAACACCATGTGCTACACTACTAATAGGGAAAAGTTCTGTAATTCCCTGAACGATTGCAAAAATAAGCGTTTGAAGTATGGTCAATGTAAGAACCCCTTTGTTGTGTTAATTTAAAGTATATAAAATAAATTGGCACGTTCTAGCTCCATATAAGTCATTCCTTGAATTATCTCATCTACATTCCGAAATATTACTCTACAAAGTGGATTATTTCCCCTTTGCATCCATCGTACTATTCTTTTGAGCTACTCCCTTACTTTCTCCTTGAACATCTACGCTTGAACTATTCATAGTTTTAGTCGTCTTGGGATCAGAAATCTTTTTCCCATTTGCAGAGGTAGTCTCAGTTTCATTAGTTATAGGAATTGGAGTTATCTTAATAGTAGTTACTGCATTTTTATTACCATCTGTAGTTTGCTTATCTAAACTCGTGGATTTTTTAGTGACTGTTGAAGACTCAGCTACCCGTATTTCCTGCGGCACTGAATTTGCATATTCTCTAGCTAATCGATCCGTTGCTTGTGCATATCGTTCGTCTACAGTAATACCTTGTATTTGAGCAACCTTAGACCTAAGCTCCTTTATATCAGGCAACCAGTAACTAACATCTTGTATCCAGCATGGATTTCCTGATAACCATTCCGTATGTAGGCCTGATTTTGCTGCCTCGTTTATAACAGGGATTAGCTTAACCATATCTTTTGTTGACATATCTGTTTTGACTGCTGCAGCGAACTCTTTAATAACATCAGGTAATTTCGTAATAAGCTGGGGTTTGCTGATTTCCTGTAATAATGCTTTCATGAACTTTTGTTGTCGGTTTACACGACCTATATCACCTTCTTCATCCCTATAACGTACATATTCAATAGCAGTTTTCCCATTTAATTTTTGAACACCAGGATGAAGATCAATGTATAATCCTCCATCATCATCATATGGATCGGAGTAATACATTCTTTTATCTACATCAATAGTAATTCCACCAACTGCATCAATCATGCGCACAAATCCTTGAATATTTATGACTACAGTATAATCTAAAGATATACCCATCAGATTTTCAACAGTAGATTTTGAAAGTTTAGAGCCACCAAAAGCATAGGCATGATTAATTTTATCCCACCCATGCCCATCAATTTTTACGCGAGAATCGCGGGGAATGGAAAACATGGTGATTTTTTTTGCACTTGTATCGATTGTAACGACAAAATTGGTATCCGAACGCCCCACATCATCTTCACGTGTATCAACGCCCAGAACCAATATATTAATTTTTTCTTTCATGAAAAAGGTATTCGCCAACGTGCTGGTTGTAGAGAATCTCCCGAATACATAATAAACCCCTGCGATTAAAAAGATAATCATTGCTAATAATATAGCAACTCGCCCTTTTTTGAGATGGCGGGTTTGTTTTTGTCCCATTCTTACACCTCTCTGTCCTCCGGAACCAAAATGCCATCGATTCCATACCATATAGCAATGTTCTATTAAGTAGTGGATTTGATGAGCATCCTGCTTTTTAGTATTTTGATTACTATAGCAGCAAACCTTGATAATCTTGGAGTAGGCATTGCCTATGGCGTTCTAAAAATTAAAATATCACATATGGCCAACTTTACATGCGGTAATATTTTTTATTGCAACATGGTTATCAGCTATTTTGCTAATAAAATAAAGCTATTGATAGAAATATATTAATAAGCCCTGCATCACCGGAGTAGTGCAGAACTTATTTGATATTTAGTTAATTAGCACTTTTCCTGCTATAACCAACAATATAAACTCCAATGGCCACGAAAACGGTTCCTACTAAAGATTTAATGGTTAGTGGCTCACCCAAAAAAAAGTGGGAACCAAAAGCAATTGTCACAAAGATGATAGATGCACCGGATAACGCGATGTATAGAGGCGTTGTTTTTAAAATCTGCATCCATAGCAAAAAAGAAAGTATATAGAGTGAGTACCCTAATAGAATAAAGGAATTAGGTCCCCATGTAGTAAGACCGTTTTCCATTGTCCCCTTCTTTAATAGCAATTGCGCCGTAGTATCCGATATAATAAGGCAAATCCAGATCATCAAATTAAACATTCTTACACCTTCTTCGTTTACGAAACCATAGAAACTCCAATGGCTATTAAAAATACACCAAACCAGGCTAATGGTGCCACCTTCTCCTTCAATGTCACGGCTACAAATAAGACCAAAATCATTTCCTGCAAACCAGATAGGGGAAAGGCAATTGAAAGGGGTATATTAGAAATAATATACAGCCAAACAGCCATTTCCCCTAAATATAAAGTAATCCCTAGATATAGATAATAACTTTTGGCAAGCCCTTTAAAGTAGAAGTAACCCGACAAATGCTGAGTAGATAACGCTGCCTTTTTAAATAAAACTTGTCCGTAACTTTCAAAAATGGCAGAAAGAACAAACCACGGAATCCAATTCATCAGCCACATACATATACCCCAACTATACATTACTTACTTGTCCCTCGAAGAGAAGGATTCATTCTTTAGCTTTATGCATCTTTAAACCGTTTACTTAAAGTCATCAATCATCTGTTCACTGACGGGTGCGTCGCAGCCTGATCTTATACACAATCCTAAATAATCAACAAAACGTGGAGGACACGCAAAACCCTCTGCTAGTAATCTAGAATTATCAAAAGTTACGTTCAGATTTGCAAAGTTATAGTACAAATTTATGGCTCTGAGCATCATTCGGGAATTGCCTGGGCCAAACCATTCATTGAACTGGTTCCTATTTTCTCGATAATGCTCAATGGTAACCTCTAATGGCGCAGTTAGATTTTCTTTACCCGTAATCATAAAAGTGTTCATTATCTCACCAAATGTAGAACTAAATTCCGATCCAGCAGCAATATGATATCGTGAATATGCTAATTCTTCTTTTAAGCCAATATAAGCTATCGCCTTTGCTACATAATCCGCTGGCAACACATCAATTTTAAAATTCAAAGGAAAAGGAGATCGCCAAGCTTGATATAACATCCGAAATACCCAGAAAATACTTGTTGAAGGTTTACAACCTAAGCGAGAGTGCCCTACAACAATGGAAGGACGCACAACAACAAGGGAAACCTGTCCTAATGCTTCTGAAAGCAGAGATTCTACTTCTGCTTTACTTTCCGTATAGGGTACAAAATGCTGTGTATCTGCCGGAAAATCATCTTCGTGTATTGTACGGTTAGGTGAGTCTCCACATATCATTGCTGTCCCAACATATAGAAAGCGTTTCATGTTAGGAAGTTTAGACACCATTTGTGCAAATTCCAATGTATCATGAACATTGACTTGCCGGATGGATGGTCGTTGAGAAAAGGCAGTTACGGCTGCGCAATTGAAAACATGAGTGACTTCCTGTAACCTAGGATCATTTATTAATTGATCAGAGGAAGATAAATCCCCGCATACAATTTGTCCTTCTGTTAGACCTGCGAGCGTTTGTACTTGGACACCAGCTTTACCTAGGGACTTTCGTACGCGTTCAAGTCCAGCTTTCTGATTGACTGCCCTTACTAAAAATAGAAGTTCGACA
This sequence comes from Pelosinus sp. IPA-1, assembly GCF_030269905.1. Taxonomy (NCBI): domain Bacteria; kingdom Bacillati; phylum Bacillota; class Negativicutes; order Selenomonadales; family Sporomusaceae; genus Pelosinus; species Pelosinus sp. IPA-1. The sequence goes on along the minus strand of NZ_BSVC01000014.1, from coordinate 63,647 downwards.
TTTCCAGCGCTTTCAAGTAGCTCTGCCACGGTACAACTTCCTAAAAGTCCTGTTACTCCCGTTACCAAAATTTTTATCTTCATAAGTTTCATACCTTTCTTTGCTATACATATCTAGGCGCAACAAATATCCCTTAGAGTCTTTGTAATAAAGGGTTATTCTTGCCCGATCAATATAGCAATTCAAACTGAAATTTCGCTGTAAGAAAAATCGAAGATAGTAGGTAAGATTTACATATTTGGAATTAGGACAATAAATTCACTGCCTTTTCCAGGTTCACTATTAACATAAATTTCACCTTGATGGGCATCTACAATCCATTGAGCAATTGACAATCCTAAACCTGAACCTTCAACATCTCGTGATCTTGACTCATCAATTCGAAAAAAACGTTGGAATATTTGTTCTTTAAATTCTGCAGGGATACCTGGACCATTATCCACCACAATGATTTTGACAAAAGGACCATTCGCATTTTGCATCGCTTCAAGATGTACCGATACATCACTATCGGATAAACTATATTTTATACTATTGTCAATTAAAATAAAAAGTAACTGGTAAATACGTTCTGGATCTGCATTTAACTCAATTGATTCATTGCCCTCAAGCAAAACATTAATATTTTTCTCATCTGCTGTAAACTTAAGTGAGCGTAATACTTGCTGTGTGATTAAGGTAAGAGAGAATTTTTCTTTTTTTAGTTTAATATCGCCTGTATCTGTTCTTGCAAGGGTTAACAAGTCATTGACGAGTCTTTTCAAACGAAAAAACTCATCCTTTGCCTCACTCATTATTTGTAAGGAAAAAGGAGACAAGGTATTATCCCTATCCATTTCTATAGCTTCTATTGAAGTTAGGAGTACACTTAAGGGAGTACGCAATTCATGGGATGCGTCCGCAATAAATTTTTTCTTTCTTGCAATAGATTCTTCCATCGGAATTGTGACTCTGCCTGCTAGATAGTATCCAATTAGCGCAGCTAGAAATAAAAACAAAAAAGCTACTGCCATTAATGTAATTATACTGCGTATAAGAACACGGGCATACGCAGTCACATCTCTGCCGGCATAAACTGTAGCCAGCAGCGTTTCTCCCCGACGTACTTCATGCGCGGCGAAGATAAGTACTGCCGTTTCATGATTTGGTAACGTTACAGTGGCAACCTTCGTTTTTTCTAGCGGATTCCAACTCATAATTTGAGTGTAGGCAGACTCCCGCAATATCGGAACAGGTTGATCAGCCTTAATTAGCTGACCTTTTGCATCAAGGATATAGAAAAAAACTTGCCCGCTTATATCGTAATCATCTTCAATCGTTGTCGCCATTATTGTATCATTTCTCTTTTTGCAGTATTCCTTAATCATACCTAGTTGTCCTCGGGCTATCTCATTTGCTAATACCTTGATTTCCTCTGTCCGTTCCACATAGGTACCCCAAATAAGACCTGAGCATACAATCCCAACAAATGTCATGAGGAATAATCCAAATACTATGGTATACACGTTAGTTAATTTTTTACGAGTCTTGGGTATCATTTTTTGCCCCCATCTTATAGCCAATTCCTCGAATATTTTGGATTAATTCCACCTCTCCAGGATCATCAATCTTTTTACGAAGTAATCGCACGAAAGCCTCTAGTGTATTGGGAGACACCTCACTCTCCAACCCCCAGATATGATCTAAAATACGTTCTTTGGGCAGAACTCTCCCATAATTTTGCATCAACATCTCTAACAATTGAAACTCCCGTCCCGTCAATTGTATAGTCCTTGTCCCCCGCGTAGCCACTCTTGTTGTTAGATTCAATTCAAGATCTGCTGCTTTTACCACTTTTTCTTTTATCGTAATCTTACTTCTCCTGGCTACGGAATGAATCCGGGCCAATAGCTCTTTGAATGCAAAGGGCTTGACAAGATAATCATCGGCACCAGCCTCTAGACCAACTACTAAGTCGTCTACAGTATCTTTTGCCGTAAGCATAAGTATGCCACCCTGATAACATTCTTCTCGCAACTTTTGGCACACTTGTAAGCCAGACATACCGGGCATCATCCAATCCATGATAACAACATCATATGCTTCGCCTCGAATAACATCCAAAGCACAATCTCCCGAAAGTACCCAGTTGACCTGCATATCTTGCCGCAGCAGCATTTGATATAGAAGATTGCCAAACCGCTTATCATCCTCGGCCAGTAAAACTTTCATTGCTTTAACCCCATTCCACCCAATTAATATTCCTAATAATTAAATATTACACCATAGATTAATGAAATTCTGCTGAAATTGCAAAACAGTATACTTAAAAAAAGTGTAAGTCTATACTTTCTTTTTACACATTTCATCTACTGTAAAACTTTCTAAAAAATGTTGTGCAGCAACTGTTAAAGAACGACCTCGTTTCCAAATAATCGCTGCTGTTACCTTTAGCGGTGGGTCAATAATTTCTTTGTATTGTAAATTATTATTCTGGACAAGGTTGGCCGCAGATCGAGTAACAATCGCTGCCCCCAAGCCCGCGTCGGCCCACACTAGCATAGACCGAACATCTTCATGCCTGCAAAGTATTCTAGGTTGTAATCCACGTTGCTCATAATATTCAATAACATTTTCATTTCTACGGTGAAGTATCAATGGAATATTCATTAGCTCCATTAGACTAGTATATGGCTTAGATAAATCATAGCCCCAGACATTGCTGATCGCTGCTATTATAGGCTCCTCTGGCAATCGTATTGATTCATACTTTTTCGAATCAAAAGGCAGTCGAACAATTCCAATATCTATAACTCCTGTATCTAAGAGCTCCCTAATTCGATGACCGTCGCCTTCCCAAAGTTGAAAATTAAGTCCTGGATATTGCTCATGAAGACTAGAAATCCGATCTGGTAAAAGGGTGGCTCCCCAAGCTGCAACTGTACCTATGGATAAAGTTCCTTGCAAACCTTCATTTAATTCTTTTAATTCCTTCTCCGTCTTATTAATTAATTCTAAAATTTGTCCACCTCGTTCTTGCAAGGCTCGTCCAAGTTCAGTGAGCTGGATCTTACGGCTACCCCTTTCGATAAGTTTGACTCCTAGCTCATCTTCAAATACCTTAAGTTGATGACTAAGCGGCGGTTGGGCCATGTGTAAACGCTGAGCAGCTTTTGTAATTTGACCTTCTTCTGCAATCGTGAGAAAATATTGAAGTTTTTTAAAGTCCATAATGAAAGACTCTCCTTGTGAAATACTATACATTTTTTGTATGGATAGTGAACATTTTCAATATTATACATATGGTTTTGTTTTTGCTATAATACTACAATAAATCAAAAAGATCGTCAAAGTTTGGGCGGATACGCTTATCATCTAACGATTGATGAAACTACGGGAGTGTTTGTATGAGCGAAGTAAGTTCTAAAATAAGCAAAAAAACAATAATCATCATTATAATTCTACTTGCAGCATTATTAGCAGTAGGTCTATCTTGGTGGTGGATTCATAGCCAGCGCGTTGTATCAACAGACGATGCCAGAGTGAAAGGTACAATTGTTGCTGTCAGCCCCAAAGTGTCGGGTCGTATTGAAAAAGTTCTCGTTACTGATGGAGATCACGTAGAGGCAGGCCAAGTCATTGCCATTCTTGAAAAACAAGAATATGAAGCTCAAGTAGAGCAAGCTCAGGGTAATTTAGCTGCTATACAGGCAAAGCTTGCAGCACTGGAAGCCGGGAACAGGCCACAAGAAATTGCCCAAGCAAGTGCATCGGTTGCACAACAAAGGGCAAATTTAAATAATACTAAAAAAAATGCAGAGCGTGCCGAAGGATTGTATAAGCAAGGTGCTATTTCCGAACAGCAAAGGGACTCTGCCCAAACTTCTCTAGAAGTTGTAGAAGCCCAGTATGCCTCAGCCGGACAATCCTATAATTTATCACTAGAAGGGTCCCGTGCCGAAGATATTGCTATGGCAAAGGCTCAGGTATTACAAGCGCAGGCGGCTTTAAAAAGTTCTCAGATCCAATTAGATAATGTAATTATCAAAGCACCCGTTCCAGGAACGATCGCCTTAAAATCAGTAGAAGATGGAGAAATTGTTGCAGCAGGACAACCGATCTTTAGTATTGCTAATTTAGACGATATCTGGATTGAAAGCAACATTGAAGAAACCTACATAGGAAAAGTCAAAATTGGACAGCCAGCCGAATTTACAGTAGACTCCTACCCTGGAGAGAAGTTTTCAGGCGAGGTCATTGCCGTTGGTCCAGCAGCTGGATCGCAGTTAACTCTTTTACCCGCCGAAAACGCTTCCGGCAACTTTACTAAAACAACACAGCGCCTGCCAATAAAAATTAAAATTTACCCACATGAGAATTTTTCTCTTAAGCCTGGAATGTCTACAATTTTAAGTATTTATATTAAGTAAAAACGTATTGCATTAATACTACTTCATACCGGATGATTGGAAAGGTTTTTTTATATGAAATATCTAGTTTTATGCACTGTTTGTCTTGGCACTGTGCTAAGTTCTTATGTCAGTAGTTGTACGAATATTGCTTTACCAAATATTATGGCCGCTTTAAATTTTGACATGAATTCAATTGTCTGGGTTTCGCTAAGTTATCTTCTCCCTTACGGTTCCATCCTGCCGTTAACTGGTAAACTAGGTGATCAATTCGGAGCAAAAAAGATGTATATTGCTGGCCTTATTACCTTTACCATTGGCTCTTTATTATGCGGTGTAGCCTCAAACTCAACCACAATGCTTGTATACCGTATTATCCAAGGAATTGGGGCTGGGATGTTATTGCCCAATGCTATGATCATTGTAGTAGAAACCTTTGAGCCCCATGAACGTGGTCAAGCGCTAGGAATTTGGAGCGCAATGGCAGCTGCCGGCAGTGCTATGGGACCAACTATCGGTGGTTACTTAATCGAAAATATTGACTGGCGTTCCATTTTCTTCTCTGTGTTACCATTTTGCGCACTTAGTATTGTTTTGGCTTTTATCATGATACCCAAGTCGAAGCGTAATGCAAATTCACAGGCTGATTTTTGGGGGGCGTCTTTGCTAACTATTAGTTTAAGTGCCTTACTGGTTGCCTTGAACAAAGGGCAAATTGAGGGGTGGACGTCTCTTTATATTACACTGCTTTTTTATCTATCCTTTGCCGCTTTTGTTCTTTTTATCGTTGCAGAACTACATGTTGAACACCCAATGGTGGAAATTAATTTGTTTCGTAATGTTAATTTTGCTATCGCGAATATCCTTGGGTTCATCTCATTTTTAGCACTATATGGCGTAATGTTTCTACTCCCCTTTTTTTTAAAGTCTATACTACTCTATAGTTCTATATCTGCCGGAGTGATGCTGCTCCCTTTAACGGTAACTATGGTTATTTTTGCACCTTTAGGCGGAGGAATTGCGGATAAATTCGGTTCTCGCATCCCTGCCTTTTTAGGAATAATGCTCATCTCTTTTTCCATATATTTGCTGACCAGCATCAATGCCAATTACTCTGCTCGTGATTTTTTTATCCGTCTTGTATTAATGGGCATGGGGTTAGGCTTTACCATGTCGCCCCTTAGTAATTGCGCTATATCTTCCTTGCCGAAAGATAAAGTAGGGATGGGCTCTGGCATACTAAATTTATTTAAGATCATCGGCGGCAGCATCGGGGTAGTATTCGTAGAAACAATATTGAGCAACAGTGAAGTACGCCACTATCAGATTTTGAGTGAATATTTAAATGCACCAAACCGGGCACCTCAAGAAGTGTTTAAAATACTCCAAGCACTATGGGGTAATCAAGGAATGAATTCAGATATGCTAACATCGGCTGCTCATGGATGGTTCACTGGGGAAGGTTTTTTAGTGCCGCAACGATACGCCATTTTTAAAGCTACACTAGCCAAAATAGTACATCAACAAGCTAATATTTTATCTTTTGAAGATGTCTTTTATATTTTAGCCATTCTTTGCTTTTGCAGCAGTTTCCTAGCTTTATTCATTAAAACTAACAGTCACCCACAGCAAAAGAAGCCAACTTAAAGAAATAGGGAGGAATCTACATGAATCAGTCCCGTTTTCGAAAAATTCTCGTACCCCTAGATGGCTCTAAAAACGCCTTCCGAGCATTATCCTGTGCCTGTGACTTAGCCGGATTTTCTAATGCCACCATAGAACTGCTCTATGTCCTGCTTCTTTCTAAGGAGGTAGCGTCTACTCATATCAATAATATTTCGGTTCCTGATAGTGTAATTAATGATCTCCAGGAAAATGGTCAAAATATTTTAAGAATGGGTTTACAGCAAATCCCCTCCTCCATAAATGTAACCTATTCACTTGAAGTAGGTTCCCCTTCCGAAAAAATTATTGAGATTTCTCAAAATAACAAAACCGACTTAATTGTTATGGGCAGCCGAGGCTTAGGAGTCCTCAAGGGAATATTAGTCGGAAGTGTTAGCAGTTATGTCGTTCATCATTCCCAATGCCCTGTTATGGTAGTAAAATAAGTTCAATGAGACAGGAAGACCAGCATGAGCCCATGCTGGTCTTTATTAATACATCCTTCTAACTTCCTTAGGCACCACCAATCTACTTTTCAATTAAAACTCAATAAAGCATACTATATTACCTCTCTTAGTCATTTCAACCCATATCTTCAATATTTTTAAGTTCCGAAATTATATTTTACAAATCTTCATATACTAACGTGGCATTGACTGGCATTAGACTTTTGTGGTCAAATAATTTCTGATTTAATTCACTTTATAAGTTAGCCCCAACCTGCTCTGAGGGTTGAGGTATTTTTTATAAGCGTTACCTTTCATATTGTCTACAACTTTTTCCTGTCCCATTCTTTTAGCTTATCAACATATAATCCAGCCAGCTCCATTTGGTTCGTATTATAGGCTAAGGCATCTTCTGGGGTAATGACAAGAATACGAATGTCATTATAATTTATAACTATGTTTTCACCATCATAATCTAAGATATATGTATCGGGATTATATTCTGCCAATTGACTGACACGATATAATGCTCCTGCCGTTTCATAGGCTCTATATAAGGGTGTGACTCCATTGTATAATACCGTAATAGTTGGTAATTTCCATGTTCCGTCTACCACGATTGCACCTTTCTTATCTGCTGTTAATTGCGCTTTTGGATGTACATGATCCTTCTCTAAATAGCCTTGTATTAATGCAATACGTTCCTTTCCCTCTGGATGATCTGAGAATAAGTCATATTGATAGTGCTGATCCAAACTAGAGAGTTTCATTAACCCCATCGTCATGCTATACGGATTGTACCCTGCCTTAGAAGAATGAATATATCCTAAGTAATCAGCTTCCCGCTCATCACTACGACTATAACCAGCCATGATAACATCCATTGCAAGACTTTGTAATGCAATACCTCGATCACCGAACACAGCCATAAATCCTACATTCATCAAAAGATTTTTTTCAATTTGATGCACTGTATGACGTTTAACTACATGGCCAATTTCATGGCCAATCACTCCAGCCAATTCATCATCTGACGGCATCAAATCTACCAACCCTTTAAATAGATAGATAAATCCACCAGGTGCGGCGAGGGCATTTACCTCATTTGAATTTAATACTTTAAAAGTATAAGGTAAATTTCTCCGTTCACTCACTGCCACCATATTCATCCCTATTTTAGTTACACGTTCCTCTAAAGCCGGGTCACCCACTAAACCATATTGTTTTTCTAACTGCTTCCCTACATCTCGTCCAATATCAATCTCACCCTGAGTACTGATAATAGCAGCTTGAGCACCATTTGGTACCACCCCAAATACAATAAAAAGGCTAACAAGTAGAGTTATAATCATTTTGGCCTGCCGTGCTATACTATGTGTCATATTTCCTCCTTTAGTTCTTATCACGACTTTACTCTATCATTAGTATATTTTAGAAAAGGTTTCCTAATAATAAAAAATCACAAACAGCTCTGTACAAAATAATTCACCCACTATTTATAAATTTCCTTTTATTGATTTGAAAAGTCTACCTTAATTTTACTTTTTAAAAGTATTCAAAAACTATAGTATTTTACAGGGACAGCCGCATATAAATAGTAAAGTAGAGAGACTTAAGCTCTTTGCTGTGTCAGAGTTTGTCAAAAATACAATAATATTTTGTTAAGTAAGCAGGTATTTCAGTTTAAATGTAGTATACTATATACTAGAAAATCACTATATGATGTTTACTTTATCATTTGGAAGGTGAATATATTATACAACTTACAATGCGACAGACTCATATTTTAGAAATAATTCAGTCTCTCGGCCCTATTACAGGAAACCAGATTGCAGAGAAGCTTAATTTAAGCAGGGCAGCATTACGCTCAGATTTGGCCATTTTAACAATGTCTAAATTAATTGGTGCCAAACCTAAAGTAGGCTATTACTTTATAGGACAGGATCTGCAGAAACTAAAAACAATGTCTTTTGATACCATCCTTGTAGGGGATGCTCATTCCTTACCTATTGTTGTAAAAGAAAATAGTTCTGTCTATGATGCTATTGTCACTTTATTTATTGAAGACGTAGGCACTATTTTCGTTGTATCAGAAGGAAATTTTCTTGAGGGAGCAATCTCTAGGAAAGATTTACTAAAGGCTGCAATGGGAGGGAAAAATAATAACGAACTTCCTGTTAGTATTATTATGACTCGAATGCCTAAGATTATTTTGACTACACCAGAAGAATCTGTGTTGTCAGCAGCACAAAAACTCTTATATCATCAAGTGGATGCTTTACCAGTGGTAAAAGCCGTAAAGGAGGGTGAAAATACAAAATTTCAAGTTGTTGGTCGTTTTACCAAGACAAATATTGCACGTCTTTTTGTCCAATTAGCAGAAAGCTAAAAAAATAGCCTTATAGTAAGGTAAAGGAGGTTCTCTTTGAACACTTTATATAACAGCCATACACCTGCTGTCTACGTATTGTCTGATTCCATTGGAGAAACAGGCGAATTGGTTGTAAAGGCGGCAATCAGTCAATTTGATGGAGCGCATATTGAAATTCAACGCAAGCCCTACCTAAAATCATCTTTACAAATCGATGCCGTTCTCGAAGAGGCATCTAAAACCAAAGGCGCTATCGTATATACATTAGTTCGCCCTGATTTAAAAAGTGCATTAGAAACCAAAGCCCAAGCATTAGGACTTATTCATGTAGATATTATGGGTCCAGTCATTTCTGCTTTGCAGAAAATTACCAATTTATCTCCTCGTAATGAACCTGGACTCATTCGCAAAATAGATGAAGCTTATTTTACCAAAGTAGAAGCCATTGAGTTTGCTGTAAAATTTGATGATGGCAAAGATCCTCGAGGCCTATTACAAGCCGATATTGTAATAACAGGAGTATCTAGGGCCTCTAAGACACCTTTATGTATGTATTTGGCCCATAAAGGCATTAAGGCCGCTAACGTGCCTCTTGTAAAGGAAATTCCGCCGCCACCCGAACTTTTTCAAGTGCCTCCCCATAAAGTCGTCGGACTTACTATCAAGCCTTCCTTATTATTTGAAATACGCAGGGAGCGCTTAAGAGCTATGGGGTTACAGCCATCTAGCAGCTACGCAAATTTGGAACGAATCGTTGAAGAACTAGATTATGCGCAAGCAATTATGCGAAAAATAGGCTGCCCTACTATCGATATCACAAATAAAGCTACTGAGGAAACTGCTGCAAGAGTTTTAGATTTTTATCGCAAAGGAGTCGCTGAACAATGAAAAAATTCGTATACTTATTTAACCAAGGTTGCGCTGAAATGCGTTCACTACTAGGAGGCAAGGGAGCCAACTTAGCGGAGATGACTAATATTGGTCTACCTGTTCCGCCGGGCATGACGATTACCACTGCTGCTTGCAAAGAGTATTATCAAAACAATAAGAAGCTCCCTGCCACTATCATAGAAGAGGTGCGCCAAAATTTGGCGCACTTAGAACAAGCCATTGGTAAAAAGTTAGGGGATGAAGTTAATCCCCTCTTAGTTTCTGTTCGTTCTGGAGCCGTATTTTCTATGCCTGGCATGATGGATACCATCTTAAATCTTGGTTTAAACGAAAAAACGGTACAAGCTCTCGCTAAAAATACGAATAATCTCTCCTTTGCTTACGATTCATATCGCCGTTTTATTCAAATGTTTGGTGATGTCGTACTAGAAATTCATAAACATGACTTTGAGCAGCTTTTGTCGGAACACAAGAAAAAACAGGGTGTTATCTATGACCAAGAGATGTCTGCCGAAACATTGCGGGCTGTAATTGATAGTTATAAAGTTTTAGTCTTAGAGCGGACAGGCTCTCCTTTTCCTGAAGAGCCTATTGAGCAGTTATTCTTATCAATTGAAGCCGTATTCCGTTCTTGGAATAACGATCGCGCCTTCATCTATCGGAATTTAAATAAAATTGACCACGAATTAGGCACTGCTGTAAACATTCAATCTATGGTTTTTGGTAATATGGGTAATGACTGTGGTACAGGTGTAGCTTTTACTAGGAATCCTTCCACTGGAGAAAATCTGTTATATGGAGAATATCTAACGAATGCCCAAGGAGAAGACGTAGTAGCTGGCATTCGCACGCCGCAACCAATTGCTAAATTGGCGCAGGAAATGCCTGCTGTTTATGCCCAATTTGCCAAAATTGCCAACATACTAGAAACTCATTACAAAAATGTACAAGATATTGAATTTACTATTGAAAAAGGTACCTTATACATCCTACAAACTAGAAATGGTAAGCGTACTGCCCAAGCAGGAATCAAGATTGCCCATGATTTAGCAGCAGAAGGTTTAATTAGTAAGCAAGATGCCCTATTATTAATTGAACCAGCTCAATTAGATCAACTACTCCATCGCCAGATTGATCCTGAAGCTAAACTTGATATCATGGCTACCGGTCTACCAGCTTCCCCTGGTGCAGCATCAGGAACTGTAGTTTTTGATGCCAACCATGCAGAAGAGTTAGGTAAAAAAGGGCAAAAAGTAATGTTAGTACGCACAGAAACAACTCCCGATGATATTCATGGCATTATTGCTGCTCAGGGTATCTTAACAAGTCGTGGTGGTATGACTAGCCATGCCGCCGTAGTAGCTCGTGGTATGGGGAAACCTTGTGTTTGTGGTTGTGAAGCAATCAAAATTAACTATCATACAAAGACCTTTATTATTGGACAAACCATCATCAGCGAAGGAGATCTTATCTCCATTGACGGTACTACAGGCCGCGTGATGTTAGGTCTTGTGCCAATGAAGGATCCTGAACTATCTTCAGAATACTTGACACTCTTAGATTGGGCTGATGAATATAAGCGCCTTGAAGTTAGAGCCAATGCGGATAACCCTGCAGATGCAAAAAGAGCGTTAGATTTCGGCGCCAAGGGTATCGGATTGACTCGTACCGAGCATATGTTTATGGGACAAGACCGCTTGCCTTTTGTACAAGATATGATTTTAGCAGAAAACTTTGAGGAACGCAGTAAAGCCCTATCCCATCTCTTACCGATGCAGGAGGAAGATTTTTATGGAATATTAAAAGTCATGGCCGGATATCCTGTATGCGTTCGTCTCTTAGATCCTCCACTTCATGAGTTTCTTCCTAGCATGAATGAATTGCTTATTGAAACGACTAAGCTCCAAATGACAGGAGAAAATATGCAGCTATTAGCAGAAAAAGAAGGACTACTGCGAAAAGTTCGCACTCTCCATGAATCCAATCCAATGCTTGGGCATCGAGGTTGCCGTCTAGGCATTACCTTCCCCGAGATATATGAAATGCAAATACAAGCTATCTGCAATGCAGCTGCGCGTTTAACACTAGAAGGCTACACCGTTTTACCAGAAATAGAAATTCCTTTAACCATTGGCATTGCCGAGATGAACTTTTTTAAAGAAAAAATTGATAGTATTGCTAAAGCTACCATGGACAAGCATAAGGTAACTTTCCACTACACTTCAGGTACCATGATAGAATTGCCAAGGGCAGCACTCTTAGCTGGTGAGCTGGCAGAGTCAGCTGAATTCTTCAGTTTTGGTACCAATGACCTTACACAAACTTGCTTAGGTTTCAGTCGAGATGATGCAGAAGGCAAATTCTTAAATGATTATCTAGAGATGAAAATTTTAGCGGACAACCCCTTTATTACGTTAGATCAAAAAGGTGTCGGCAAGCTTATGGAAATCGCCGTAGAAAATGGCCGAAAAACCAGACCCGGTCTTCTGATTGGTATTTGTGGTGAACACGGTGGCGAGGCCCGTTCCATTGCATTTTGCCACCAAATTGGCCTTGATTTCGTTAGCTGCTCCCCTTACCGCGTACCTATTGCTCGTTTAGCCGCTGCCCAAGCTGCAATTAGCAAGGGAGAAACTTACGGAACTAAATAATTGCAATATTAAAAGATCGCAGGCCCATTGTTGCCAAACAATGGAGCTTGCGATCTTTTAATTATATAGGTTGTGTTAATAGAATGAAATGCTAAGGTATTTCCAATTAAACTTCTAACTCTTTTTGATCTCCTAGATAAACATTTTGTTGATTCTCAATAGATCTTTAGTAAACCAACTATAGCTTCTACTTCTCCAACCAGTCTACCACCAGCAATTAAATCATGAAGACTCTTTATATCCGGTGCCGGTACCCGATCTTCATCCAGATGCGATACAACATTTCGAATTGCTTGATGTGCTTTAAGAGTACCATCTCCAGGCGTAAGCGGTGCCAAAAAATCAATGCCTTGCGCAGCTGCCAGCATTTCAATGGCTATCACATTACAGACGTTATCCAAAATTTCTCTTGCTTGACGGGCAGCGATAGTCCCCATGCTAACATGGTCTTCTTGGTTAGCTGAAGTGGGAATAGAGTCTGCACTAGCCGGATGTACTAAGACTTTATTTTCCGAAACCAATGCAGCTGCGACATATTGCGTGATCATTAGACCGGAGTCAACCCCCGGAAAGGCTGTTAAAAATGGTGGTAGCTCACTTAAATGCACATCCAACAAGCGATTGGTGCGCCGTTCGGAAATATTGCCTAATTCAGCAATAGCGAGCTTAAGATAATCCATAACCAAAGCAATGGGCTGACCATGGAAATTTCCACCGGAAATGGCTTCGCCTGTTTCCGGCATAATAAGTGGATTATCAGTCGCCGCATTAATTTCTATAGTCAAAGTTTCCTCAGCACGCCTGAGCGCATCCTTAGAAGCACCATGTACTTGTGGCACACAGCGCAGTGAGTAGGCATCCTGTACCTTGTTGCAATTACTGTGAGAAGCAATGATAGCACTATGTGCCGTTAAGTTCAGCATATTTTCGGTAGTCGCTATTTGACCGAGATGCGCTCTAACTTGGCTAATGCGAGGATCAAAAGCCGCTCTGGTACCTTTTAATGCTTCTAGGCTTAATGCGGCTGCAATATCTGCTGCCTTCATCAGATTAACGGCATCATGCCAGACAATGGTACCAACCGCTGTCATAATCTGTGTTCCATTGATTAAAGCCAGCCCTTCCTTACCGCTCAATACAATTGGCTCTAAGCCGCAAGATTTCAGCGCTTCGTCACCCTTTACCAACTGCCCCTTAAGATAAGCCTCTCCTTCCCCCAGCATAACTAATACTATATGGGAAAGAGGAGCTAAATCCCCACTGGCACCAACAGATCCTTTCGCTGGAATTGCTGGACAGATTTGTTTATTAAGCATGTTTATCAGCATTTCCACTGTCGATAAACGAATACCCGAATAACCTTTTGCCAATGAATTGGCTCTAAGCAGCATAGCAGAGCGGACAACATCTTCCGGCAGATGTTCACCAACACCGGTAGCATGACTTAGAATCAAATTGCGTTGCAATTTAGCTCTTTCGTCTTTTGATATAAATATAGTGCTGAAATTACCAAACCCGGTTGAAATACCATAGACAGGCTTTTCTTCTTCCAATATCTTATCAACAATTCTTCGACTGGCAATGATTTGCTCGCGACCTTTATCACTAACCCTAACCTCTTCATAGTTGCGCGCTACCTTTATTACATCTTCTAAGGTTAAAGAATTTCCATCTAATAAAATCATGCTGAAATCGCCTCCGCTTCCTAAAAATCATGCTGATTTATTTTGCAATATCCGCTGGCTTTTGTTCATGCTTGCTGTGAATGAAAATATAATACAGATAAATACCTGCAATAATTGGTAAGCCCGTATAAAGAACAATTTGCTGATCTTCAATAAATGCTAAACTGGCGATAATACAAATATTTAAGATAATTGCCACAATTGGCAAAATGGGATATAAGGGTGTTCGGAAGACCAAATCTTTTAAATCGCCGCCAAGTTCCAAAAAGTGTTTACGGAAATTAATCTGGCACCAAGAAATGACAATCCAAATTAAACATCCAGTTAAGCCTACACTAGACATCAGCCATATATACACAGTGTCAGCAGCGTATTCGCTAGTCAACAGTGATAATCCGGATAACACCAGTGTTAAAAATATACCGTTAATGGGAACGCCCCCCGAATTTAGATGACCCAACCATTTTGGAGCATGCCCATCTTTAGACATTGACCACAATAATCGGGAACAAACATAAAGCGCAGAATTACTGGCTGATAATGCAGAAGTCAGTACAACAAAACTCATGATATCCTTCGCAATTGGGATACCGATACGTCCAAATACGTATGCAAAGGGACTTTCTAGTACTCCTGCTTCTTTGTAGGGAATGGTTGCCCCCAAAACAATAATAGCCAACACGTAAAATACGATGATTCTGAATACAACACCTTTAATAACCTTAGGCACATTTTTGCCGGGATCTTCACATTCACCAGCTGCCACCCCCACCAGTTCCGACCCCTGAAAAGAATATACAACTGTAATCATAGTTAAAAACAACGCCCAGCCACCATTAGGAAATAATCCCGCTCCCGTATTAAAATTAGAAAATCCAATTGCCCCCTCGTTACCAACAGCACCAAACATCAAACCAGCACCTGCAAGTATAAAGGCAATAATAGCGGCAACTTTGATGCCAGCAAACCAAAACTCAGTTTCACCATAAACCTTCACTGAAATCAAGTTCAAAACAGTTACCAGCACGGCAAATAATACGCACCATATCCAAATAGATACATCAGGAAACCATAGAGCCATAATAATGGCTGAAGCGGTAAAGTTAGCGGCAATACAAACTGCCCAATTAATCCAATACAGCCACCCTACCGTAAAACCTACTCCTGGGGAAATAAATTTCACTGCATAACTTTGGAATGACCCTGATACTGGCATTGCCACGGCCAGCTCCCCTAAGCATAGTAAAGCCAAATACATCACCATGCCACCAAAGAGAAACGCTAGTACAGCACCAACGGGCCCAGCTTCGCTTACCACCTGTCCGGCACCTAAAAAAAGTCCGGTACCAATCGTACCGCCAATCGAAATCATCATCATATGTCTTGATTTCAGACCACGATTAAGACCTTTTTTCTCTGGAACCAACTCTTCCACATTTACTGCCGGTTTATTGGAATTCGACAGTTTCGTCACAACAGTCCCTCCATTTCCTTAACTCTCTTTACTTGGGTTCTTTTTCTTGCCCGCACGATCTTACATCAGATTCCCATTTATATTTTTTCATCCACGGTCTTAATTAATTGAGCCATTAATACTTCAGAGCGAACTACAATGTTCTCTATATTGCCTTTCAGTTCAGCAACAAAATCTATATCCTTAATGGAACCCAAATTAATCCGTACATTATAGATAGCGGACCACATGGCAGCTTGTGCCATTCTCCCTGCTACCGCTGCATCACTAGCCGCATTCGTGTTGCCAATGGAAAGCATTTTCCCTGATAATTCCAATACTTCTAAACAAACCTTGGCGACCTTAAGGGGTAGATTCGATGCACCTTTAAGTGCTTCTTGAATGGCATCGCTGCGACGTAACTTTTCTTCTTCGGTGCTTTTAGGTAGCTTATATGCATTTATTACATTATTAAATGCCTCGGTATCCTCATCAATATACTTTTCCAGTGCCGCTAAACATTTTTCTAAATCTGAAATTAACTTTCTACTTTCTTCATGCGCAGCCTCATATTTCGCACTACTTACTGTTAGATTCCCTACCATAATTCCCAGTGCCGCCCCGATAGCACCTGCTAAGGCGGCTGCACTCCCGCCTCCAGGTGCGGCGGAGTCTGATTTTAGCTCAGCTAAAAATTCCGTAATGCTTTTATTTATTAGCAAAATTCATTCCTCCCAGCTTTTATCATGATTCCTAGTTAAATGTTTTCTTCCATAACTTGCTTACGACTGAATCCTTCCAGGCGCAGGTAATAGTCCGCTGTATCAATCAGTGCCTGCATTGGAACCAATCCTACAATCTCACTGCCGATAATATTGACACCATAGCGAGCTGCTTCATTTTTGACCGTTTCAAAAACCCGGTAGAGAGGTGTACCTTCGTAATTAATCATGTTAATGGTTACCTGCGCTACATTCCGCTCTTCAATCATGATGCCCATAGCACGGCAGTATTTAAAGCCACCCTTGGCTTCTCGGATGGCATTCGCAATCTTCTTGGCTATTGCAACATCGCCGGTACTTAAATTGATGTTATAGGCAATTAGGCATTGTCTAGCCCCCACAACTGTAGCACCTGCCCTAGGATGCATTTTTGCTGGACCATAATCAGGCTTTCTTTCAGGCTCACTAATGGCTGCTTTCAAACCTTCATACTGTCCTTTACGAACGTCTGGCAAGTTCTTACGTTCACTTCTTTTGGCAGCTGCTTCATACATATACACTGGAATATCCAGCTTTTCGGCAATTTCTTGGCCTAATTCGTTGGCAAGTTCAACACACTCATCAAGACTGATTCCCTTTATTGGAATAAACGGAATTACGTCGGTAGCGCCGATCCGCGGATGCTCGCCATGATGTTGTTCCATATCAATCAATTCCGCAGCCTTCGCACAGGAGGCAAAAGCTGCCTGTTTAACGGCTGCCGGTTCACCAACAAAAGTTACTACCGATCGATTATGACTCGCATCCGATTGTACATCTAAAAGCTCAATTCCTTCTACTCTTTTAACTTCATTTACAATGGCTTCAATGACCTCAGGACGACGTCCTTCACTAAAGTTAGGTACACATTCAACTAATTTACTCACTATCAATTACCTCCAAATTTGCCATACGTTTATCTACAATCACTTGCCCTTTTTTGATGACCTTATCGATGATATCCATTCCAACATGATAACTTAGGAACAAATGAGATGGGTATTTAAGGATAAGAATATCCCCCTGTTTTCCACGTTCTAAAGTCCCAATGTGATCTGCCCTCCCGACAGCAGCGGCCCCGTTCAACGTTAACGCCGTCAGAATTTCTGCTGGAGAAAGTTTTAGCTGAATAGCCGCTAATGCGATCAACATGGGGATTGAATGGCTAAAGCAGCTGCCTGGATTATAATCAGTTGCGAGTGCAATTGCTCCGCCGCTATCAATCATCGCTCTGGCTCTAGCGTACTCTTCTCTCAGACAAAACGCTGTCATTGGCAATACCGTCGCTACTACACCGCGTGCAGCCATCTCAGCAATCCCCTTGTCTGATGCCTGTAGCAAGTGATCAGCAGAAATAGCTCCTAGTTCCGCTGCAAGCTCAGCTCCACCAAAGGACACAATCTCATCCGCATGGATTTTTGTTTTAAGCCCCAGACCACTTGCAGTTTGTAGAATTTTTCTTGTTTGTTCTACAGAAAATACTCCCTTCTCACAGAACGCATCGCAAAATTCTGCAATTCCCTGCTCGACTACTGCCGGCAGAACTTTTTGTGTGATAAATGCTACATAATCATCTACTCGCCCTCGATACTCAGGCGGCACAGCATGTGCCCCCATAAAAGTTGGTACAACTTCGACAGCATGACGATTGTTTAATTCTCCCATGACCTTTAATTGCCTTAGTTCCGTATCTAAATCCAGTCCATAACCACTCTTGCCTTCGACAGTAGTAACTCCCATGGCGACCATAGCATCTAGCCGATTTGATGCAATTTGTAACATTGCATCATACCCCATGGATTGTGTAGCTTTAACCGTATTTAAAATACCACCGCCACGTTCTAAGATATCTAAATAGGGCGTCCCGTCTAGTCTCCAGAAAAATTCTTCCGGACGATAACCGCCGAAGACAAAGTGTGTGTGGGAATCTACAAAACCAGGAATTACACTACAACCTGAAGCATCAATGATTTCCGTATTTTCCTCATTATAGAAAGGCAAGTCAGCGGTTAATCCTACCCATTCAATGATGCCTTCTTTTACTAGAATTGCTCCGTCTTCAATTTTCGCTAATTGATTCATCCCTGCACCTTTTTTTGCTGCCGTTCCAGTATTGGTAACAATTTCAGCTGCATGTTTGATTAGTAAGGATCTGCTGCCACTTTCCCTATGCAAAATATCTCCCCCTTTGCACTTTAACCCTTGCTATTAAAAAAAAGCCGCTACAACTTTATCTATCAGTTCATCTGTTGGTATATAAGGAATGGTTACATGAGCTTTCTCTCTATAATCGCGATTAAATTCAATAATTGTTTCAATGGAATGTTCATTTCTTGCCCATGACCGCCGGGCCACGCCGCCAATAACATCCCATAGTATTGCCGATTGCAAAATTTCATCCACTCTTTTACTACCATCCAAAACCATGCCAAATCCACCATTAATACACTTACCAATTCCAACACCGCCACCGTTGTGCAGTGCTACTAGACTCATCCCTCTAGCAGCATTTCCGGCAAAACATTGCACTGCCATATCTGCCATTACATTACTGCCATCCCGAATGTTCGCCGTTTCACGGAAAGGTGAATCAGTGCCGCTGACATCGTGATGGTCACGTCCCAACATAACTGGACCAATCTCACCTGTACGCACCATTTCATTAAACCGCAAAGCAATCTTCTTACGACCTTCTGCATCCTGGTATAAAATTCGCGCCTGAGTTCCTACAACCAATCCATTCTTCTCAGCATCACGAATCCAAATATAATTGTCCCTGTCCTGTCCACGTCGTTCAGGATTAATGCATTGCATTGCAGCCTGGTCAGTCTTATGTAAGTCCTCTTGCTTACCGCTCAAGCAAACCCAGCGGAACGGTCCATAGCCGTAATCAAACAACTGTGGCCCCATAATGTCTTCCACATAAGAAGGAAAAATAAAGCCATCTTTTTCGTCATGCCCGTTTTTAGCAATTTCTTTAACCCCGGCATCATAAATGGCCTTCATAAATGCATTGCCATAATCAAAGAAATACGCTCCTCGCTCTACCAATTCTTTAACCAATTCAAAATGGCGTTGTAAACTTTTATTGACCAATTCATGAAATTTGCTGCGATTATTCCTCAATAGTGCAGTTCTCTCTTCAAAAGTCAGCCCTTGTGGGCAATAGCCACCGTCATAAGCCGCATGGCAAGAAGTTTGGTCAGACAATAAGTCAATATGCTTTTGATTGGCTACTGCATATTCTAGTAAATCCACTATATTGCCATGATAAGCTATGGATATCGCCTTGCCCTTAGATTGGTATTCCTTCGCAATCTTAAATACCTGATCAAGATCATCGCTGCATTGGTTAACCCATCCCTGTTCCAGCCTCGTTTGAATACGAGAGGCGTCTACTTCAGCTATAATACCTACTGCACCAGCAATTTCCGTTGCCTTAGGTTGTGCACCACTCATACCACCTAATCCAGAGGAAACAAATAACTTTCCATGCAAGTCATCGTCAGGTGCTACGCCCAATTTAATCCTGCCTGCAGTCAATAAAGTGTTAAATGTTCCATGAACAATGCCCTGTGGGCCAATGTACATCCAACCGCCGGCTGTCATTTGTCCATAATTAGCAACTCCCATTTGTTCAGCGACTTCCCAATCATTCTGATTATCGAACATCCCCACCATTAGTGCATTCGTAATAATTACCCTCGGCGCTTCAGGTTTTGACGGAAACAATCCCAAGGGGTGACCTGACTCTATAACCAACGTTTGATCCTGAGTCATAACTTCCAAATACTTTTTAATCAACCGATACTGCATCCAGTTCTGACATACACTGCCTGTTTCTCCGTAAGTCACCATTTCGTAAGGATAAAGAGCTACATTGTGATCTAGGTTATTATCAATCATGACCTGAAACGCTTTACCTTCTATGCAATTTCCTTTGTATTCATCTAAGGGTTTTCCGTAGATCCTTTCTGAAGGCATATATCGATAGGCATAAATACGCCCAAACGCTTTTAATTCTTCCATGAACTCCCTTGCCAATTGACTATGTAATGCTTCTGGGACATACCGCAGAGCATTTTTTAATGCCACTTTACTTTGTTCAATTGTTAAACGAAAACCTCTATCTGGCGCCCTACGCACCCCTTTTTCAAATATAGGTGGCTCCGGCAAAACATCGTCCAACTTAACAGTCATGGCACAAGTGATTACTGTATTGTCAATATTCATCATCAAATCCCCTTCCCCAAAAACTATATTCAGTAAAACAATGCAAAAAATCTATATACATTCTAAATATTTATTATATTCTGATTATATTGCAGCTACTGTCAAAATAACGTCAAAAACCGTTTACTGATTTTTTTAAAAATACCTCATATCGTCTAAATAAAATTTAGAACTTCGCTTTCATCTTGCTAATCCTTTCAGTCGGCAGAGAGTATCGACTACTGCGAAAATAATCACTTTTGCTAAGCTTGCAGTTGCTCGGTCATGGTCAAACCGCGGTGACACTTCAGCAATATCAAACCCAACTACTTTTTTTGTGCGAAGTATATGCTTTAAATATTTTAGCACTATCTCAGGATGCAACCCTAGCGGTTGTGGCGCACTGACCCCGGGAGCAAAGGAAGAAGCAAACACATCTGCGCAAACCGTTACATAAAGATGGGGCACCAACTGCATAAAATAATCGAGTTTTTCTATAATATGTTCATCATTGTTGGTGAAAATATCACCTGCTAATAAATAATCAACGCCTAATTGCTGAGCTGTTTTAAATAATTCAAGTGTATTGCTGCTACGTTGGATTCCCAGACAAAAATAGTGGAACATTTCCCCCCATTGGCTGGCATCATCAGCAATCTGCCTAAACATCGTCCCTGAATTTCCGCCGCCGGCAAAAGGGCGAAGGTCAAAATGAGCATCAAAATTTAAGATACCCAATTGACATTTGCCATCTTTTTGCCGTAGAAAATCTGCTTGACCCCGAAAGTGTCCTAAGGCGGTTTCATGTCCGCCACCAATAACAAGAGGAAACAGTCCTGCCTGCCTGAGACGAAACACAGCTTGTTCCAGCGCCACCTGGCTTTTCATTAATTCTCCATCTGTGCAGGTAATATTTCCTGCATCAAACAAAGATACCTCAGAAGAAAATGAGCACGGTAAATTGGAAAGTTCGCCGCGAATTCCCTCGGGTCCCGAGGAAGCGCCCTTGCGTCCATTGTTCCGTATAATACCTTCGTCACAGCAAAAACCTAGCAAAGCAAATCCCATTTTACCTGTAAATTCACCGATTGGCTGCCTTAAATCCAGTGATTTTATCCATTGGTGCCACCGGAAGGCATCATAATTTTCCCTACTGTCAATCCGCCCTCGCCATATCGTAAAATCTGCTGCTTCATATCGATTCTGAAACATAGTATCCTCCAGTTCGTCATACAACCTTGTGGTTTTTAAAATAATCCACTAATTTTACCGTTATTATCAATATCCATTATTTCCGCTGCTGGTTTCTTGGGAAGCCCAGGCATGGTCATAATATCTCCGGTAATAGCCACTAAAAATCCTGCGCCAGCAGCTATACGTATTTCTCTGACCATCAATGTAAATTTTTCAGGACGGCCAGTTTTTGTTGCATCATCAGACAAAGAATATTGGGTTTTAGCAATACAAACTGGCGTTTTATCTAAGCCTATACCAGTTAACTCCTGGATGCTTTTTTCAGCTGCCTTGCTATAACTGACAGCTTCAGCACCATAAATTTCTTTGGCAATCACACGAATCTTCTCTTTAACAGGTAGCGTTTCATCATACAAAAATCTAACAGCCTTTGGCTGTTTAAACATGTCAAGAAGCTGTTCTGCAAGTTCCATACCTCCTGCACCACCATCGGCCCATACTTTTGAAAGAGTTACGGTGACACCAAGCGTTTTGCACTGCTCCCTGACAAATGCCAATTCTGCTTCTATATCATTGGGAAAAACATTAATAGCAACTACTGTAGGCAAATTAAATTTTTGCATGTTTTCTATATGTTTTTTAAGGTTTTCCATCCCCAGTTCTAGTGCTTGCTGATTTTCTTTGGTAAGCTCAGTTTTGCTAACGCCACCATGTGCCTTAAGTGCCCTTATCGTTGCAACTAGCACTACTGCATCCGGCATAAACCCTGCAAATCGACATTTAATATCAATGAACTTTTCTGCCCCTAGATCAGCACCAAAACCAGCCTCGGTAATTAATATTTCTGATAACTTTAAGGCAAATTTCGATGCCATTACACTATTGCAGCCATGTGCGATATTGGCAAATGGTCCTCCATGTACAAAAGCCGGTGTATTTTCCAGTGTCTGCACCAAGTTAGGTTTAATTGCATCTTTGAATAAGAGTGTTAATGCACCCGTAACTTTTAAATCAGCTGCCGTAACCGGTTTATTGTCATAGGTATAGCCTACAATGATCTTGCCGATTCGCTGTTTCATATCATCTAAATCTTTCGCCAAACACAAAATAGCCATTAGCTCTGATGCAACGGTAATGTCAAATCCGCTTTCCCGTGGTACGCCGTCAGTCTTTCCACCAAGCCCAAGTATAATATGGCGTAATGCCCGGTCGTTAAGATCAATTACCCTTCTCCATGTAACGCGGCGCGGGTCAATGCTCAGTACATTACCTTGTTGAATGTGATTATCAATAATAGCTGACAATAAGTTATGTGCTGACGTCACGGCATGTATATCGCCGGTAAAGTGTAAGTTAATATCCTCCATAGGAACAATTTGTGCATAACCACCACCAGCGGCACCGCCCTTCATACCAAAACAAGGTCCCAATGATGGTTCACGTAAGGCAATCATCGCTTTTTTTCCTAATCTGCGAAAAGCATCGCCCAATCCAACTGTCGTTGTCGTTTTCCCCTCACCAGCCGCCGTCGGGTTTATAGCACTAACCAAGACTAATTTACCATTGGGACGTTGTTTTATTTTATCCCATACCGACAACGATATTTTAGCCTTATATTTTCCATACTGCTCAATATCCTCTTCCGTTAAACCAAGACTTGCTGCAATTTGGAGAATTGGCTGCATTTTAGATTCCTGGGCAATTTCCACATCACTTTTCATTACCTTCACCTCGTCAGCATTTTATTGTCTTACATAATGGGGTATTTCAGCAGGAATTACCATAGAGAGTTCTACCAAGCCTGCATATTCCCCATCCTGATACCAAGGCGTTTGATAAACTAGCTTTTTTACACCATTTTTTTCAATTGTATAGCTATTGGCAGTTTTAGTTTCGATAATCTCAGCAATTTTTTTGTACGCATGTTCAGAATGAACATCTTTTACATTTTTTCCAACCAAACTCTTACCGCCATACTTCTCGAATGTTTTGACGGATTGAGCATTCATTTCTATGATATTACCAATTTTATCTGTAACAGTGACTGCAAAGGGTAATTCCTTTACCCATTCATTAGACATTTTCTTGACCCTCCTACATAAACAACTTTGTATTTAAATGAATTTTATAATCAGTACTGTCAAAATATCGTCAAATCGCTTTCAATGGTGTTCAAACAATCTAAAGTTAAAAATTAAAGTTATTAACCTCCTCAGCTTAGAGTCCCAGAATATCAATAGCCTGACTATGACGAGAAATTTGCATGAAAAATAGGGGCTGGAGCTGTTACAAAATTGCCCTTCATTTTGTAACATTCCCATCCCCTATGCCATGACCTTGCCGATGACATTTTTATTACTCATATATTTTTCTTATATAAATTCAGCAGCTTGCTGCTTATAATCACTCTGTACTGTATATTGGGCTATTATTTCCTCTAGAGAAGTAATCTCAGCCATCCTGCCAGTTCTTTCGAAAGCTTTTCGGGCCTTCATATAATATTCCGCCACAGGCAAAGTCAACGAATCTTTAAATACTTCCGCTATCCCTTTTTCCTGCTCCATTAACAGCCTTATTTCTGCTTGCGTGCGAAAAATTACTCCACTTTGGTATTGATCATTATATTTCTCCAGAAAATCTTTTGCCTGCTCTAGGTACTGTTTTGCTTCGTGAGGACGGTGCAGCCTCACTGCAATCAATGCCAATACACAGTAAAGTGTGCTATAACCTCGCAAGCACCAATAACCCTTTTCATCGCCAAATCCATCTGCAACAGCAAGAGCATCCATAAGGTATGCACTAGCTTTTCCATAGTCATTTAGCTGAAAGGCTGTACAACCAGCATTAATATAAAACAAAGCTACGCCTTCGCTAACATTTTTGCGTCCGGCGATTCTAGCTGCCTGCTCATAGTGGTACAATGCTGCTTTATAATCAAAACTTTCTCGCCGCAAATCACCAATATAATTATTGGCTGCTGCTATGGTAAAAACATAGAAACTATTGTGAACAGCCAATTTTTTTAACAAAGTCAGCGATTCTCGGTAATACTTCTCAGCCTGCTGATATTGGCCTTTGAGCGCAGAGGCCACCCCTAAAAATCGTAATGCAGTCGCCTTTTTCTCTGAAAGTTCATCCTGTTCGGTCAAATGCAATAACTTGATGGCAAAATTTTCTATTAGATATGCTTTCCGCGTCTGAATACCACAATAAATAATTTGCTGACACCCCTTGATTTGATACTCTCTGAGGTTTTTCTTTGAAGCCAACCGTAGCATCTGATGCATTAATTTCAACCCCGCTAAGTGTTCCCCTCTCCAGATATGATATCGCCCAGCCATCTCCCAATAAGCAACTCGGTAAGTGTCCAATCGCTCATCTGCTATTGTTTTAGACAATAATACATCTAATAATTCCCTTATCTTACTGAAATACGTAGTAATCTGACTCCTACTTTCCTGAAAATCAATCCCCGTTGGATAGTAATGATTTAACTCCGGAAACATCTCATATTGGGGGCAATAATATCTTTCGACCATTTTAATCGTATAATCTAAGATTTTCAGCTTTTCATCCGCGTTTGTGTAATGATATAAAATATGTTCATAAACATCTTTGCTTTGCATACCACATTGCAATTGCTGTTCTAAATAAAGTGCCGATCGCTTATGCAAAATTCGTTGCCTTATTGTCGACATCTCACGATACACATAATCACGAATTTTTAAGTTATAAAATTTATAACTAGAATCACCCTTGTCTGAATCAAACTCTTCCATTAGCAGTTGCTTTTGTTGTAACTCTTCAATTGCTTCAACTAGGTCAAATTCATTTATTGCTGAAACGGCAAGCAGCACTTCATAATTGGCATTATCAAAAAATACGGAAGCTATTTCAAGAACTTTTCTGCCATTTTCAGAAACATTAGCCGTTCTTTCCTTTAATACGCTATTTAACTTGATTGAACAGTGACTGATATCTTTGCCGGCTGCAATCAAATTCAGACATTCAATTAGAAATAATGCATTGCCACCTGTATATTCGTATAACCTGGCTTGCATCTCCTTACCAATGCTGGGTAAGCGTATTTTTGATAAGCTCATCACGTCTTGTGCACTGAAACGTCCAATGTTCATCTTTTCCAGCATACCGTTACGTTCAAACTCTTCTATTGATTTATCAATTTGCGGTAAATATTCCCTATGGCAAGTCGCAATACAAACAATATTGGTATGTAGGCGTAATAACTGCCATAGCAACAACCACCCTTGCTTATCCATCCAATGAATGTCTTCAATCAAAATAATCGTTTTTTTCAAACTAGAAGCCTTGACCAATACTTCGCACATGATCTCTTCAATCATTGTTGTACTGAATTTATAGGTGTCCACTGTTATTTTTGTCTGTAAAAGCTTTTCACCTATTTTTGCTGTCGGAAAAGCATACGCAATAACTTGCTTCCAAAGGGGTGGTAACTCAATCTCGGCTTGCATTAAAACCGCTATAACTTGTAAAAAAATATTATTCCATGCTTTATAAGTATACTCAAATTCAGCTTGATAGCATTGGGTACGAAAAACATTACAATTTACTGTTGAAATCGGTGAAAGCAGTTGTTCAACAATTGCAGATTTACCAACGCCCTGATCGCCCTGTAACAGTAGCATTCGTTTGTTCTGCTCCTTTTGGAACGATCTATCCAGCAATAGACGCAATTGCCCCAATTCTTTTTCGCGACCATAAAACTTTTGGCTTTTAAATACCTCTTCCTGAGTGACCCTACTCTTCCTATCCTTAATCCGTTTATAAATTTCCTGTGTCCGAGCACTGGGTAACAAACCTAAATCCTGTGCCATTTTCCGTTCCAACTGTTGATAGATTTCCACTACTTTATGAGAATCTTCTTTTTCATAGATCTTCATTAGTAGCCGATAAGCTCCTTCATTATATGCATCCAGTCTAATCAAGTACTTTAGGTATCGTTTCATAGACGTATAATCTTTAGAATTCATTTTCTTTACGATCAATTTTGTCAAACAGCTTATGCTATCCTTTCGAAATCGTTCACGAATTTCAGTAACCCACTCATCAAAATGGATTGCATCTTTGCAATAAAATCCTTCTAGAAACTCACCTGTATCTTTTTCTAAAAATTTAGCAATATTGTTTACTGTTAATAACTCCAATTCCGTCGTTACAACAACTTCTGGATTTAATACAATCTTCGCTCGTGATGAAGTAATCAATAAATCCACCGAAAACATTTTTTTTAGTAAATAAACTGTATTGCGTAAATTCCTCTTAGCGGCACTATCTCTCATATCTCCCCAGAAGAGGGCTGCTAGACTATCACGTGTAGCCTCACCTATAACCAAAAGATAGTACAACAAGGCTTCCATCTTAGCAAATGGAAACACCATCTTTTGATCATTCCAATATATTGCTGGCTTTCCAAACAACTCCGCACGTAATTTGGTCACACGCTCATCTCCTTGGAAAAAAATGTTATATATAGCTATTTTATACTGACTCATCTCACTATTGCAAATTATTATCTTGGTAAATTTCTTACTACATTCCACATTAAATCAGCTAATACGTATGTATGCTATACCCAAGCTTAAAGGTGGTATTAGAAGATTTTATTATTCATTAACTATGCAGATAAGAAAAGACTTGGCTTGTGCCAAGTCCTCGGACGCAGGCAGAAGCCTTAGTCGTTCTTACTTGGAATCAAGAAAGTGTTATACTTTCTGATTCCGTAAAAAATTAAAAGGGAGGAATTTTATAAAAAATTCTCTCCCCTTTAACAACCCTTTCAAATGGCTATTTTTCTCTGCTATTTCCACTTTTGTACAGTACGATTAAATTTCAGCCAATATTTATCTAGTTTTTTCCTTAGCGTTAAGGTTTCGTGGCATTGCCAACCAATCAGCATGCCTGCCTCTAATGGTAAACCTTTACTTGATTTCCCTCGTAATAGTTCCCTAAGTAATCCTTCTGTACTTTTCGCATCACTAATGATTCCTAAAGTGTCTTGGAGTTTTTCTAATTTTAATAATAAACGAGGGGTTCCTTTCAAATCAGGCTGCAATACTTCCATTGTATATCTTATCTTCTTAACCCAAAGCCTAATTTTGTGGACATTTTCAGCATCCGTCCATTCCACTGATTTCTCCTGTTTTCCCACTATTCTGAGCCAGCTTAATAAACCAGTAATCACATAATCATCAACTGTACAGTCATGGGGAATAATTTGCTGACAATCTTCATCAAGAAGTTCCGCCCACAACCCTAACAAAGTAGACGTTGTTAAGCCAGAATTATACTCTGCATAGATCTTTTCGGCTTCCTGGCTGCGCTTTTCTGTTAAAACTTCCCCTAACCATACCTTGCCCTCCATAGATACCATTTGATAACCAAGGAACTGCTGCCAACTACAGTAGGCTACATCAAGTTCTCTTAAAGCCTCTACTTTCCTCCCAAACTTTCGCAATTCGTCTTGGTAGCGGGAATACTCCTTGATCACAGCTAACGGTTCAGAGAATTCTAATACAGACCGCAAGCGACGCAGGCAGATACGTAGCTCATGAACCAGCCCAGGTTGCTCTTTGTTTTCTAAAAAAGACCTTTGGGCTAATAATACTTGAGCTATCAGATCCACCAATACAACTCTTAATATCTCACCTACCGGTCTACTTTTGTCTACCTTTGGTAACTCATTTCTCCTTGGTATCTCGGTAGACAACCCTGCTAATAAAAGTCCACGATAGTACTTACTATCAGGCTCTGGCAGTAACGGATATTCTCTGGCTAAGGCAGCCCCTAACAAAAACAAATCCCTAGGTTGTCCACTCTTAAGCTCCAATTCTACTTCTAAAATTGGTGCTGTCTTCTCTCCTGCTATAATTTCACCTTTATCGGCAGCCACTTCAATTGTAGCACCATCATGCATATTAACCTCTAAGATTTGCCTTTCAAAACGAGTGATTAAAATAGGCTCTA
The DNA here is from genome assembly GCF_030269905.1 of Pelosinus sp. IPA-1. Taxonomy (NCBI): domain Bacteria; kingdom Bacillati; phylum Bacillota; class Negativicutes; order Selenomonadales; family Sporomusaceae; genus Pelosinus; species Pelosinus sp. IPA-1. Next base: position 34,925 of record NZ_BSVC01000014.1, on the reverse strand, counting down.
GTATTTGGTCGCCTATTACTTCTTGTAACCGAGAACCAACCTCCGTATTAAAAAATACTGTTATATCCGGTTCTTCACTGTCTACAGCAATATTCCATTCCTGGCGGGCATGCAGCCCCCCTTTAGATGACCCACTACTTTTTACCGTAGCCACCCAAACCTCACCCTCACGTCGAACACGATAAGCTAGTTTCGCGTTTTGCAAAGAATGATTCGCTGTGTCAAAATAACGGGCTTCCAATTGCTCAGTCTTCGCCGTTCCTGGAACTGCAAGGCTCGTGAGTGCTTCTGCTGTCATAATTCTTTCCCATACACTCTCATCTGTACACCGAAGTTTCAATTCTGTTTCTGTATGCTTAGACAATAGGTATCACCATCCTATTAACATTATGCCATTTTCACTTATTCTTTCAGCGTATATCATACATCAACCATTGTCAATGGAAACCACAAATGGAAGATTGCTATAAGAAAAGACTTGGCTTGTGCCAAGTCCTTGGACGCAGGCAGAAGCCTTAGTCGTTCTTATTTGGAATCAAGAAAGTGTTATACTTTCTGATTGCGCAAGACAAAAACGCCTCAAAACCGGTATATTACCGACTTTGAGGCATTTTTTTTAAAAGCTTGCAGAATCTTGAGGAATTTCTAAGAACTCTACACCAGGATTCCGTTCACTTACCCAGCGAATGGCCCATTCATTACTTAAGAGCAGCACAGGCCGATCCTTTATATCACGAATCATCATACCACTGTCAATGCTCTTCATTGATTTAATGGCAGCTTCATCACCAACTAACCAACGAGCTACGCTAAAGGATAAGCGATCCATGATTAGCTCTACACCATATTCATTTTTCAATCGATATTCTAGTACTTCAAATTGCAGCGAACCAACTACGCCAATGATGAAAGCCTCGGAGGCAAAATCACTCTGGCGAAAAACCTGAACAGCACCTTCCTGAGTCAATTGCGTCATGCCTTTAACGAATTGTTTACGTTTCATAGTATCTTTAGGCTGTACCTTCGCAAACTGTTCAGGAGGAAATACAGGAAAATCCTGAAATGTGAACTTGGTGTTTTCTGGGCATAAGGTATCACCAATGCCAAAAATTCCTGGATCAAAAAGCCCAATGATATCACCAGGATATGCCTCGTCAATAATAGTTCGCTCTTGTGCTAAGAATTGTTGGGGCTGAGATAATTTAATATTCTTGCCGGACTGAGCATGATATACAGACATACCTCTCGTAAATTTACCCGAGCATATCCGAATAAAGGCAAGTCGATCCCGATGAGCGGGATTCATATTTGCCTGTATTTTGAAGACAAAGGCGGAAAAATCCTCACTTGCAGGATTGACTTCCCCTACGCTGGATGTACGCGGAACAGGGGCAGGTGCTAACTTCAAAAATGCCTCTAAGAAAGGACGAACACCAAAGTTTGTCATCGCACTGCCAAAAAACATAGGTGTAAGCTCACCAGCTGCCACTTGCTCATAATCAAAGGCATCGCCAGCCATATCTAATAGTTCAATATCTTCAATTAAAGCTGCATGAACAGTTTCCCCTAATAGCTCACGAAAAGCAGGGTCACTTACACTTCCCATCGTGGAAGGCAATACAGACTGACCATGGGCGCCGTCTTTTGCAAATAGTTCTACTTGTGCCTCTTGCCGATTATAGACCCCAACATAACTACCGTCTATTCCTACAGGCCAGTTCATTGGATAGGCTCGTATTCCCAATACCTGTTCTATTTCTTCCATTAACTCAAAAGGACTCTTACCATACCGATCCAGTTTATTTACAAAAGTAAACACAGGGATTCTCCGTTGACGACACACGTGAAATAACTTCTTTGTCTGATCTTCTACCCCTTTGGCCACATCAATCAGCATGACAGCGCTATCAGCCGCCATGAGAGTGCGATACGTATCTTCACTGAAATCTTGGTGACCAGGTGTATCCAAGATATTAACTCGATACCCATCATAATCAAACTGCAATACGCTAGAGGTTACAGAAATACCTCTTTGTTTTTCAATCTCCATCCAGTCAGAAACAGCATGTTTTGCCGCCTTACGGGATTTTACCGAACCTGCCAAACGAATGGCACCACCGTATAATAATAACTTCTCAGTCAACGTAGTCTTCCCTGCATCCGGGTGGGAAATAATAGCGAATGTTCGCCTTTTATTAATCGTCAATTGTAAATCTTCCATTATATCGTAAAAAACCCCCTACACTCATACCTGTACTATATAAATTACTCTCTATTACTATATGGTTACCTATCTAAAATGTCAAATATTATCCTTATATATACACTTATTTATCATACATTCCCGGCGTTTTCCTTTCTCGTGATGATTTGTTGTATCCTCGCGATCTCATTCCAAACCATCCCCACCAATCTTTCTAAAATAAATTCTTGCAATGAATTAAAATACCTTTTTACTTTCCTAATCTTGCTAACAATGCAAATATATTTATTCCAGTATAAAAAGAGTAGAATTCATAGGATACTATGAATTCTACTCTTTTTATTAATATAGAGAGTAACCCCTGCTGCTTTATTTCAATCTAGCTTATATCTTTACGCTTTTTTGCTAATCTCATGTCTGTTTACTTTGTCACCCTTTAGGGTATCCGCCGTCTGCTTGTAAACAAACTCTGTATTTAAGGCAGTAACAAAACCCGCAAACCATTTTTGGTAACACTCTTTCATAAAAGCTTTATCTACACCAGCCTTTATCCAATTGCGCTCTTGAAGGCAGGTATTTCCTTCCCAGCTCACTTTGTCAGCTTCATTTACTGTCACTTCATCACCTTGATCACAAGGCATGCCATTCAATAAATAATCATTAATAGCCTGGTAAATGCCGCCAGCCCTTTGTACATCATATTTTTGTTGGGCTTTGGCATGCTCACCGCATATTTTTCCATGATCTGCAAAGGCATCTAGTACTAGCGTCTGGGCTGAACCACCGCAATTATCTACTAATTCTTTAATAAAAGCAGCTTCGCGGGTTTCAGAAATGGTTACTTGACGTTGCAGCCAACCATGGATATTACTATGATCAATTAGTTCTCCAAGTTCTGTATCGGGCAAAGGTTGACCATAAATTTGCCACACTTGCGATTGTAGCTCTTCAGCCGTTGCACCACATAGCTCTTCAGCCTTTCGAAAAATTAGTTGCTCTCGTTCTGCAACCCGCCCTATTTTATGATACAACCAATAGTGAATATGACCTAAAAAAGCACTCATTATAAATTTCCTCCTAAATTACCTTATTTAAACCGGCTACGATTTCGTTTACATCTAGACCATGAATTTCTGCTGCTTTGCTTAGCGCTTCGCCCGTTGCAGAAGGGCATCCAAGACATCCCATGCCAAAGGAACGGAATATAGGGATTGTTTGTGGATAGACTCTGATAATGTCACTTATGACACTATCCACTGTGATTTTGTCCCCAAATACCAATGTGCCTTCTGTTAGACCACCTGCAACGGGGATAATCTCACGCCCCTCTTCCGATTGAGGTACTAAGGGCTTTGTCGTTTCACTCACACCTTGATAGAATTGAGCCAATACGTCGGCTCGAAACTTTTTAAATCCAACCCGGTCAATAAACTGACCTATACGCTCAATATCCGCATTTTTCTGATAGTACTGAATAATAACGCCTACGATTCGGAGTACCTCATCGTAATCTAACCCTTCAATTAAAAGATCCGCCAAGCGAGGGTGCGAACCAGCAGTGCCACCTACATAAATATCCCAGCCAATATCCGTCCCCATAACACCAATGTCTCTTACGTGTACCTCAGAACAAGAATTTTGACAACCCGCCACACTAAATTTCATTCGGGATGGCATTTCTTTTTTATGATACAACTTGTCAAGTTCCATACCTAGCTTAATACTATCTTGCTTGCCACGTTTACAAAATACACTGCCCGGGCATATTTTAACACTACGTACACAATTGGCGAAACCCATAGCAGGCTGCATACCTAGTTCTTCCCAAATTTGATCAATATCTTCTGCTTTAAGCCCCGTAATCATGATACGCTGTGCAGATGTCAATTTCATTACACCATGATACTTCTCGGCAACATCTGCATACTTTCTCATAGCATCCGGTTTTATAAAACCTCCTGGCAAATGGGGTGTTATCGCATATGTACGATTACCATTATGGATCTTTTGTAAATTAGCACCTTTAGGTAACATTGTGCCACCTCCCTTAAATATTATCTTTATCATACCCGATACTCGCTTTCTTATCTGTGATCTATATCATCTTTTGTAAAAAACTAAAAAATATTTGACACCTGCCTTTTTTCCGTTATAATGAACATATACCAAGTTTACAACTTTACACTTTTTTAAAAGTTATGATGGAGAAATAAAGAAATACCCCTATGTTTCAGAGAGCCGGAAAAGGTGTGAACCGGTAACATATGTATTTTGTAAGTCACTCCTGAACTGCAAAGCTGAAAATAGTAAGTAAGCTGCGCCGGAAACAGTTCCATTGGAACGCAACCGTTATCTTGCTAGGGTTGATAGACCTGATGAGATGCATACACCTTCATGTGGATGCAATAAGGGTGGTACCGCGAGATAACCTCTTGCCCCTTTTGAGGGAGCAGTGGGTTTATTTTTTTTATCTAATTTAAAAGGAGGCTATTACTTATGCGTAGTGACATTGTAAAAAAAGGTTCAACTCGGGCAGCCCATCGTTCCCTTTTCTATGCTATGGGATACAATCAAGAGGATTTGGATAAACCTCTCATTGGCATTGTCAATTCCTTTAACGAAATTATCCCTGGTCATGGGCACTTAAAAGATATTGCCCAAGCGGCGAAACTTGGAGTGGCAGCCGCAGGCGGAACCCCCTTAGAATTTCCCGCTATTGGGATTTGTGATGGCATTGCCATGGGGCACAAGGGTATGAAGTACCCCCTGCCTAGCCGTGAGTTAATTGCCGATTCCATTGAAGCAGTAGCAGAGGGTCATGCTTTTGATGGTCTCGTCCTTATTCCTAACTGTGATAAAATTGTGCCTGCTATGCTTATGGCAGCTGCTAGAATTAATATTCCTTGTGTAGTAGTTAGTGGTGGCCCTATGCTGGCGGGACGTTATCAAGGCAAAAACATTAGCGTCAGCAATATCTTTGAGGCGGCTGGAAAATATGAGTCAGGAAAAATCAATGCAGAAGAATTAGCTGCCATGGAAGCATCTGCTTGTCCAGGCTGTGGATCTTGTGCGGGACTGTTCACTGCCAATACTATGAACTGTTTGACAGAAGTCTTGGGAATGGGTCTCCCTGGTAATGGTACCATTCCTGCAGCCTTTACTGGAGCTCGAAAAGTACTTGCCAAGCAGGCTGGCGCCGTTATTATGGACCTCGTAAAAAACAATGTCCGCCCACGAGATATTTTGACCAGTAAAGCTTTTGAAAATGCAATTACCGTCGATATGGGAATTGGCGGCTCTTCCAATACAGTATTACATCTTACAGCGATCGCCCATGAAGCGGGACTTCCCCTTCCTCTCTCCTTATTTGAAACCATCAGTGCCAAGACCCCTTATATTACAAAACTCAGCCCTGGTGGAACCCATCACATGCAAGACTTACAAGAAGCCGGTGGTATTAGCGCTGTCATGAAAGAACTAACAAAAGCCAATCTCATCCATACAGATGCTCTAACCGTAACAGGCCCCTTATCTCAGCGTTTGGTAGATGCCGAAATTACACGGGCTGATGTAATCCATACCATTGATAACCCCTATAAGAAAACTGGCGGCATTGCCGTGCTTGCCGGCAACCTTGCTCCTGACTGCGCTATTGTCAAGGAAAGTGCCGTAAAGGAAGATATGCTTGTTTTTGAAGGTCCTGCCCGTGTGTTTGACTCTGAAGAAGAAGTAATTGAAGCACTCCTGGCTAAACAAGTAACAGATGGTGAAGTCGTTGTCATCCGCTATGAAGGACCAAAAGGTGGTCCAGGCATGAAAGAAATGCTCAATCCTACGGCCATTATTACTGGCATGGGACTTAAGGTAGCACTTCTCACTGATGGACGGTTTAGCGGAGCTACCCAAGGGGCCTGTATTGGTCACGTCTCACCAGAAGCCATGGAGGGAGGGCCTATTGCTCTAGTCGAAAATGGGGATGTAATTTCCATTAACATTCCAAACCGTACTTTGGTTCTAAATATCACAGAGGAAGAGATGGACAAACGCCGCCAAAACTGGGTACAACCAGAACCAAAGATCAAAACAGGCTACCTCGCTCGTTATGCACGTATGGTTACATCCGCTAATACAGGTGCTGTATTAAAATAAGGAGATTATTACAATGAGATTCATTAGAACTTTAAGCAACTATATTACCCAATACTTCCCTTTATGGGTTGTATTATTTGCCGCTGCTGCCTTTTTTCAGCCGGCCCCATTTAAACCACTCGGCACCTATATTCCTTATCTACTTGGGCTTATTATGCTTGGTATGGGACTGACAATGTCCCTTAATGATTTCAAACTGGTTCTTACTCGTCCCAAGGATGTTCTTTTCGGCATTGTATTGCGCTACGTTATTATGCCCGTTGTGGCCTTTCTGGTGGCTAAGCTCTTAGGCTTACCGCCAGCTTTGGCTGCTGGACTCATTTTAGTAGGCGCCTGCCCTAGTGGCACGGCCTCCAACGTTATGACCTTTATTGCCAAAGGAGACACTGCTTTATCCGTCACCGTATCTAGCTTTAATACCATATTGGCTCCCATTCTTACACCGTTTATCTTTTTATACTTTGCCGGCACGATGATTCCCATTCAGGCGGGCGCCTTGCTAGTAGACATCTTAAAAATTGTTTTATTACCTGTATTTATTGGTATTACCCTGCGTATGATTGCCTCCTCTTTGGTTGATAAAGTAAACAACCTAATCCCCGCCTTCTCTGTTATTGCTATTATTATGATTATTACTGCCGTAGTCGCTCTAAACGCTACCAAACTGGTTACTATTGCTGGCATGGCCTTCCTAGCCGTTATTCTGCATAATAGCATTGGTCTTTTCCTAGGTTATGCCTCTTCTCGAGTCACAGGCATGAGTGAAAGTAAAGCAAGAGCGATTTCTTTCGAAATCGGCATGGAAAACTCCGGTCTCGCTGTCGCTTTAGCCATGGCTCATCTTGATCCGATAGCAGCCATTCCAGGTGCTATCTTTAGTGTGTGGCACAACTTCAGTGGCAGCTTGCTCGCAGGATTCTGGAGTACTCGTAAAATAAATAACAAAAAAACTCTCTAATCTTATTAAATGACATAACGAAAGGTCCTGTTAGGCACATAAGCCTTACAGGACCTTTTACATTTACATATATGTAATTAGCCGCAGTGCATTATTATTCTCTTTTTCTGTTTGAGTATTACATATTATGGAAATACTCTTATAGGTATGGAGGTAATACAATGAAAAAAACGTTTATAATTCTAACTATTGTTTTTGGGCTTTTACTTTTTATTCCTACTTCGACTTTTGCAAGTTGGGGCTGGGAACCTACTGATAATCCCGTTCCTTATTATTATCAGGCATGGGGAAAATGGTATAATAACGAGGATTTCAAAGTTTTTATGGTGCAAATAGAGGAATCAACCTATAAATACGTCTTCGACTACAATGGAACTTTTATCGGTGGTTGGATGACATATATGCCCATGCGATTACCATAAGCTTTAGCTTTTTTATACTGATCTAAACAAGAAGTAGCTCATGAATTGATTCAATTCATGAGCTACTTTACTTACTATTGTGTATATATTTTCCTAAGAAGTTCTCACATATTTTTATCCGATGACTAAACTGCTCTAAGACTCCCATCTTCTATAAGTGGGAGTCAAGAGCGGCTAAGTCCCTGGATAAGTGCGACTAAGATTCAGATGGAGTTAAAACTCCATCTGAATCAAGTCTTCTTTATCTAATGAAATGAGTGAAAACTTTATCTTCTCTTTCTGGTTGCTTGACTTCATCTTTTCCAAACTCTACTAATTTCATCAGCCATGCCATATTTTTACCAAGGACTCTTGTGATTTGGTTCCCCTCTCCATCTTCTTGAGCATCCCCTGGTTTTGTACCGTGTATAACATTCCAATAATTTGACGTTGGCATTAACATTTCTGCATATGTAACATAATGGTTTAATTGATCGAAGGTCGTAACGCCACCGGAACGTCTCACAGCAACAACACTAGCTCCGATCTTATGTCGCAACATGGATTTATTAACAGATGTAACATAAAAGGCTCGATCCAAAAATGCTTTCATCGTTGCTCCGATTCCAGAATAATGAACAGGCGATCCGAGTATAATACCATCGGCTTCTTTCATCTTTTGAATCCACTCATTGACTTCATCGCCAATTACGCACTTTTCATTTTGATTTCTTACACAGCCGCCACAAGCCGTACAGCCTCGAATCACCTTATTGCCAACATGCACGATTTCAACTTCTATACCCTCTGCTTCTAGCTCCTGGGCTACTCCCTTTATTGCGTGGTATGTATTCCCTTCTTTTGTAGGACTGCCATTAAAAGCTACAACTTTCATTTTTATACCCTCTTTCTTTTTTCTTTAAAATCACATAGTATCATAGTAGATGATAAGATCACCTTTGACAAGTACGCACTTAATAGTATGGTAGTTCCTATATATATACTTTAATCTTTACAGTGTTCCTACGCGACGAATGATTTCAACGACAGTTTCAGCAGACTTTACCAAAGATTGTACTGGCAAAAATTCATATTTCCCATGGAAATTGTGTCCTCCCGTAAATAGGTTCGGACAAGGTAATCCCATAAAAGATAAGCGCGCACCATCGGTACCACCACGAATTGGTTTGGTTATAGGATGTACGTCAACAGCCTTCATCGATTGGCATGCTAAATCTATGATATGCATTACTGGCTCAACTTTTTCTCGCATGTTGTAGTACATATCGGTAATTTCCAAAGTAATGGTTCTTGGGCCATATTTAGCATTAAAGGTATTAGCCATAGTGACTAACAATGCTTTACGTTGTTCATATCTTTCAGAATCATGATCCCGCACTAAAAGACTTATTTCGGCGTATTCTACACCACCATTTAATTTATTAACATGAAAAAATCCTTCATAACCGTCTGTATACTCAGGCCGTTGACCAGCAGGTAACAGCTGTTGCCACTCTGCAGCAATACTCAGAGCATTGACCATCTTACCTTTTGCTGCTCCTGGATGAACGCTTCGCCCTTGAACCTTTATTGTGACATTCGCTGCATTGAAATTTTCATACTCAATAGCCCCAATTTCTCCGCCATCTACAGTATAAGCAAACGCAGCACCAAAAGCCGGTACATTAAATAGGTCAGCACCACGACCAATTTCTTCATCAGGAGTAAACCCAATTCGTACCTTACCATGCTGGATTTCTGGATGTTCTATTAAATACTTAACTGCACTAACAATTGCACACATGCCAGCTTTATCATCGGCTCCAAGTAACGTCGTTCCATCTGTAACCAATAAATCTTGCCCTACATAGGCTGTAAGCTCAGGAAAATCCCGCGGTGAGAGAATAACGGAATGCTCTTTATTAAGGAGAATATCATTTCCATCATAAGATGTAACCAAACGAGGCTTAGGCGAAGTACCAGTCATATCAGGACTAGTATCTAAGTGAGAAATAAAGCCAACGACGGGCGCCTGACGGAATCCGTTTTCCGGCAAGGTAGCCGTCACATATCCATTCTTATCAATTTCCACCTCATCCAGCCCTATTTTCTCTAATTCGTCAGCTACATATTTCGCGAGTATTTTCTGACCTTGAGTACTAGGACACTGGTGGTTTTGATCGTTAGATTGGGTATCAATTGCAACATATTGCAAAAACCGCTGTATTAACTCCTCTTTCTTCATTTCCATGTTATTATCACACCTTTCTAAATCTGATTTCTCCCAAAAGTATAAATTATCTATTATCTATCATAACAAAAATATCCTGTAAAAATTCACTTTGAATTCTACAGAATATTTTTTTGCTAATAGAATAACTTAAAGTAAGCTATGCCCACCATCAATATGAAGGACAGTGCCAGTGACAAAAGTGCTGGATAGTAAATATAAGACTCCTTGTGCCACATCTTCGGCCTGCCCTATTCTTTGTACAGGCAGTTTACTGGCTAATCCATTGTAGAAATTATTACGGGCTTCTACTGGCATTTTGCTGCGAGATGGTGTATCAATAATGCCGGGAGAAACAACATTCACCCTAAGAGGAGCAAGTTCTAAAGCAAGGGTTTTGCCAAGATTAGCAACTGCCGCATTAATCGCTCCAAGAGTTGCAGATCCGACCATGGCTTTAAAGGCTACGACTCCTGAAAACAGAGTAATAGATCCTTTTGCAGAAAGATATGGTGCCCCATATTTTGCCGCGTAGTACTGACCCCAAAATTTGTTCTCAAACATTTGATGGTCTTTGGCAGCATCTGCCTCAAGGAAGGACCCTCCCGAAGTCTCCGCTGCTGTAACTACTAAATGATCAAAACTGCCTACCATCTCAAAAAATTCCTTCATCTTATCTTCTTGGCTCGTATCCAATACATAAGAGGTTATATTTCCACCTAATTGTTCCTTTGCTTTTTGTAGTTTTTCTTTAGAACGACTGGCTATCGTTACTTTTGCTCCTTGCCCTATAGCAAGCCTAGCTGTTTCCAAACCAATTCCGGAACTTCCACCAATAATAACAATATGCTTACCCTGTAACATTTTTCATACCCCCAACTTTTTATTTAATTGCTGTTGAGGCCATTGTAGCAACATTACTTCCCCATGTAAAGTAGTGTAATTAAATACACATGGTTACCTTTTTGTAAGTTTTGTATATTATCTGTAGTAAGTATGAAAAATATTTTTAGTATTTTTTATTCCTCTAAGGTTGGTTAGTTATCGGGTAGTGTTAAGCCAAATCGTTTTAGTTCCTTAAATATACCTTCTAGCTTTTTCCCTTTTTCCGTTAAGGAATATTCAACACGAGGCGGAACCTCTGGGTATACTCGTCTTGTCAGAATGCCTTGTTCTTCTAATTCCCGCAGTCGTAAGGAAAGGGTTTTCGGACTAATTCCCTGCATCGCTCTATGCAGATCACTGAATCGCATCGTCCCTTCAATTAGTAAATCTCGTATAATCAAAAATGTCCATTTCGTGCCAATAACATCAAGTGTTTTAGCAATTGGACAAGGTGTTCCTGGCGTTCCCTTTGTCAACTCAATAGGTTCCAACATATCCATTATAAGTCTCCCCTAGCTTTTTTTCTCTTTTTTGTAGTATATCATAAAATACCCATTAGGTAATTAGTGTAAAATAAATGGCAGGTAAATATATCTAATACGGAGAATCAAGAACCCTAGAAAAAATAAAAAGGCAGGTATGATAGTAATGGATTTGATTCAAGTCAATCAAGAAAAATGTATCCGCTGTGGCCTCTGTGCTACGGTATGTCCAACAGATGTTATTGGCATGGATAGTTCTGGTCCTAAAACCATTGGACAACACTGTATTGCTTGCGGTCACTGTGTGGCCATTTGCCCAGAAGCAGCATTAGATAATATAAAAGCTCCTTTAGCTAAACAAACGTCTTTAGGAGAAACACCTGTTTTAGACTCAGATACAGCAACACGCTTTCTCCGTTCACGGCGATCCATTCGATCCTATAAAGAAACTACAGTTTCTCGAGAAAAAATTCTGCAGCTTCTTTCCATTGCTCGCCTTGCTCCTACTGGTGGAAATACACAGGGTGTCAGCTATCTTGTTATTGACAATAAGGGCACATTACGCAAAATCACAGCAGCAGTTGTTGACTGGATGGAAGAGGAAATAGAAAAGAATTCTCCTTGGGCAACCTACTTTTCAGGAAATGTTACTAAATATCGTAAGACAGGCAAAGATGTGATACTACGGGGTGCCCCCTGCTTAATCATTGCCAAAGCACCTAAAGACTTTATGCCTCGGGGAAGGGATAACGCTCATTTTTCCTTAACTTATGCTGAATTGTTTGCGCCAACCATTGAACTAGGAACCTGTTGGGCTGGCTACTTTGAAGCCTGTGCCCTTTCAGGTTATCAGCCCCTTCTCAATCTTTTGCAACTTCCAGAAAAAATGGCTGTTACTGGTGGGCTGATGGTCGGTTATCCCCGATTTTCTTATAAAAGATTAGTGGATAGAAACCCCTTAGACGTAGCTTTCCAATAGGATTTACTTCACAAAATAGATAGACCAGTAGTAAATTAAACTCCTGCTGGTATCTATTTTGCTATAAAAGTAAGGCAATACCTGTACAAATAGTAACAAAACATAGTATAGTAGTAGCATCACTACTAACAAACTTTATAGATTAAGCAACGATTTATAGGGAAATACTTTACACATGGGGGTGATTGTATGGGAAAAGTATCGCCTAAGGATAGCTATAAAAATATCAAAACTGCCGCTAAAAGCACACAGTTCTTCACTGCCAAACAAGCACCGAAAAAACCGAATAAAAAGTAACAAAAGGTGGATAAATCTACCTTTTTTCTTTTATAGTTACTTTATTTCTCAAATGTAATCAACAGATCAATAATCTCTGGGTGATTTCCTATACGAATCGGTGGTCCCCATGTCCCAATTCCACAAGATACTATGACTTGATATGCACCTTTTCGCAAGTAACCCCAGTCAATTTCAAAGACGCGTTGTATAATCAGATTATTGGGGAAAAACTGTCCATGATGGGTATGCCCTGATAACTGAAGATCAACTCTATTACGCTGTCCTTCTTCTAATTTATAGGGTTGGTGGTCTAACAAGATAATCGGAAGCTCATGATCAATACCTTGCATGACTCTATATAAAGGAAATCGCCCTTTTCCGTTTGCTTTCTTTGCACTCCGATCATCTCGACCAACCACATAGAATTGTTTATTAATCATTAGGTATTCGTCCCGTAATAACTTAATATTAGATTTGCCAATATGCTCTGCGGCGAGATCACTTTCTCCACCAAGATACTCGTGATTTCCAAGCACTGCAAACACACCATAAGGAGCATGCAATTTACCCAATGTCACAGACATTTCCTCTTCTATGAAAAATTTTACATCTTCATCAATTGTGTCCCCAACTAAAAATATAATATCGGGATGCAGCGCATTAATTTGCTTAATGATGGTCTCCAGCCGATCCTTATCAACAATCACACCAAGATGTATATCAGATATCATTGCAATATGAAGCTGTGACAATCCAGGTGCTGTTTTATTGACCGTCAATTCGTATTTACGAATACGCGTTTTTTTTGCATTCCAATTTCCATAAAGAATTAGAGCAACCACTAAGAAGAGGACGCTAAATCCTAGTACCATTGATGGATATGGTACTAGCAAAAATTGGGGTAACAACAATTTATTCAGAAATCGCAAGAGATCCACAGCCACCCAAACCAAGAAAAAGTAATAGCTTGCGGCAAGCCAATAATCCCCAAAGATAGTCATTCGAGTATTGAAAATACCGGGAAAATTTTTCCTTCCGACTCTGGCCACAATTTTTGTTACTGCAAATAAGGTATATCCACCCCAATAAAATAAGGAATAAGGCTCAATGATATTACGGAGACATTGAAAAAAACGAAGTGCTATATAGTAATTTGCCGCAGCATATAGTAAGAAAATAATGCCTAGTACCATAAAAAAAGAATTCATCTACTATTCCTTTCTGTATATCCCTTAAAACCTCATATCTTAGATTCTTCTTATATTTCCATCCTAGATTAACAACTACAAAAAATCATCTTTGGACTATGCTATAGCAAACAAGCATCATTCTATAAAGAATGGTGCTTGTTTGTTAAGAGTTACACACTCCTTTTTTCTAATTGCCTTGCTCTTTGCTGATTCATTTTTTGTTTCGCGAGTTGCTTTGCATCTACTGGCTCAATTTTTGTGCCATATGCAGATGATAGCAAATTCTCTAGTTCTTCCTGAGGTAAGGTATAAGAAATCATTTTTTTAGTCATATTATTCTCCTTTGCCAAGTAGTTTGCAAAACGATATAAAGTTTACTTCTATAGAGTATATGCAAAAGATCCCTTTTTTATAAGGCCTAACCATATCTAAACCGAATCTTTAATTATAATAGATTCCTTTTAAGGTATATTGAGCGAGTATGTGGCCTTCCATCGCCTTGTAAAGTTCATTTACATAAAATCCATCTTGCAAACCTAATGATCGATCAAGAGCAAATACATGTATTTCATAAGTATGAGGTTTATCGGGAGGCATCGGGCCACCAAACCTAGCAGCTTCATAACGGTTTAAAGGTTCAGAAAGTAATCCACTCGACCAACTATTTGTTCCTTGGACAAACCCTCTTGCATTTACACTTACATTTTCACCAATCGAATCCTCAACTAAATTAGCAACAGACCAATGTATCCAAGAAAATCCCGTTGGCGGTATGGCATCTTTATCCTCCATAAGAATGGCAAAGGTTTTTACATTGGAGGGATATTCTTTAATCACTAGTGGCAAAGACAGGGTCGGCATACCTTTATAAAATTGCTCCCCATATTTTCCATACTTTTTGTCAATGATGCCATTCACAATACCACTGCTCGTAACAATCATAATACAACCTCCTATTTTCTTTAGTGATTTATATTAGTTCCTCATTATTTCCTCTATCACCTTCAGTAAGAATTCATTTCTCTTTGCGTCTTATTTTCAGATTATACCGCTCTCCTCTAACTTCGGCTATGTTCTAATTATGCCCATTTCCGTAAAATAACCTAATCTAAAATGGTTATCAAATTACAATCCAATTATCTACCTCTCTAATCAAGAGTATTAATTTCTTTTACTATAGAATTCTCTATTTAAAAACTAAAATAACAATAAGTCAGTTGACAGTACTTATTAACTTTGATAAGATGGTAAAAATTTATATAAGAAGGCGGCAGTGAAATAATATGGCATTTTATTATGAAGAAGTTTCTAGAACTTTTAGTGAATATCTTCTTGTACCTAATCTTACAAGAAAAGATTGTATCCCTAGCAACGTTAACTTAAAAACCCCTATTGTAAAATTTAAAAAAGATGAGAAGCCTCCTATTGAAATAAATATCCCATTTGTTTCTGCAATCATGCAATCTGTATCAGATGATAATCTAGCGATTGCTCTTTCCAAATGTGGAGGATTATCCTTTATTTTCGGTTCTCAATCAATAGAACGACAAACTGAAATGGTAAAAAGAGTAAAGAATTTCAAAGCTGGTTTCGTAGTCAGCAATGCAAATCTGTCTCCAGAACATACTGTAAAAGACGTTATTGAATTAAAAGAAAAAACAGGACATGCCACCATCGCTATTACAGAAGATGGAACACTAGCTACTAAATTATTGGGGATTGTTACCAGCAGGGATTATAGAACCAGTAGAGATTCTTTAAATAAAAAAATTAAAGAATTCATGACTCCTTTTTCAAAGCTTATCGTTAGTACAGTTAATACTAGTCTAAAAGAAGCAAATGATATCATTTGGGAACGTAAGCTTCACTGTTTACCGATTATAAATGATAAACAACAATTAGTATATTTCGTTTTTAGAAAAGACTATGAAGATCACAAACAAAATCCCTTAGAGCTTTTAGACTCTGAGAAGAGACATATGGTTGGCGCAGGTATAAACACAAGAGATTATAAAGAAAGAGTACCCGCTTTAGTTAAAGCTGGCGTAGATATTTTATGCGTCGATTCTTCTGACGGCTTTAGTGAATGGCAATCAGAAACAATAAAATATATAAAAGAAGAATATAAGGATACTGTTAAAATCGGCGGCGGAAATGTGGTCGACAAGGAAGGGTTTATGTACTTCGTTGAAGCAGGTGCTGACTTTGTAAAAGTTGGAATCGGCGGTGGGTCAATCTGCATAACTAGGGAAACGAAAGGAATCGGTAGGGGACAAGCTTCTGCAATTATAGAAGTTGCCCAAGCTAGAGACGATTATTTTAAAGAAACAGGCATCTATATTCCAATTTGTTCAGATGGCGGAGTTGTGCATGACTACCATACCGTGCTAGCTCTAGCAATGGGTGCTGACTTTATTATGATGGGACGATATTTCGCAAGATTTGATGAAAGTCCTGCTCCTAAAACAAAGCTTGGTAATAACTATGTTAAAGAATATTGGGGGGAAGGTTCCAAACGTGCCCGCAACTGGCAACGTTATGATTTTGGCGAAGGAAGTAATCTTAAATTTGAAGAAGGCGTAGATAGCTATGTACCGTATGCTGGTAAACTGAAAGATAATATTGATGTTACTTTAAGTAAAATAAAATCAACAATGTGTAGCTGCGGAGCTATCTCGATTAAAGAACTGCAAAGAACCGCAAGAATTACCCTAGTATCTTCTACAAGCATCGTAGAAGGTGGCGCTCATGATGTTATTTTGAAGGAAAACAACTATTAAACTTGCAACACTTCCTGAGTAGCGATACTGTACTTCTATAAAAATGAGAAACGCCCTCCAGATATTGGCAGGCGTTTCTCATTTTTTATGATATATATATTTTTTTATTGAATATCAACAGACGACGTCCACCTTTTGTCACCATTAATACCATTCCTCATTTTTATTACGATGATTTCACTTACCTTTAATCAATTAAGAGAGTTCCCCTCTAAGGCGAGCCAATTCAGCTTGATCTTCCGAGTAGTACCACCTGACAGACTTTCCAACGACACATTGCATAGCGTCGACCTTCCCAGCCAAAGCAAGTTCTCTCATTTTTTTTATGTTAAACCCATTAGCAGAAAAATAATTAGTGGGAATAAAGCCTCTATTAACTAGTCTCTTTCGATATTGTTCAAAATCTCTAGAATCCATTTTAATTAGCCATATTGACATTTATCTTACCCCCATCTTACTTCAATAACTATATCATAATGCAGTTCCTTCTCAATTGCTTCTATCAAAAGGTAGAGAAACGACATTTTTTTTGAAAATTCTACGTTATTTGAGGGTAACAGTCCCTAAAAGATAATAAAATTCCTTGGGCCTCATAGATTAAGTAAAAACCGTACCAATATAAGGTACGGTTTTTTAGCGACTCATATTATTTTTTAATCCACTCTGTATGAAAGCTACCTGGTCGATCAATTCTTTCATAGGTATGAGCACCGAAATAATCTCTCTGTGCTTGAATTAGATTGGAAGGAAGTACAGCGCGGCGATAACTATCATAATAGTCTAAAGAAGCGCTAAAGGCAGGGGTTGGTATCCCTAACTCTTTACAATTCTTGACTGTCAGTCTCCAGTTATCCTGTACTCGGCCTAAAGCGTCTTGGAAGTAGGGAGCAAGTAATAGATTGGGAAGACTCCCATCCTGCTGAAAGGACTCTTTTATCCGATCTAAAAATTGAGCTCTAATAATGCAGCCGCCGCGCCAAAGAAGGGCGATATCGCCATAATTCAAATTCCAGCCATATTCTTTGTCCGCTGCCTTTAGTAGGGCAAATCCCTGGGCATAGGAGCAGATTTTAGAAGCGTACAAGGCATCATGAATGGCTTGAATAAATTCTTGCTTATTTCCTAGGTATTGATCACTGCTTGGTCCTTTTAAAAGACTGGAAGCTACCACTCGTTCTTCTTTGTATGCTGACATGCAGCGAGCAAATACCGCTTCTGTAATCGTTGGTGTAGGTACGCCCAAATCCAAAGCACACTTAGAGGTCCACTTGCCCGTTCCCTTTTGCCCAGCTTTATCAAGAATCATTTCTACCAAGGGCTTGCCTGTTTGTTCATCTTTTTGCAGAAAAATGTCCCTAGTAATTTCAATGAGATAGGAATCTAGAGCTCCTTTGTTCCATTCATCAAATACTTCGTATAGTTCCTCCGCTGATAAACCTAAGGCAATCTTCATAATATAATATGCCTCACTAATGAGCTGCATATCTCCATATTCTATACCATTATGTACCATCTTAACGTAATGTCCAGCACCATCAGTACCTACATAAGAGCAACATGGACCATCAACCACCTGTGCGGCTATAGCAGTAAAAATAGGTGCAATTTCTTGGTAGGCAGATAGCTCGGCTCCAGGCATCAAACTAGGGCCCTTTAATGCCCCCTCTTCTCCCCCTGATACTCCCATACCGACAAATCGAATACCTTGGCGAGATAACTCTGTAAACCTCCTGCGGGTATCTTCAAAAAAAGAATTTCCCCCATCAATAATAATATCTCCTTGCTCTAAATAAGGTAGCAACTCTGCAATCATGTCATCAACAGGTTTACCTGCCTTAACCATCAGCATAATCTTACGGGGCTTAGTTAGTTTTTTTGTCAGCTCCTCGATAGAATGAGCTCCACCAAGTTTTTTCCCCTTGGAATTTCGTTGGATAAAATCATCTACCTTGCTTGTGGTTCGGTTATAAACCACTACACCAAAGCCTTTGTTTGCCATATTCATGACTAGGTTTTCACCCATTACTGCTAAGCCGATCAATCCTATATCGTATGCCTTTTCCATGTTTCTACCTCCCACTGCAAGTCTTCGTATCTAATTAATACTGTATTATTCTCGTATGTTTCCGAGAATACCTGCAATTCAAGAAAAAATAATCCTATTTTTTATCTATTTCGGGGCATTTATTCCATCCTTTGCAGAATTAAGAAAAGACTTGGTTGCACCAAGTCCTTATAAGCAGTTAGAGACTTTATTCACTTTCACGCAAAATCATGAAGAATTACGATTATTAGAATTTCTATTCCTGTTTATCATATTCCATCTCATCCTTTGGTTCGTAGTGAAATTCGGGAACAAAAGGAGTAATAAATTGCTGTACCTTTACTGCATCATAGTCAGATAGGCTATCAACCCATTGGTGAAGTTCGTCCTTTATATTCCTCATATGATAAACTCTCCTTTCATGATTTTAATCTATAGAAATAGAATTCCATTATCCTTAAAAAATATTACCGTTTTTTTATATTATGAAATAAATTTTAGCAGGTTAAAAAGTTCATCCACTGACGAAACCATATGGTTCGGCTCGGCTGTAACTAATTCTTCCTGGCTACCATATCCATACGCAACTGCAATCACATCTATACCATTTTTCTTAGCGCCGATTACATCATGTTTGCGATCACCAACCATAATAATCCTTTCTCGCTCTTTAAGATTTTGATCTTGCAGAGCAAATTCTATCACATCACCTTTTTCGGTTCTCGTGCCATCCAGATTACTCCCGATAACAGCATTAAAAAAGTGGAGTAAGTCGAAGTGTTCCAAAATTTTTACGGAAAATACAGTTGGCTTAGAAGTTGCTACAATTAGTTTTTTTCCTTGTTTCTTTAGTTCCGTGAGCAATTCTCTAATACCTAAGTAAACTTCATTTTCATATAATCCGACTTTTGAAAACCTTTCTCGATAGTAAGAAATAGCCAAGGTAGCTTCCTCATCACTCATATGATAAAACTCCTTGAAAGCACTTAATAAGGGTGGTCCAATGAAAGGTGTCAGTTTTTCCGCATCTTCTTCATAAATCCCCATTTTATCTAGCGCATATTGAACAGACAATGTAATGCCCACTTTAGGGTCTGTCAATGTGCCATCAAGGTCAAATAATATTACATCATACATAGCAGTACCATCCTTCTCCTCATTTAAACTAACTATAAAATATAGCTCACAACAACTAACTGTCAAGTAAAAAATATAAGCCTGCAGACTATATTCTACAGGCTTATATTAATCAAGCTGTTTTATTAACAACAAAAGCGTTTAACTTATCTTGAAGTGCCCCAAAACCAACACGGTTGACAAAGTCAGTAAAAGATTCAGCTTTGACCTTATTTTCTTTGTAGAATCCAATTATTTCGACTAAGGCTTGACCAACCTTTTCTTTTGTCACAAGCCCTGATAATTTCGTCGCAAAGGAAGCAGAAGGTCCAAGTATCCCACCAAGCCATACTTCAAAGCTTTCGATTGCTTTGCCATCGACTAATACTACATTCCCTTGCAGTCCAATATCAGAAATTTGCGGCTGTCCACAAGAGTTTTTGCATCCGCTGATACTAAGACGAATAGGTTCTTCAAGAGAAATATGTTCGTCCAAATATTGAGCAATTTCTTGTATGCTGTGCTTGGTTTCCGCCACAGCAAAAGGACAAAATTCTTTTCCCGTACAGGTAACTGCAGTAGCAAGGAAGGATTGAGAGTCGGGAGAAAATTTATTTACGATTTCCTCTGCCAACAAACCTTCAATTTTTTGATCAGGAATATTAATCAGAACAATATCTTGTGAGTTAGTAGTTCGTATTTCTCCATCACCATAAGCATCCGCTACCCCTGCTATTTTCTCTAGTTCACTTGCGCTCATTCGTCCCGCAGGTATGGTTAAGCCAACATAAGAAAGACCAGGCTGCTTCTGCCTATGAACCCCGTGGAAAAAGCCCTTGTTCCAGTTACTTGTTAAATCAGTACCTCTTGTTACAAATGGTCCTGTAATCTTAAGTAATTCCTCTGTAAATTTCTCCATACCCCAGTCAGCAACCAAAAATTTTAGTCGTGAATGATTACGTTTTTCACGATATCCGTAATCACGAAAAATAGTGGCAACAGCTGCCGAAACTTTTAGAATTTCTTCAGGCCGAACAAAAATATCTACATCTTTAGCCAACTGTGGTTCTGCTGATAAGCCACCGCCAACTGCTACGTGAAAGCCTTGTACCATTTTTCCATGTATTTCTTTCTGCGCAGGAGTAAAGGCAACATCATTGATCTCTGCATGGATGGAATTGTGAGGAGCTGTCGTAATGGCAATTTTAAATTTCCTTGGCAAATTAGAGAAATCTCGATTGTATTCAAAGAAACGATTCAACTCGCGAACAATGGCGCTGGCATCAAAAATTTCATCAGGATCAACCCCTGCTAAAGGACTGCTGACAATATTTCTCGGACAGTCACCAGCTGCCGCGACTGTCGTAAGACCAACATCTGCTAACTTTTTAAAAATTTCTGGTAAGCTTTCTACCCTTATCCAATGAAATTGAATGGAATGACGACTTGTAATATCAAGTAATTCCCGCCCATGTTCTTTAGATATCTCTGCAATTACCCTCGCTTGCTTTGCTGTAAGGACTCCACCAGGAATTTTGACTCTAAGCATAAAAAACTCATCCGTCTTAGGCCTTTGTACATAAAGTCCTAGCCATTTGAAGCGGTCGAAATCATCCGCAGTAATCGCGGCAAAGCCCTCCTCGGCATATTTGTCCAAACTTTGAATAACATCTAACCCATCCTTTTCTAATTTGGCGATCTCAACATGATTTAGCTTAGTAACATCTTGACTCCATTTTTGCATTAAAAAAAACCTCCACTTTTCTTTATCTTTTGAAATTTAGTGATTACAAATACGGGGTTCTAAGATTTTTAATACATTACAAAAAAAAGGCTAAGGATTCCTCCCACTGTAGAGAAGCCGTCCTTAAGCCTTTGGTTTTCCAATCAGCTAACTATTATTTTTTTTACTATAGCACGCAGAAACTATAATGTCAAATCAGATTGCTCTATTCTATCCAATTCCAATGTTTAGCTCAATGACTAACGAATCTGCCACCATTTCAACTACAAGAAATTTCGTACTGCTAACCTTCACTTTGAAGTTTTCGCCAACAACTATACTTGGTGGTGAAATATCTACCCTTAGTCCTTCTTTTTCAAAATTGGTTGCCGCATTTCCTGTAACCATATTTGTCAATTCAGAAATAGCACTTTGGGCTAATTCATCTAGAGAAGTAACAGACATTCCCATCATCATTTTTGATGCAATTTGCATGGCAGTTTCTTCTTTCAAATTATAAGCAATATTACCTCGTAATTGATCTGTCAACCCTACTAGCACCGTAATTCCTTTACTCTCAACAAACTGATCTCCAACAGATAGCTTACCTTTTACAATGTTTTGAAAGCCTAGTTGAGGCATGATTGTCATAATTGCATCAATAAATGGATTGATCATTTTTACATCCAAGATTATTTCCCTCCCACGAACCCAACGTTCATATACAATGAGCCAATGATCGTCTGGGTTGTGACTGTATTAGAAGCCATTTTAGGATTAATAATTGCAACTGACTCACCAATTAAAATACTTGGTGGTGTCAGCCGAAGCTCAAATTCTTTATCTCGTAACAGATTATTAATTTGAGAAACACTATGCCCTGCAATAATATTAGCTAATTCAGCAATACTATTAAATACATCTTCATTTGCTACTACATCTGTCCCTAATAATTTTTTAGAAAGTTCCTCTGCGGCAGACATGGATAAATCTAAGACAAACCTTCCTTGACGGCTTCCTGTAATACCAATAATAACTGCTAATCCATGTGACTCTAACTTATGACCAGCTATTTGAGCTATATCACTAGCATCCATTCCTGTCATATCTATAATATTCTGCTTAAAAGCTGTAATAAAATATTTCAGATATTGATCCTTGTCAGCATTATTGTTATCGTCAGCATCCAGGATATCATGTAGCCCCGTTAACAATTCATCTGATTTCACTGGTTTTTGGAAGAATGCCTTTACGCCAATTGCTGTTCCTTTAGTGATAATTGCTTCATCTTTCATAGCGCTCACTACAGCTACTTTAGCATTTGGATCAATCGTTAATATTTCTCGACAGCATTCCAATCCATCCATATCAGGTAACGTTAAGTCCATGGTCACTACAGCAGGACGTAGCTCGCGATATTTAGCAATTCCCTCGCTACCTGTACCTGCAAAGCTACATACTTCATAATGGGAATTAGCTAAAGCATCTTTAATTAATCTTTGGCTAAAAGGAGAATCATCCACTACCAACACACGAACTTTATCCATACTTTCACCACCAACGTAAATTTTGGTCCCTTTTCATTGCTAATTTATACTATATATCTATTCTCCTAGATTTCCTTTTTACCTGCGTTAGATTCCAAGTTTCCCTATAAAATTACATTTTTTTATCATTTATTCAGTTATGGCTCTTGAGTAGTATAAAACTTACACACTTTACCAATAAAGGGTTATGGGTTACTATTATTTTATAATTTGGTATCAAGGAGGAATATATGCTTGTTCATGATATTATCCAAAAAGGTGACAAAGATCAAATCGCCTTTTTAGGAAAGACACCAATTACTTATGGTCAAGCGGAAGACGCGATTGCAAAATATAGAGACTTTTTCTACCAGCAAGGTATTCGTGCTGGAGAAAACGTTGGCTTATTTTCCAAGAACTCCGTTGAGTTTATTTACAGCTATTTAGCAATTACCAGCTTAGGTTCCGTCATCGTTCCTCTCAACTTCCAGCTTGTCCCACGAGAGGTTGCCTATGTAATCTATAATGCGAATATAAAAAAACTAATTACAATGACCACATTGGAGTTAGATACTGAATTGGCCAATTATGACTCTCCTGAAAAGATAGTTCAACTTCTCATTCCTGAATTTTCTAGGACAATTGATAATCTAAATATTCCTCCAGCCCCTGTACCTCAAAATATTCATGAGGATGAAGTATGCACAATTATCTATACTTCAGGTACTACTGGTCAGCCAAAAGGCGCTATGTTGACTCATAAAAATCTTGTCAGCAATGCCCAAGCCTTTTCACAGGTTTTTACCTATCAGCCTTCTGACCGTATACTTTGCGTTTTACCTATGTATCACTGTTTCGCCTGGACTGCCGCAGTTATGACTCCGTTACTCAACGGCTGCTCTATCGCAATTTTAGAAAACTTTTTAATTCGAGAAACGATTTCTAAGATTCGAGACAGTGCTTTAACCATTATTTTTGGTATTCCTAACATGTTTAGACTCTTTTCCCAATGGGCGACAAAAGATGATTTCGCTCATGTAAGACTTTATGTCTCAGGTGGTTCTTCCTTGCCTCAAGAAATTTCAGAGCAATTTACTAAGAAGTTTGATAAGCAAATTGCGGAAGGTTATGGACTTTCGGAAGCTTCTCCCATCGTATCCCTAAATCCAACCGATAACATAAAATTTTGCTCCATCGGCAAGCCTTTACCTGGAGTAAAAGTAAAAATCAGTAGCGAGGAAAATGGGGATCTTCCTCCTGGTGAAATTGGCGAGTTACTCGTTAGCGGTCCAAACGTTATGAAAGGTTATTATAAACTGCCAGCGGACTCAGCCAAGACGTTACAAAAAGGCTGGCTCCATACAGGTGACTTAGCTTACATGGATCAAGATGGTTATTTATTTATTGTTGATCGCCTAAAAGATATGATTATTATTAATGGAGAGAATATTTACCCCCGAGAGATTGAGGAACTTTTATATGCTTATCCAACCATATCTGAGGTTGCTGTAATTGGCGTCCATAATAAACTGCATGGTACAGTTGTGCATGCTTATATTGTCCCTAAAGAAGAATCGATCATCGATAAGAAACTACTCAAAGTTTATTTACAAGGAAAGCTAGCCCCCTTTAAAATTCCTAAAGAATTTACTATTGTTAATTCTTTACCCAAAAACACTACAGGAAAGATCTTAAAAACTGCTTTACGGCAACAACACGAAACTGGAACTAATGAATAAACTATAGTTATATATCTCGAAATTGATTTATCCAAATTTTAACTAAAATATATAGAGAAAAGTCAGTTAAATTAAGCTGAGTATGATATAATTTTTTTAAGCCCTGTTATATTTTGGGGAAAATCTACATAAATCAATTTACGGAGGTTTACAAAATGAGCAATTTGTTAACTAGGCTACACTCGATAGCCTCGCAATTTACCATTTCCCCCGATCAAATCCGCCAAATAGCGAATGACTTTGAAAGTTCAATGCTAGATGGGTTACATGGATCTCCTAGCACACTAAAAATGTTACCCTCCTATTTAAGTAAACCTTCCGGAAAAGAAGTTGGCACGTTTCTAGCTTTAGACTTTGGTGGCACGAACGTTAGAGTGCTCTTAACAGAGTTATTTGGCCAGGGACAGTTCAGGGTACACGCTCGTGAGGGTAAACCTCTTAAAGATAGAGCAGAAACATATAATCATATTTCCGGGGAATCTACTGCCGAACAATTATTTGACTTTATTGCGCAGCAAATTGCTACTCTTGTAAAACCTGATATTATATATCCTTTAGGCCACACCTTTTCTTTTCCCACGGATCAAACTGGTCTAAACACAGGCACACTCATTCATTGGACGAAGGAAATTGAAACAACAGGTGTAGAGGGCGCCAATATCACAGCTCTTCTAAAAGATGCATTACTAAGGCAAAATCTCTCTAATGTTCTCCCAGAGGCTATTATCAATGATACGGTAGGTACATTACTCGCTGCAGCTTATACGAATCAATTTACCGATATTGGCTCTATATGCGGCACAGGCCATAATACAGCTTATCTTGAACCCTCCCCTCCCTGGACAAAAGAGCCGATGATTATTAATATGGAATCGGGTAACTTTGATCAACTCCCCTTTACACATTACGATATGTTATTAGATACTCGTAGTGAGAAGCCTGGTGCCCAGCGGCTTGAAAAAATGGTTTCAGGTCATTATATTGGTGAACTTGTACGCATCATTGCCTGCAGCTTGTTTGATGAAGGTCTTCTTGCAACAAAATCTAGCAGCGAGGTCTTAACCACGCCTCACATATTAAATGGTGCCCATATATCACTTCTCTTGGAAGATGAAACCCCAGAACACTCAAATATTAAATCATTCTTGGAAGACACTCTTAGAATCATAGGCTCTACAAAAGAAGATCGTGAATCATTTAAAAAAATAGCTTCTTTTGTAACAACTCGCTCAGCTCGCTTGGTTGCTGCAACATTTTTAGGTATTATTCAACATATGGATCCAAACTTGGCTGAGCATCATAATATTGCGATTGATGGATCACTTTATGAAAAAACTCCAGGCTACGCCGAAACAATTAATCTAACCTTAGCCCAAGAGTTGGGCAACAAAGGAATGAAGGTAACAACAAGCCTCACCAAAGACGGTTCAGGAATTGGTGCAGCAATCGCGACTGCCATTGCCGTTACAATGAAAAAAGAATAACGTTTATCCATCAAAAAGAGTGATTGTATACCTATGGTAACAATCACTCTTTTTCCTATCTTATTCGCTTATCATAGAAATAAAATATTTATGGATACGATCATCATCTGTCAATTCCGGATGGAATGCTGTTACAAGTATCTTGCCTTGTCTCGCTATGACTATTTTATCTCTTACTGTAGCTAGAACTTTTACACCTTGGCCTGCCTTTTCAATATAAGGTGCACGGATAAAAATAGCCTTTAACGGTTCTATGCCAAATTCAGGTACTACCATATCGGCCTCAAAACTTTCCCGTTGACGACCAAAAGCATTGCGGCGTACTTCAGCATCCAATAATCCTAAACGAGGCTGATCACTATCTATGATGTCTTTCGCTAGCATAATCATACCGGCACAAGTACCATAGACCGCCATACCTTGGCTAACTCTACTCTTAATTTTATCCATTAATCCCCATTGAACCATCAGCTTACCAATGGTGGTGCTTTCTCCGCCAGGGATAATTAAGCCCACTACATCATCCAGTTCTTCTGGTTTTCTAATTTCAATCGCTGTTACGCCACAGCCTTCAAGCATCCAACAATGCTCACGAAAAGCTCCTTGTAATGCAAGAACCCCTATCTTCATTATTATCCCTACCTTCTAGCCTTTTACCAGCCACGCTCTTGCATGCGCTCATGCTCTGGCAAGGTAGAAATCTCAATTCCTACCATAGCTTCACCAAGATCGCGGGAAACTTCGGCCAGAATCTTAGGGTCATTATAATACGTAGTGGCAGCAACAATCGCTTTTGCTCTTTTTACAGGATCGCCGGATTTAAAAACACCAGACCCGACAAAGATCCCATCGCAACCCAAATGCATCATAAGGGCTGCATCTGCTGGAGTCGCAATACCGCCTGCTGCAAAATTAACAACTGGCAGGCGCCCTAATTTTTTAACTTCCATAACAAGTTCTAGCGGAGCAGCAATATTCTTAGCAAACGCAGCTACTTCTTCATTCGGCAAGTTTTGCAATTGGCGAATTTCGCTCATCACCATGCGGATATGCTTTACTGCCTCTACTACATTTCCTGTGCCTGGTTCCCCTTTTGTTCGGATCATAGCGGCCCCTTCACCAATACGACGCAAGGCTTCGCCAAGGTTTTTTGCACCACAAACAAAAGGAACTTTAAATTGGTGCTTATCAATATGATATTTGTCGTCAGCAGGAGTTAATACTTCACTTTCATCGATATAATCTACACCTAACGATTCTATGATTTGGGCTTCTACCAAATGACCAATTCTTACTTTAGCCATAACGGGTATGGTTACAACATCCATAATTCTTTGAATAATCGTAGGATCCGCCATACGAGCAACCCCGCCTGCAGCTCGAATATCTGCTGGTACACGTTCTAATGCCATAACAGCACAAGCCCCAGCTTCCTCGGCAATTTTTGCTTGCTCAGGAGTAGTTACGTCCATAATGACGCCACCCTTAAGCATTTCTGCTAAACCAGCTTTTACACGAAAAGTTCCTTGTAACATCGATCTTACCTCCATCTGTACCTATCGTTTATATAGGATTCTTGTATATAGATACGACATGATTACACTTTATCCTGCAAGCATTTAGCTGAACTGTAATAAATATGGTATTATATTTACTTCCTATTTAATTTAGTCCGTACTGAATGCACTATCTCTTGAGCAAAGGGCCCCAGGTTATTATCTGCATAGGACTTCATTATTCCAGCTGCTACCTGTCTTATTGCGCTTTTGATTATTGCTGGATCTGTGATTTTATTATCTTTTAATTCCCTTTCAATACTTACTGCTGCTTCAATCGCCTTTTGGGCCGCTATTGTATTAATTTTTTGCACCAAATCAGCATCACCTACGATTACCTGCCCGATTAACTGAAAAACGTCTACTGCTATGGAAACTAATTCCTTGGGAGATTGATTTACTATAATGACAGGTCTCTCTCCGAAAGCCATCTCACCTGCATGTCCGATAAATTTGACAGATATGCATTTCACATGGGAAGCTGCAATGCTATTAAGGGTATGTTGCCCCACATTTGTGGCTATATTCATAACAATAATCGGTTCATTCAATTGATTCAATTCTTTAATACAAGTAATGACTTCCCGATCAGGTAAAGCTAGAAGAATTAATTTTATTTTCACGATTTCCTTTAAATTATTGGCTACAGATGCCCTCAGTTCTTCCGCTATCAAATTCATCCGTGCATTATTCTTATCAAATAAATAAAGCTCACAATGGTCTGCCAAAATAGTTGCTAACACACTACCCATACGACCTATTCCTACCAAACCGATTTTCATATAAACACCCCGATATTAGCGTATGATTGGATTGGATACTCTATGTCAGTAGACAATCGTGACCCGCATCTTATACATATTAGAATTTCAGATCCAACAGCAGTGAACAAATAGAATTCAACAAGTTCGCCTTGATTATTTGTCTCTCTTATTTAAAATTTTATGCCAATTTCATTAAAAAAATCTTATATCGTAAATAGAAGAAGAGATGGTTCATGATAACTCATAAACCATCCCCCAAAGTACAATGTCATGAAGCACCCTTTATAATTTTGCGTTAATTTCCTCTATATCACTTTCACTAATTGGACCAAACCAGGATTCTAATTTGCTCTTTGCCTTATTCTTTACTTCTTCATCAACATACACAGACACAACAGCTAATGCAACTAGCAAAGCTCCAAAGTCATCCGTATATCCGATAAGTGGTATAATATCTGGTATTGCATCTATCGGAGAAATAAAATACCCTAATACACCAATGATAGTGGCTTTGGCTTTCAATGGTACATTGTCTTTCTGCAACGTATAGAATAGAAGAAGCACTACATATACCAGCTTCTTGCCAGCCTTAGCAGCAAATCGTCCTAATTTCTCAAATAACTTCTTTTCAGAAAAATTTTCTGCATATGCACCATATTTTTTATCATTCATACCAAAACCTCCTGCAAACCCTATCTTCATCCTACTTTTTTCGCTATTTATCTACCTTTCCCTCTAAGAATAATTATATACTGAAGAGATTTTCAAATGAACTTATTTAATTAAAAGGGACCATCCTCCCGCCGAAAGCTGAAGGATGGTCCGCTTCTTAATAACTTTCACCTTTGAACTCACTAATACTTAATGTATTTTCCCTCGTATCATTCGCTGTTACTGCCACTATGTCACCAACTTTAGCCAAGGGAACCTTTGGTGAGGTAGAAACACTCCCTACGAAAATCCGATTATCGCCCTCTAACATAAAGTAGAAATAAGAATCTCCACCCTTAACAACTTGAGAAACACGACTAATTTTCCCTTGTAATTTTAGCGTTCTATTTTCTTGGCTAGGAATGAATTGATTCCCCTTACTCGCTAATACCTGTTGGTACGTTCGCAAGCCGCTTTCGATATCCGCTCCTACACCTACTAAATTATAATTTTCTACAGAAATAAAAGATACAGCTTTCAACAACCCTTCTTTATCTTTTAAAGGTGCAATATAGGTAGGCACACCGCCAATATTATATAAGATAGGGTATCCTGCACGGTAAGATTTTTCCTGCACTTGGCCTTCAGCTGACTTTTTAGCCCCTGCTTCATCTGCACCAGATACCTTATACCACTTTGCTTCTTTTGTACGAGAGTTAATCAAAATGAAACCTACAGAGCTCCCATCCTTTCCTGAAGATGTAATGCCCGTGTACCAATATACCTTATCATCATTCCCATAAATAAGATGAAGATCAGTTCCCGTTGGCTTTAATGTACCTGTTTTCGCAAAAATGCTATTCCAGAATCCATTAATATATTCGCCCCAGTCACGAACTTGCCGATAGATAAGCTCTTCAGGCTGCACTCTGTCAACCCAACGAGGTAAATTTTCTAAACTATATCTTGCAATTTCTCCCGTTTGCGCATTAACAGTAACTGCGCCAACTGCATCAGCACCATGATAACCTATTTTATTCTTATACAAAGTAACAACCCAGTAAGGGTTCAGATCATCATCAACTTCAAAAGAATAATCCGTAGTACCAATTGTAAATAAACCATTGAAGTAAACGTATCTTGGCAAATAATCAAAGAGAAAGCCTTTCATTTGATATTTCAAAAATACTTCTTTTCCGTTTATATTTTGAATTAGGCGTACATCTTGCGGATTCGTGGCTGAGACCATAACATAGCCCTTACTCCCTTTACTATGATTCGTTAGCCATTGAAAAATACCACGATGTTCTAGTGGGGCAACATAATATAATTTATCCTGTACCTTCTGCAACGATAACTCGCCTATTTGAACTTCACTACCTAATGCAGGTACTTCACCAATCTTCTTCTCTGCTAATTTTCGGGCTGTTTCATCATCTACGATTCGTATTTGAGCTAAATTAATTGGCTCAATATCAGAAGTAAAAGAACTCTCGCTTACTTCTCCTAACAGTTCCCTGTAAGAATTACTATACAATATCGGTGCACTCGTTAAGATAGGTAAAATTAATAAGTTACTTACACCGACTATCAACAGTATAATCCCTACAATCCCCAACATCTTGTAACGCTTAAAATTCTGTCCATTATTTTGATAATTAGCAATATCAACAACGTGTGGCCTCTCTTGAAATAATTGTGGGAATAATTTTTTTAAAATTTCTCCCCAGGCTGTCTTAGCAATAAACTGCCTAAATTTATTAAGTAATATTAATGCCGAAACAAAGAGTAAAACAATTCCCCAGGCAATAATTAAGTTAGACCAATCTGTAAAGCCGAAAGCCAATACAGGCATTTCCATAAAGAAATATAAAAAATTGATTACAAAAAATACTATTATAAGAAATGGCAACACATTTATTCACTCCTTGCAAATATTAAACCATACTACCTTAAAATACTATTCGCCATAGAGCTATCCTCATCCTTCTATAATTGTTAGTAAACCCCATCTTATTATTAGTGACCTATACCGTAAATATAACCCCTCCCCCTTATATATTATGAAAAAGTATTCTAATATATTGCCATCCTGCATTATAATTTAACGTAATGTTAACACTAATTATGTTATAATTTATATATCTATAAAAAGGTAGGTGTTATCATGAAAACCGTCGCATTAATTGCCCACGATCGTAAAAAAGAATCTATGCTTGCTTTTGTAAATCAACATCGAGATATTTTAGCAAAACAAAATTTATTGGCTACAGCCACCACCGGACGTCTCATTAAGGAAAATACCGGATTAGAGGTTACTACCTATTTATCTGGCCCACTTGGTGGTGACCAACAAATAGGTGCACGCATTGCTAGCCAAGAAGTTGACTTGGTTATATTCTTGAGGGACCCTTTAACAGCACAACCCCATGAGCCAGATATTACAGCACTTCTAAGAGTTTGTGATGTACATAACGTACCTGTTGCTACAAATGAGGTCTGCGCACACTTACTTGTTTCAACATTAGCTTAATATATATTTACATTCCTTTAAAACAATGAAAAGTAGGGGCGGTTTTACGCAACCCCTACTTTTCATTGTGAGCATTTTTTGTAATTACATACATTTATTTAGCTAATCAGCCGTTTTCTTAGAAAGTACACGGGTACTGGTGCTAAAATAATTGTAAATATCAATAAGCTTATAACATGCTGCCATAACACCATACTAATAGTACCAACTACTAATCCACGACATACTTCCACGCTATGATACAGCGGATTAAGCCAAGCTAACGTCTGCATCCATCCTGGCATAGATGAGACAGGAAAAAAAACGCCAGCAAATAGATACATTGGTGTTGTTACTAAGGTAATATAATAATTCAAATAATCGATATGATTAATCAACCCCGTATATGATAAAGCCATTAAGGAAAAAACGGCTCCAGGAAAAATGAGAAACAGAGGAATTAACAAAGACCATACCGACTGTACTTGTCCCATGGCAGCAATCACCATTAAAATGACAATGCCAAAGACAATATTTTTAACAATACCAAATAATACTTCACCGATAACTACATCAGTTACAGTCGCAGGTCCAGCCAACATGGCGTGAAATGTTTTCTGATAGTGTAAACGAACGAAACTAGAGTAGGTACACTCGAAAGTCGCTGCCCACATCGCCGCAGAAGAAACCATCCCTGGTGCAATAAACTGAATGTAGCTCATGCCCCCCATATCTTGTATATAGGCCCCAAGACCAAACCCCATAGCTGAAAGATATAAAAAAGGTTCCAAGACATTTAATACCATATTGGACCACAAAGTACGACGAAATACAATTAGATGACGCTTTAAAATGCCCACTGCCGTTTTCATTCTTCGTCCCTCTTCCCTGTCAATTTCAAAAATACATCTTCTAAATTAGTAGGTCGTAGATAGCAAACGCGCTCAGATAATCCGAGGTCCCCTAGCTTATTCCATAGGCTCTTACCATCATTAGTAAAAATAAACAAACTATCAACAATGTACTCTGCCCTACCGCCCATTTCTTCGATTTTCTCATTGATTTGGGAAGGCAGCAAAGCAATAGGGATTCGTACTTCTATCACAAAGGGCAATACATACTGGCGAGTTAATTCCTCAGGACTACCCTCTGCTAATATTAGCCCGTCATTCATAATTACTAATCTGTCACATAGCTGTGCTGCCTCTTCCATATAATGAGTCGTCAAAATCATGGTAACTCCCTCTTCTTTAAGACGCCTAAGCTTTTGCCAAACCAAACGACGAGCTTGGGGATCAAGACCCGTTGTTGGCTCATCTAAGATAATTATTTGTGGGTTATTAATAAGAGCTCTAGCTATCACTAACCTACGTTTCGCTCCACCAGAGAGTAACTCAACATTTACATCGGCTTTATCTGCTAACCCCATGAACTCTAACAACTCTTGCCCATATTCTCTTGATTTCTTACTTGTAATACCAAAATATCCGCCATAAACCTCTAGATTTTCGATAACAGATAAGTCTGAGTCTAAATTATCTTCCTGTGGCACAATGCCAAAAATCTGCTTAATATGAGGTGGAGTAATAGGCTGAATCCTCTCACCAACAATTTCAAGAAAACCCTCATCTACTGTAGACAGTCCATATATCATTTTCATAGTAGTAGATTTACCTGCCCCATTATGGCCTAGAAAACCAAAGCACTCTCCCTTGGTAATGCCAAAAGAAATACCCTTTAAAGCACGAAAACCTCCATATGTCTTTGCTAAGTTTTCAGCTTGAATAACAAAACTCATTATTAGCCTCCTATGACCTATTTACATCCACCCTAATTAATAGTAAGAAAGAACAGCCGCTATATTCGTTAGGCTGTTCTTTTTTCACTATAATATTTTAACTATATTGTACATAGAATCTCGTTCAGCAGGAATACGCCCTGTCTGACGAATGGCCGCAATAATATCTTCTTTACTGAGAGATGTAGCTGATTTTGCTCCTGCAGCGTGCATTATTTTTTCTTCACTTACTGTACCATCAATATCATTTGCACCAAATCCTAATGCCACTTGGGCTATAGGCAATGTTAGCATAACCCAATATGCCTTGATATTTTTAAAATTATCTAGTAACAAACGAGAAATTGCCATAGTTTTAAGCTCATCCCATACGGAAGTCCGGTCAACCCGTTTGCCGAGCTCCGTATTATTCGGATGAAAAGGAAAACAAATAAAAGTCTGAAAACCACCCGTTTCATCCTGCAACTTTCGTAAGGATAATAAATGATCTACGCGCTCCTCAATTGTCTCAATATGCCCATATAGCATACTAGCATTACTGCGAATTCCTAATTTATGGGCAGTATGGGCCACCTCTAGCCATTCTGTTGCCGTTGCTTTTTTGGGGCAAATTTCTGCCCTCACTCGGTCGGATAAAATTTCTGCCCCACCCGCTGGCATAGAATCCAGCCCTGCATTTTGCAACTCTTCTAATACTTCCGTAACAGACTTACCAGAAATCTTCGCAAAATAAGTTATTTCTACGGCTGTAAAAGCCTTCAAATGAATGTGAGGTAGCGCCTTCTTTAATGCCCTTATAACGTCAACATAATATGTAAAAGGCCAATCAGGATGAAGCCCACTTACTATATGTAATTCTCTAAGATCACTGTCTTTAGCGGCTTGTATAGCAATTTCTAAGGCCTTCTCTTTTGTCATTGTATAAGACTGGGCGCTATCCGCATCACAGCCGAAGGCACATAAGTCACATCGAGCAGTACAAACATTTGTTAGGTTAATATGGCGGTTGACATTAAAATATACATAGTCACCACTCACACGTTGTCTAACTATATCTGCTAAATAACCCAACCAAGTCAAATTATTACTTTCAAATAGAGCAATGCCGTCTTCCCTCGTAAGTCGAATCCCGTTGATAACCTTTTTCTCTATTTCATCTAAAATTTTATTCAAATAATGACACTCCTTCCATTTTGTATTCTTCCCCAAAAAAGCATTGTCTTCCTGCAAAATAGGTAAAAAAACATATAATATATAAAAAAACACTCACAAAAAGTGAGCGTTTTTTCTTTAACCAGCAACTATCTATCCTCCCAGGCCGTTTCCAACCAAGTACTTTCGACGTATAAGGGCTTAACTACTGTGTTCGGTATGGGAACAGGTGGATCCCCTTAGCTATCGCCACTGGATTTTAGAAGTACATATTTTCATATGTTCCTTCAAAACTTCACAGAAGAAAGACAACATGTTAGTCGT